>JBKPSF010000285.1:0-23981 GCA_046734875.1 Actinomycetota bacterium | reverse complement strand
GCCCTATATTGCCGGGTATCCACAGAGGAGCAGCGGAATAAGGGGGTACTCTCTGAGGCAACAGATTGAGGCTTTACGACGCCATTGTGACGCCCACGACCTTGAGGTGGTGGGGGAGTTCGAGGATACGGCATCCGGAGCCTCGCTGGATCGACACGGACTCGATGCCTTGCGTGACGCCGTATCTGCCGGTGGCGTCGATGCTGTCCTGCAGGCAGGAATTCTACAGAGGGGTTGGTATAAGGGTTGAGGTCGGGGAAGAGGTAGAGATCAGCCTGGGTGTTGATAGTATCTCTGTTCGCGAAAAGGACCGTGCTCCAGGTAGTACTCGCAGCCCCACGGGAACTCCGTGAAGCCAAGCTCGAGCGAGGCATCGCTGCCTGCCGCCGCCTCCAGAATCCTCATGCCCGCGCCAGCGACTTCGGGCCCTATGCCGTCGCCCCCGATGACCGCTATGTCGACCATAATCTCGTGCTAGCAAGCGGAAGCGGCCACGATCATGCGGCGTGTCATGTCGCGCCTGCGAAAAAGAAAGTCCACGCGTTTGCTACCAGATCGGGTGGAGCGGTTAGAATGTGGCTTCGGGAGAAGGAGGTAGGCATTGGACGAGAGAGACGTGCGGCGCAATCGGGAGGCAGCGGAGCGGCTGGACAGGATCACCCGCGAGGGGTACAGGACGGCCGTGGATCAGGCCTTCGAGGCGCAGAAGAGTGGTATGAGGTTGTCGAGGAGGTTCTTCGAGAACTGGGTAGAGACCCTCGACGACCACGCCGAACTGAACCGCAGGACGTTCGGCAACCTTCAGGAGCTGGTGAGGGAGCAGCGCGAGGTGTTCCAGGAGCTCTCCAGGGAGTCCAGCGACGCCTATGACGGCTTCCTCGACTCCCTGGACGCCTACCAGGAACAGATCTCCAGGCTAGACAAACGCCAGGGTTGAGCAGACCCGTTGGCGGCCTTGAAGGCGGGCCGGTCATTGTATACATTGGGTTCGTGGAGCTGATCTACGACGGTTGGAGAACCGGCTCATGCGAGAGGAAGAGGTAAAAGAAAGCCTTTCGGAAACCGCCGAACCCGGGCGGTTCGGCGGCGTGAACCCCCAGGCGACCGGCGTTTTGCGCCGCAACGGGCTGAAGGCCTGGACCAAGCCAGCACCCTCGCTCTATCCGCACCAGTGGAGCTGGGATTCGGCGTTTATCGCGCTAGGCCTCGCGCATGTGGACAACCGCCGCGCCACGGACGAGATGGAGAGCCTCTTTCGCGGCCAGTGGTCCACGGGCAAGGTGCCGCACATCGTCTTCGATCCTGAGGCGCCGCCGAAGAGCTACTTCCCCGACGCGGAGCGCTGGAACTCTTCAGGGCTATCCGAGCATGCTCCGCAGGAAAAGCGCACCAGCGGCCTGTGCCAGCCGCCCGTCCACGCCATAGCCGTCAGGCGCATCTGGCAGACCTCGCGCGGCAAGGACGAGGAGCGCGTCGAACGCGCCCGCACCTTCCTCAAGGGCAACTACAGGAGGCTGTTCTCCTGGCACCGGTACCTGGCGACCGCGCGCGACCCCGAGGGCTCGGGGCTCGTCACCATCTACCATCCCTGGGAGAGTGGCACGGACAACTCCCCCCGCTGGGATGCGACCCTGGAGAGGATCTCCGTCGGGGAGGTTCCGGCTTACACCCGCTACGACCTCCAGCACGTCTCAGATCCCTCACACCGCCCCACCGACAACGAGTACGACCGCTTTCTGTGGCTTCTGGAGCTTCTCAAGAGGGCCCGCTACGACGAGGCAGTCATCTACGAGCGGCACCCCTTCCTCGTCAAGGACGTGCTTTTCTCCGCCATCCTCGTCGCTGCCAACGAGGCTTTGCTCGAGATCTCCGGTGTCGTCGATGCGCCCGAAGGTGACAGGGAGCTTATCGAAGGTTGGATCGAACGCGGACGCGCCGGCCTCGAGGAGCAGTTCGACCCGGCCTTAGGGCTCTGCCTGGACAGGGACGTACTCGCCGACGAGTCCGTGCCGGTGCGCACGATAGCAGGCTTCGCCCCCCTCATCGGGGGTGGCCTCGACCGCGAGCGCCTGCAGGACCTCCTCTGGACGCTCGACTCGGAAGATTTCGCCGGCAACCCGGATCTCCGCCACCCGTTGCCCCCCTCGACGAGCCCCGAAGAGCCAGGCTTCCACCCGCGAAGCTACTGGCGGGGACCCGTCTGGCCCGTCGCCAACTGGCTCCTCTGGTGGTCGCTGCTCCGCGCGGGTGAGGGCGAGCGGGCCCAGAGCATGCGCCGCGACACCCTGGAGGAGCTCTCCGAAGGCGGCTTCGCCGAGTACTTCGAGCCCTACACCGGCGAGCCGCTCGGCTCCGGCGAGCAATCCTGGACCGCCGCCGTCGCCCTGGACATGCTCGCCACAGGCGGAGCAGAGTAGCACTTCAGAACTTTAGCTGTCTTGCTGTTGCGGCCTCGTCCGGAGGCGCCCGCGGTGTCGCTGCGGGCGGCACTGTGGTCTGACGCCCGCGGCGACGCCCCGGGACGACTCCCTGAAATGCTGAAGTGCTGACTTGCTGACCGGCTGAACTGCATCTTTCGGCCCATTTTTCGCGCGTTTTGTTTTCAGGAGGTGCTCGTAGGATAAACCATATGGCATGGCGCGTGTTTTGATAACAGTTACGCCCCGGATGTATCGGCAGGCGATCGCGCTTACTATCCGTCGCCAGCGCCCGGGCTGCGACGTGAGGATCGCGGCCCCGGACGAGACCGAAGGGGAGCTCGCTACGTTCCGGCCGCACCTGCTCGTCCACAACGACAATGACGGGCTCGGACTGGAGACGGTGACGAATGTTCTCTGCCGCGTGACAGTCCTCTACAGCAACGGCATGGACGCGCAGATTAGCCTGAGCGGCGAAATCTCCGAGGCGCGCGACATGTCTTCCGAGGAACTGCTCCGGATTGTGGACAGAGTCACGGTGCTGGCGGGCGGAGCGACGGAACCAAGGTAATAGCCGACCGTTGACAGCGCGCCGTGCGTGAGGGTCGAGCGCTACCCGTGGCGCCGCAGGGGCACCCTTATCTCCATCGTCGTGCCGTCGCCCGGGTGGGAGATAAGCTTCAGCTCTCCGCCCGCCATCTCGACCCTTTCTCGCATGGATCTGAGCCCCAGACCCCGGCCGTCGCCCCGGGCGGTCGCGGCTGAGAACTCGGAGGGCATGAGGTATTTCCAGGACACCGACTCCAGCACCTCCTCGCAGCGGGGACGGTCTTCGGGGTGGATCGCGTCGAAGGGATGTCGCGTCACGAATTCCTCGGGGGTGTAGCCGGAAACCTTCTCGGTGGCGGGACTGGCGTAGAGTATCCTGCCGTCCCTGTCGCTTATGGTGACCATGTCTGCGACGTTTGCCAGGACCGCGCGAAAGCGCCCTTCGGAGATGCCGGAAACGCCGTCACCAGAGGTCTGTAGTCCGGGTTCTCTCTCAGCGTGCCTGGTCATGACGGCGTTCGTCTCGCCCGTAAGCCTCGGAGACCTCGAAGGAGGAGATCCAACCCTCCGCGAGCGCCTTCTGCGTCGCCTCGGTGCGGGAGTTTACCCCGATCTTGCTGTATATATTGGCGAGGTGGCGCTTGACCGTCGCCTCCGAGAGGTGGAGAGAGGCGGCTATCTGCTGGTTGCTCATCCCGCGCGCAGCCTGGAGCAGTATCTCGAGCTCCCGCCCGGACAGGCCGTCGGCCTGCCCCTCGATATCTTCGAGCATCTTCCGCGGCACGACCCGTGCCCTCCTGTCCTCCGGCGGCAAAGCGGGGATTGCGGCGGCTTGCCTGACGGTGTCGAGCAGCTCCTCAAGCGAGGCGCTCTTAGTGAGATAGGCGCTGGCCCCGCCGCCGATAAAGCGCCTTACCAGGCGCGGCTCGTCGTGCATGGTCACGATCACGACCCCCGGCGGTTGCGGGAGCTCGAGCATCCTCCTCATGGTCTCCTCGGCCCCGCCGTTGGGCATTTCCAGATCAAGCAGTACCACGTCCGGGCTCATCTCGCGGACGGTGTCGATGGCACGATCGTGGGAGTTCGCCTCCCCGACTACCTCGATGTCGTCCGCGGTCCAGAGCATCTCGGCAAGCCCGTGGCGAAAGAGGTCGTGGTCGTCGCAAAGAACGACCTTTATGGGGTCGTGCATGCCACCTGCGCCCGTCACGAATCTTCTTCCTCTAGTCGCACGTGTTGTTTTCTCTCATTCTTGCGTCGTCGTCAACCCTATTATAGAGTCACGTCGCCCGAAACCTTTCTGAGAACTTGCTGACAATTTCGGGCGTGCGCCAAGACACGTTTGCCGCGCGCCGCTCGCTGGGCGACAATGCGCGGTGGATGGGCGAGGCCGATACCATCAGGGGCGTATGGCTGGGGGGAGTGGCGATCTTGTGGAAATACCCCCTGGCGACGCTAGCGCCGGCGCTTGTCCTCGGCGCCATCGGGGAGGTGCCAGCCTACCTCATCGACGACCGGCGCCTGCTCGACCTGGGCTCCTCATTGCTGACGGCGTACGTCGCCTACTATCTCTACCTGGCCTACGCCGAGGGGATCGTCAGAAAGGTCCGTGAAGGAGAGCAGCGCCACGGCCTGGGTGGAGTTTTCGACGATCTTGTCGGGGCCGCGCCCTTCGTACCCGGGGTCCTCGTGGCGGCGGTGATCGTTATCTTCATCACATCGGCGGCTAGCCTGCTGCTCGTAGTGCCCGGGGTGTGGTTGTACACGCGCTGGTCGCTGACGACGCCCGTGATCCGCGAATACAGCATCGGACCCATCGCCGCGATGCGCCGGAGCAAGGACCTCGTCCGCGATCACTTCTGGTTCGTGTTCATGACGGCGAGCGTCGCCTACTACATGGAAGGGGTGATCGTCCACCTGGGCGCCTGGTTGGTCGGGCTAGTGACAGGTTCGCACACCTGGGGGGAATGGGTGGGCGGTTCGATCCTATCTGCGCTGGTTCTGCCCCTGGGCGCCTTCGCCACCTCGCTGGCCCACTCGAGCGTCGACAAGAGCTCGTAGCTCCGCAGTGAAGATTATAGGTATAGTGGTAGGAGGAGAACAACATACACGAGGAGGACACGTGCTGGGCAAAGCGGTCGAGGACGCGATGAACGAGCAGATCAGGAACGAGCTTTTTTCGGCCTACCAGTACCTCTCGATGGCCGCCTACTGCGAGTCGGAGAACCTGCCTGGTTTCGCGCACTGGATGCGCGCCCAGGCGCAGGAGGAGACGGTGCACGCGATGAAGTTCTACGACTTTGTCCTGGAGCGTAACGGGCGCGTCGTCTTGCGCGAGATAGACGGGCCGCTGGTCGAGTTCGGGTCCCCGCTGGAGGTCTTCGAGCAGGCGCTCGAGCACGAGCGGAAGGTAAGCGCCATGATCAACGACCTCTACGGGCTTGCTGCGAGGGAGAACGATTACGCGAGCCAGACCTTCCTGCAATGGTTCGTTACGGAGCAGGTCGAGGAGGAGAAGAACGCCAGGGACGTGGTCGAGACCTTGAGGATGATCGGGGACGGCAGCGAGGCGCTTTTCCTGCTCGACAGGGAATTGGGACAGCGCCGAACAGAGGAGCAAGCCACCGGCTGACGGCTTTACGCTTGGAAAGCCCTTCCGCTTAGCCAGCCGTCCCTTCTTTCCTTGAGCCAGGTTACGCGTAGCCTGTTAGCCGCGATCCTGGCCGGCATGTCCTCCGGATCGAGGTCGTCTATGTGTTTGTAGGCTGTCTTGCCGCCGCTCATAAGCGCCACCATTCCGCGTTCGGCCTGCCTCTGGTCCTCGGAGGCCAACCTTTGCAGGAGCGCGGGGAGCTCTCCCGGCAAGGGTTCGCCAAGCAACCTGGCAAGCTGGCCATCTTGCCGCAGCTTGAGCTGGCGCTGTTCAGCGCGCACGAAGCGTTCCCAGGCGGCCACCTCTTCCGCCTGCTTTCTCTTCCTGGTCTGCTCCCGCTTGCGCGCAAGGTCTTCTTGCCTGGCGGCTTCCACCCAGGCGGCGGCGAACATCCCCCGGCTTCGCTCCCTTGCCTGCTCGCGCGTGAGCTCCCCCCGCGCGCCCCTCTCCGGATGGTCGTTTAACACCAGAAAACATCCCTTTCTCAGTGCCCGAACGAGGCGTGCGCCCAGGCGCTTGACTATACGGGACCACGCAAGGCGGTACCGGTTTCTCTACGGGAAACCCGACTTCCTACTAATACTTATCGTATCATATTGCAGAATTTCCCCGGGTTGTCCTTTGGTGACGACACGAGGGGGAACCAGGGCCCCGTGGTACTCGTGTTCCAGGCTCTCCTTGGCCTCGTCCAGGTCGGGATCGGAGTGCTCATGCTGATCGACTATCGACGGGCCGGTACGTGGGGGAGGATCCCCGCCCAACGCTCTGATGAGGAGGTGCGAATTTGGCACAACGGATGACGAAACGGGAGTACGAGCGCTTCTTGCTCGACCGCGCGCGCACGGCAACCCTCGCCACGGTACGCGCCGACGGCAGACCGCACGCAGCCCCGATCTGGTTCGACCTCGACGGCGATAAGTTCGTCTTCACCACGGGCGAGGCCACGGTCAAGGGCCGGAACATGCGCCGCGACCAGCGCGTCAGCCTCTGCATCGACGATGAAGAACCGCCGTTCCATTTCGCCATCATCGAAGGCACGGCCGAGTTGATAGACGGAGATCCCGACCTCCTCCACTGGGCGACCCGCATCGGCGGCCGTTACATGGGCCCCAACCGGGCCGACGAATACGGCCAACGCAACGCCGTAACAGGCGAACTCCTCGTCCGTGTAACCCCCCACAATATCCTCGCCTTCAAAAACGTCTCGGGTTGAACGGCGCACGCCAGCATTTCAGGTCTTGTTGTCGAGACGATTAGCCGGCCAACTATCTGCCTGAAATGCTGAAATGCTATGCTCTCGTGATGGACAGGCGTTTGGAGGACTTGGGCGGGGATGGTCTCGTGCGACGGTTGCGGGAGGCGGTGGCCCGGCCGTTGGAAGGATGGCGGGAGGTTTACGAGAGTTTCTCGCCGGTGGATCTGGAGACGGGAAAGAGGCGTCCGCGGGTGCCGCCGCCGGGGTCGGATTCGCGGCGGGCCGCGGTTCTCGTTCCGATTCTTGTGGAGGGTGGGCATGCCCGGGTCCTCTACACGGTGAGAAGGGATGATCTCGCCGACCATGCGGGTCAGATCTCCTTTCCTGGCGGCAGCGCCGAGGCGGGGGATGGGTCGCTGATGGAGACGGCGCTTCGCGAGGCCGAGGAGGAGATCGACCTTCGCCCAGGCATGGTCGAGGTTATCGGGGAGCTGGAGGAAATGTACATACCCCCCTCCGATTTCCGCGTCAGCCCCTTCGTGGGGCTGCTGCCGCCCGAGGCGGAACTGGTGCTCGCCCCGGACGAGGTGGAGGAGATCTTCACGGTATCCCTTCAGACGCTTAGCGCCCCCGAGACGTTGCGTCGGGTGCTCTGGCGCTACGAGGGCCACGACTACGAGGTACCCGTTTTCGCCGTCGGCGGCCCGTCCCCACGCAACATCTGGGGCGCGACGGCGGCGATGACGGCGGCCCTTCTCGCCCGCCTGGGCTGGCAGGAGTACCGGCGCTGAAGGACGGTATGCTGCGGCTCGTCGCGATATCCATCTTCGGCCTGATGTTTCTGGCCGAAGTAGGGGACATCTACGGGCTCCTGCTCACCCTCGCCGACCCGGCGCCGGCCGCCGACGGCTTCGGCATAGCCCCGGCCACCGAAGCCTTGCGCAGCAGTGTGCTCCTCATCTTCGCCCTCGTCGTCGCCGGCGGTGCTCTCCTGGCCGTGGCCGGCTTGCTCGTCCGCAGGCCGGCGCTCTTCCACCGCGGCGCCCTGGCCTGCGCCATCGGGTACCTGCTGTACGGACTGTTCCAGGTGGCCGACGGCGCCCTGCAAGTCCGTTCCGGCCTCGTCGTAGTCGCAGGTTTGATCTACATCGTACTCGGCGTCATCGCCTACGCCATGCACCGCTCGGCGGCGTAGAGCAATTCAGCACGTCAGCATTTCAGCTTTTCCTTGCGAAGCCCACGCTTCGAATTCGAAATTCTGGCAGGCAAGCTTCTCTTGACGAGTGGTTCTCGTCCCTATGCTCTTCCTGAAATGCTCAATTGCTGGCATGCGCCGTTACGCGTCAGCCAGGTCTACGGGGAGCTCATTTCCGTTTTCGACTCCGCCTGGTGCGGTGAGTCGTTGCAGGATGATTTCGTGTGTCTGCTCGTGGGACTCGTTGGATCTCACCGGCGAGCCGGTTACTGTGTAGAGGTCGCGGGAGCCGGCGTATCGCACCAGCGCTTCGACACCGGCGTCCTTAGGGCGGGTTAGTAGCTCCAGTTCGCCGCTGATCGCCCCGACCTCGTCGGTCATGACGCCGCCGGTTGTGCTGGTGAAGGGAGAGATTAGCTCCTGGAAAGCGCTTTGTCCCGTATCACTCACCCGGCCCGGCATCCTTGCAGCAACTCCTGAAGCGTACTCTTCTCTTGCGGGTTTACCGTTAGGTTCCAGTCATGTTTTATCGAGATCCAACGCCTCGCATACTCGCAATGGTACTCGGCGTTGGGCGGTAGCCACGCCTCAGGCCCCTTGTCGCCTTTGATCTGGTTGGCCCCGTCGTCTACCGAAAGGAGCACACCGGGATCGTTGGCGTAGGCTTCCCTTTGGCCCTCGTTCCAGTCGCTCGCGCCGGAACGCCAGGCGTTGGCAAGGGGAACGAGATGGTCTATGTCCACGTCCCCGGAATCCGTGAGCGTCGTGCCTGTGAAGGGATCCAACCACCTACCGGCCGTTATGGAACACTCCTCGTCGACCTCGACCCCGCGCCCATCCCTGACGAGGGCGTCGTCTCTCACGTCGCAACTGCCGTCAGGCTCTTCCCAGCCGAACCCGGTTCCGTCGGCGGCCCAGTGCGGAAATTCCTCGCGGGAGTAACCGGCCATGCTCCCGGCGGGCGACACCTCGATCCCCCGCAACATCGAACGCGCCTCCGAAGGCGAAGGCGGCGCAGGCGCGCCGGGCGCCGCCGAAGGCCCGGACGAAGACCGGCCGGAGTCCTGTCCCAGCAACTCGCTGAAGAGTTGCCAGGGATCTACCACGCCCGTATAAACTCCGTAGCCGAACACCGCCACAACGATCAAAATCCCTATGCCGCCGGTCCTCCTCAGATTGTCTCCTACCTGCTATCTCACCAAGAGCCGAAATATGCCACACGTGAGAGCAGCAGGCGAACCTCCCGCATGCCCGAGCGCCTCAACGTTCGCTTCCACCGTGGCATTCCACCCGCCAACGTGCTATCCTGCCCTCTATACTTACAGTGTAAGTTAAAGAGGCAGGGTCGAAGGAGGCTCGGGTGGTGAAAAGGACTGGGATGGGGCGTGGTATCTACGCGAGGCACGGGTTGGATCTCTCGCCGAAGGACATCTTCTTCGGGGTTCGTTCGTGCTGGTGGCCGTTGCGAAGGGACGGTTTGGAAGCAGAGGTTCTCGAACTTTGCTTGGCGGAGGATGATGGGCTGGTGTGCTATTCCGTGCGGAGTGGGTGGGACCTCTGGCTCGGGGCTTCGGGGCTGAGGGCTGGGGATGAGGTCCTCGTCTCGGCCGTCACGCATCCTGATATGGTCAGGATCGTTCGCGGGCACGGGCTGCGTGCAGTCCCGGTGGACATCGACCCGGGGACGCTCGCGCCGCGACCCTCGGCGCTGGAGGCCGTGCTAACGCCGCGCACGCGGGTCTTGTTGGTGGCGCACCTCTTCGGTGGGCGCGTGGATCTCGGCCCCTTTGCCGAGTTTGCCAGGGAGCATGGTCTCATCCTCGTCGAAGACTGCGCGCAGGCTCTTCGGGGGCCGGAGCGTGTCGGAGACCCTGCAGCCGACGTCTCCATGTACAGCTTTGGTACCCTCAAGACCTCGACAGCCCTCGGCGGCGCGGTCCTGCGGGTACGCGACCGCGAGGTACTTTGCAGGATGCGCGAAACGCAGGCCGGTTATCCGGTGCAGCGTCGGAGCCTTTACATCAAGAAGCTGTTTACGGCGCTCGGCCTCCTCGCCATCTCGCGTCCCCGGCCCTACGGGTTGCTCGTGCGATCCTGCGCGTGGCTGGGCGCCGACCTGGATGCCCTGGTCAACCGCGCGGTCCGCGCTTTTCCTCCTCGGGAGCCGGAACGGGCGTTCTTCCGGCGTCTCGGGCAGCGGCCCTGCGCGCCGCTGCTCGCGCTGCTCTCCAGGCGGCTAAGGACCTTCGACCGCAGGCGACTCGCGATGAGGGCAGCGGCCGGAGAGCGGTTCACCCGCAGGCTGCAGGTTATCGAGGTGCATCCTGGTGGGCGTTCTTTGTTGAGGACACACTGGCTCTATCCCGTGGTGGTTCCCGATCCGGAATCCTTGATCTTCGACCTCCGTAGGCGTGGCCTGGACGCGAGCCGGGCGACCAGCAGCATCGCCGTCGTCGATGCGCCCGCGGGAGGCTCGTTACCAGCACAGGCACACCACATGATGTCCGGCATCGTCTTTCTGCCGGTGTATCCGGGTCTTCCGCCGCATGCTCTGGAGGTGATGGCCGACCTCGTAAACGAGCGCACGGTCGTCGAGGAGGTGGCGTTGTCGTGAGCGGGCTCAGGGAACGCGCGCTGGAGGAGCTTGGCTCCGGTGTGTTCGACGTGCTCGTGATCGGGGGCGGCATCATAGGGAGCAGGGTGGCCCTCGACGCGGCGCGCTTCGGGCTCAGGGTGGCGCTCGTGGACGCCGGGGATTTCGGCGGGGCCACCTCGGGGGCCTCTGCGCGCCTGATCCACGGCGGCTTCAGGTACCTCGGAACCGGCGATATCCGGCTCGTGCGCGCCGCCCTGAGGGAGCGCGACATTCTCGCCTCACGCATCGCGCCGCACCTCGTGAGGCCGCTGCCTTTCGTGCTGTCCGCCAACGGAGGGAGGCGACATCGCTCCAGGTGCGCGACCGGACTGCTCCTCTACTCCGCGCTCGGTGGTTTCCGGAGACCGCTTCCCCGCTTCGCCACGCCGGAGGAGGTGGCGTCTCTCGTGCCGCCGCTGCGGGTACACGACCTCGGCTCCCACGCCGTCTTCCACGAGGCCACGACCAACGACAGCCGTCTCACGCTCGCCACGGTCACGGCCGCAGCGCGTTCCGGCGCCGTGGTCGCCAACTATCTGCGGGCCTCGGAGCTCATGCCTGGCGGTGTCTGTTGCGTGACGCTCCGGGGACCCGAGGGCACGCTCGCCGTCCGGTGCAGAGCCGTGGTCAACGCCACCGGTCCGTGGGTGGATCGGATGAGGAAGTTGGAAGATTCCGGCTGCGGGCCCATCTCCCGCCTGAGCAAGGGCGTTCACCTCGTCCTCCAGCCCGACGGGCCGTGGCGGGCCGCCGTCGCCGTCTCTCTGGAGGGTGGCCACCACCTCTACGCCGTGCCGTGTGAGGGCAAGGTTCTACTCGGAACCACTGATGACGAGTACGAGGGCGACCCTCATGGTGTGGCCGCCGAGCCCGAAGAGGTTTCCCGTCTCCTGCAATCGGCCGGAGAGTTCCTGGGTCCGGAGATGCTCTGTAAGGGGCGTGTGATCTCCGCTTTCGCGGGGCTGCGCGTCTTGCCCCGGGGGGGGCCGCGACGCCGGATGCGAGCCGAGACCACCTTCTCAGGGTCGGACCCCGGGGCATGGTATCGGTCGCGGGGGGCAAGTTGACCACCCACCGCCGGATAGCCCTCGATGCCCTGCGAAATTTGCCATATGCAGTCAGGCCCCGGAAGCTCCGTCTAAACGACGCTCCTCTCTCCGATGCATCACCTCGATCCATAGCGGTCTGTCCTCATCTCGAAAGCTCCGCGGTGGATCATCTCCTGCGCCTCTACGGTGGGGAGACCCCCAGGCTCCTCGCGTGCGCTAACGCGTCCCCTGACGCCCTCGAAAAGGTTACGCCTGGAGCGCCCGACCTCTGGGCGCAGGTCTACCACGCGGTAAGCGAAGAATGGGCCGTGACCGCCGACGACATCATCTACCGTAGGACCACCCTCGGCCTGCGTGGCTTCGACACCCCGCAGGTCCGTCGGTCGATCTCGACGATTCTCGAAGACGGCGCCAACGCGTTTAGCAGGTGTGCAAAGGTCCGGGCGTCACGATCTGCCCGGCGTGAGGGCAAGATAACGGATCGTTATCCTGGGGACGAGGAGCTTAGAATAGGTTAGTCCTTCTTAACCGGCCGGTGGCCGCCGTGTTACCTGCGTCCTCTAGAGTGCCTCCCAGGCTACGGACGGGAGGTATCTCTGGTGGGAGAGAGGACGAGGATGGGGCTCGGGCTCATCGGGGTTGCGTTGGTGCTCGGCGTCCTCGGGGACATCTTGCTCCGCGCCACGCCGTGGGGCGTCAACTTCCCGGTCTGGACTATGCTGCTCGTCGGCCTCGCCGTATCGTTCGCGAGGTGGTGGCGCGTGGATACCGGGGGAGAGGGGAGATGGCTCGTCTTCGTGGCCGTCTTCTCCGCCGTCGGGGTCGCTTTGCGCGACTCTCCCGTTGTCGTATTTCTCGATGTGATGGCCGTGATGATCTCACTCTCTCTCGCCGTCTGGCGCGGAAGGAGCGGGAGCCTGCGCCGCGCGGGGATCTCGGACTACATCATCGGCGGCACCCTCGCCGGTAGCTTCACTTCGGCCGGACCCGTGCCCGTCGGCGTGATGGACATAGATTGGGGGGAGGCGTTGCGCGGGCGGTGGAAGGGTGGTGCGCTCGCGGTCTCGCGCGGGGTGCTGCTCGCCGCGCCACTCTTGGTCCTCTTCGGGGCCCTCTTCGTGGCGGCCGACGCCGTCTTCGAGCGGCTGGTGCTTGAGGTCTTCGGCTTCGATCTCGCAAAGGTATTCTCGCACTTCTTGCTCTTCTGCTTTTTCGCGTGGCTCGCGGCCGGGCTCCTGTGGGCCGGGCTCGTGGCGCGCATCCCCCAGAACGTCGTCCTTGCGCGTCCCAGGGTGGTCTCGCTCGGTATCGTCGAGGTCGGGGTCGTGCTCGGTCTCCTCGACCTCCTGTTCCTGACCTTCGTGGTGATCCAGGTCCGCTACCTCTTCGGCGGCGCCGGCCACGTTGTCGACACCGCCGGCCTGACCTACGCCGAGTACGCCCGCCACGGCTTCTTCGAGCTTGCTACCGTCACGGCCCTCGCCCTCCCGCTGCTCCTGCTCGTCCACTGGCTCTTCCGCCCCGAATCCCGCCGCCACGAGATCACCTTCAAGGCGCTGGCCCTGCTGATGGTCGCCCTCCTCTTCGTCGTCGTCGCCTCAGCGCTGCAACGCATGTACCTCTACACGAGCGAGTTCGGCCTGACCGAGCTGCGCCTGTACACGACGGTGTTCATGTTCTGGGTATCCGCCGTCCTCATCTGGTTCGTCCTGACCGTGCTCCGTTCCCGCCGCAACCGCTTCGCCTTCGGCGCCCTCGTCGCCGGCTTCGCCGCCATCCTCCTCATAAACGCCATGAACCCCGACGCCCTCATAGCAAAGACCAACATAGACCGCCTGCAACAGGGCAAGCGCTTCGACCCCTACTACCTGACTACCCTAAGCGCCGACGCCGTCCCCACGATAGTCCAATCCCTCCCCGAAATAGGCCAAAAACCCGTCTGGCAAGACTACACCCTGGAAAAAGAAATACTCTACAAATACAGCACCAAACCCAAAGGCTTGCGCACCTACAACCTCGGCCGCTCCAGGGCCTACCAGGCGGTCGAGTCTTACACCAGAGCCCTGGAGAGCCAATAACCCGAGATGCGCAAGGTTAATGCGAGGTAACAACATAAAGCACTTATGCACCGCCAAGCCCGAGTTATCCACAACATGTTGTGGATAACCGTCCCAAAACGGGGGATAACTGAAGCATCTGTGACAAGCCTGCGGAGCAGGCTTGTCAGCTTATCCCGTTCTAGCCTCGCCCAGCAGCGCACGACGAACTGTCGTCCGTGGCAGTAACGTCCGACGCTCGCGGCGTCGCCCTGGGACGACTTCCTGACAAGCGGAGCCCGGCGGAGCCGGGCGAAGCGTGCTGAAAGCGAGGCGAAGCCGAAGCGTGCTGACAAGCGAGCGCAGCGAGCGTGCTGAAAGCGGAGCCCGAAGGGCGCAGCGTGCTGATACAATCGCCCAAAGGCGATTGTATCGACGAGAGGTGAGAAAAGGTGATAACCGAGGAGCGTGTGCAGGATCAGCTCAGGAACGTTATAGATCCGGAGATCGGGATGGATCTCGTGGAGCTGGGTCTGATCTACGATATAGGTGTTCACGATGAGGGGCGCCACGTGGACGTTACCTTCAGCCTTACGAGCCCGATGTGCCCGGTGGGGGACCTGATCCAGGAGCAGGTCGAGACGGAGGCGCTTTCTATCGAGGGCGTCGAGACCGTGAACGCCCAGCTTACCTTCGACCCGATGTGGAGCCCCGAGATGATGAGCCCCGCCGCAAAACTGTTCTTCGGCAGGTAGACCGGGCGGCTCGTCCCCCGGAGACGACCTTCCGCCACAGCCTGTTTCAGCCCGAAAGTGGACCTGTTGCGCGATGCGTGCGCGCCGGTTTATGATGCCGCAGTTACTAACGGCGTAAGGGGGAAGGGCATGGAGATATCCCGGTCGCTCAGGGTATGGGCTGCGGTCGCTGCGGCGATCCTGTTGGCGGGTCTGCTCGTTGTTGGTGTGACCGGGCTAGCCAGGGCGGCTTCCGCGGGCGCCCCCGGAGCCCCTGGCGAGGGGGCGGTGTGGACCCCCGCTGACAAAGACGGGTTCGGGACCTCGACAACGACCGCCAGCAAGGTGTGGTACACGCTCGACGACGGGAAGCTTACCGAGGTGTACTACCCGGACCTCGGCACGCCCAGCGTGCGCGACCTGCAGTTTATCGTGAGCGACGGCAAGACCTTCGCCGAACGCGAAACCGATGCCACGACCCAGAGCGTCGAACTGGTAGACGGGAAGGCGCTCGAGTACCGCCAGATCAACACCGACATAGACGGCAAGTACCGTATCACCAAGACCTACGTCACGGATCCAGCCCGACCGGCCGTGCTGGTAGACGTAACCTTCGAATCCCTCACCGGCGAACCGTACCAACTGTACGCGCTCTACGACCCCGCGTTGAACAACGGCGGGGACGACGACACCGCCACGAGCAAGAACGGCCAGCTTCTGGCGGGCGACGGCAAGAGCGCGAGCGCCCTCCTTGGTGCGCCCGGCTTCAAGGAGGTCTCCAGCGGCTACCTCGGTACGAGCGACGGGTGGACGGATCTCCGGAACGACTACAAGATGGACTGGCACTACGCTTCGGCCTCCACGCGGGGCAACGTGGTGCAGACGGCGCGTACTTCGCTCACCGGCCTCTCCGGAAGCCAGCGCCTGACGCTCTCTTTGGGCTTCGAAGGCGGAACCTCGGGCGCCCTCTCGGCGGCGCAGGGCTCGCTCGCGGGCGGCTTCTCCCGGGCGGCGCAGAGCTACGTGGCCGGATGGCACCAATACCTCGGCGGGCTCAAGCCGGCGCCAGCGAGCGTGGGGTCTTCAGAGCTGCAACGCACTACCTACGACGTTTCGGCAATGACCCTGGCGGCGCACGAGGACAAGACCTACAGGGGCGCCTACGTCGCATCGCCGAGCATGCCGTGGGTGTGGGGCACGGGGCTGGAGAACCCTTCAGCCGCGTACCACCTCGTGTGGTCGCGTGACCTTTACCAGATCGCGACCGCGCTGATCGCCGCCGGGGATCGGGCCGGGGCGAATCGTGCCCTTACCTATCTCTTCGAAAGACAGCAGAAGCCGGATGGGTCCTTCCCCCAGAACTCCACGGTGGACGGAGCACAGAAATGGAGCAACACGCAGCTTGATGAGGTTGCGTTCCCGATAGTGCTTGCCTGGCAGCTCGAACGAAACGACCTCGCGACCTACCGAAACCACGTCAAGCCGGCCGCCGACTACCTCGTGGCCAACGGTCCGCAGACGCCCCAGGAGCGGTGGGAGAACCAGGGCGGCTACTCGCCGGCGACCATCGCCTCCGAGATCGCCGGCCTCGTGTGCGCTGCCGATATCGCCCGCGCGAACGGCGACGGGGCCGCCGCGACCAGGTACTTGAAGGTCGCTGACACCTGGCAGAAAAACGTCGAGAAGTGGACGCTAACGACAAACGGGCCGCTCGCTGACCATCCCTACTACCTGAGGATCACCAAAGACGGTAACCCGAACGCGGCAACAACCTACAACGTGGGCGACAGTGGCCCCTCGGCCGCCGACCAGCGTACGATCGTGGACACAAGCTACCTGGAACTTGTGAGGCTCGGCGTGAAACCGGCGGACGACACCAACATCGTGCGCTCGCTACAGATCGTAAACGACCAGCTCGGCGTACAGACGCCGAGCGGCCAGTTCTGGCACCGCTACAACTACGACGGCTACGGCGAGAAGCCCGACGGTACGCAGTGGGACATAGGTTTCGAGCCGTGCGGCGTAAGCACCTGCACCCAGCAACAGGCGACGATAGGCCGCGCCTGGCCCATCTTCGCCGGCGAGCGCGGCGAGTACGAACTGGCCGCGGGCCAGCCCGGCGCCTCTGCAAGGCTCGCTTCGATAGCCAACGCCGGCAACGAGGGCTACATGCTTCCCGAGCAGGTGTGGGACGACAACTCGCCTTCGGGCCAGCCCGGCTTCCCGACAGGAGAAGGCACGTTCTCGGCAACGCCCCTGGCCTGGACGCACGCCCAGTACGTGCGCCTCGCGTGGTCCATCCAGGCCGGCCAGCCCGTCGAGCAACCCCCGATAGTGGCCTGCCGCTACACGAAACGCTGCGGGAATTAGCAAATTGGCAATACAGCATGTCAGGAAGAACGATTGCCTGACGTGCTGTATTGCTGATATGCTGACTAGCTCTATCACACCTTCTCCGGCGGCTGGTTGCCTGCTTCTACGATGGCGCGGCGGATGTTGACCATCAGGAGGAGGACGAAGCCGACGGCGAAGAAGACTACCAGCGAGGCCAAGGCGCTGCGGTAGCTGTTCGTCAGTTGGAGCGTGAGGCCGAAGAGCAGGGGACCGAGCCAGCTCGTGCCACGCTCGCTGATCTCGTAGAGGCTGAAGTACTCCGCTTCCTGGCCATCCGGGATCATGTGCGAGAAGAGCGACCGAGAGAGCGCCTGGCTGCCCCCGAGCACCACCCCTATAAACGCCGCGAGCAGGTAGAACTGCCAGACCGCGCCGGCCCCGAGAGAGTACGCTCCAGCTACCGCCCCCGTCCACAGTACGAGGCTCGCCAGCACGACCCTCTTGGCGCCGAAGAATCGGGCGAGCGCGCCAAGCAGCAGCGCGCCTATAAACGCCAAGAACTGCACCATGAGGACGGCGGAGATGACCGTGCCTGTGCTTATATCGAGTTCCTCTTTTGCGTAGACGGCCGTGAGGGTGATGACGGTCTGGATGCCGTCGTTGTAGAGCAGGTACGCCGCCAGGAAGAGCAGGGTTTGCGGATACGCCAGCGAGTCGCGCAGGGTCGTAAGCAACTGGCGGAATCCCGCGAGGGCGACCGCAGCACCCTGTTCTTCCGCCTGCCTGGCCCTTCGATCGCGGAGAGTGGCCAGCGGGATCAGGGCGAACAGCGCCCACCACGCTCCGGCCGAGAGCAAGCTGATGCGCACAGCGTGGCTTTCGGAGAGGCCGAGGGATTCGTGCGCGGAGAACAGCGCGAGGTTGGCCCCGAGAAGGAGTCCGCCGCCGAGGTAGCCTAACGCCCAGGCGCGGGAGGAGACGCGGTCGCGCTCGTCCGGCTCGGAGATCTCCGGCAAGAACGCGTTGTAGACGACGACAGAGGCGCCGAACGAGAGGTTGGCTACCACGAAGAGCAGCCCCCCGAGCAAATACGCCGGGCCCTGGACGAGGTACAAACCCATCGTGGAAATTGCGCCGACGTAAGCGAAAAGCAAGAGGAGCCGCTTCTTGCGGCCGGTCCTGTCGGCGATGGCGCCAGTGAGCGGCAACAAGAAGACCTGCAAGACGACCGAGATCGAGAGCACGTAAGGAAAGTAGGACCCGGCCAGCACGGGAATTCCGAACGGGTAGACGAGGCCGTTCGCGTCGGCCGCGCTCTCCGTGACGGCCGTCAGATAGGGACCGAGAAAGACCGTGACGACCGTCGTAGAGAAAGCGGAGTTCGCCCAGTCGTAGAAGTACCAGCCCCGCTGCTCGCGGAGACGGGACCGCTGGTCTTTGTCCGGACTACCGTTCATCGGCGTTCACCCAGATCTACCACGCGCTCGCGGATGGCCTCGACGACGTCGTCCCGCGACCCGGCGGTTCCATCCAGGCTGCGGGGATAAAACGGTTTGCCGAAGCTGACCGTGACCTTCTCCAGCCTGCGCAAGAATGTTCCCCTCGGCATGGCCTCGTACGTGCCGCGAATGAACACGGGCACGACCCGAACGGGATAATGCTCCAGGAGCAGGCCCACGCCAGGTTTGAAAGGCTGCAGGCTGCCCGTCCGCGAACGCTCGCCTTCGGCGAACCAGACGAGATTTTGACCGCGCCCCAGCACCGCGGCCCCGAAGGCCAGGCTCGACAGTCCGGCGCGGCCAGGATCTACGGGTACAACCTGCGCTAGGCGGCTGACGAGGCGGGTCAGCGGGCTGCCGAAGGCAGCTCCCGTCCAGCCGGCCCAGTAGGTTCGCCGCAGCACTCTCCAGCGAAGCGAGGCTGCTACCACGAAAGAGTCGAGGTAGCTGACGTGGTTCGGCGCGATGATGAACTGGCCCTCATTCGGCAGGTTTTCGATGCCCTCCACCCGCAAGCGGAACAACCGCTTCATAATAGCCCGGTTGAGCGCGTACATGCCGCCGGCAGCCACGGAGGCTACCGGACCGAGCGGCTCGAGCCACCGCATCTGGCGGTCGTCGAGGACCTCTTCGGGCCGTTCGAGGGGAGATATGTGACGCCCTGGTCCTTCAGCCCCCGAGGCTGCCTCGCGGAGCAGGTCGCGGACGGTTTCGATGCGCCCTATCGCCTCTTCTCTCAGCTCCACGCCGGTCTTCTCGCCGATCTCCAGCGTCAGGTTTACCCATCCTAGCGAGTCGATGTCCAGGTCGAGTTGCGGGCTTGTCTCGGGGGCCAGCCTCCTGTCGGGATAGCGCTCGGCGAGCAGCGCCCAGACGCCCATCGCAGCGGGGTTCCCGAGCAAAACGTGGTCCTCCTCCGACATCTCAGCGGGCGTGACGGGCCCTGCGAGCTTCTCATCGCGGTCTCGTGTGCAACTCCTGGCCCGGTCGTAGCGGTCTTCCAGGACGTGACGCCTTAGCTTGCCTAGCCTGGTGTACTCCAGGGGTTCGCGGGTTATGGCGTAGTCGGAGACGCGCTGGTAGGTAGGCAGCCGTCTCGAACCCTCTTCGATCGCCCCGCGCATCGCGTCGCTGATGTCTTCGCTTTGGGAAACCTCGTCCGTCTCCGGCACGACGACCGCTACGAGCCGGCCGTCTTTTTGCAGCACGCCGATCTCCCGGATCGAATGGTTCTCCAGGTATGCTCCCTCGACGGCCTCGGGCTGCACGTTCTTGCCACCTGGTGTCACGATGAGGGTAGAGACGCGGCCCGTTACGTAGAGGTAACCTTCGTCGTCGAAAAAGCCGAGATCCCCGGTCCGGAACCATCCATCGTCGAAGACCTTGCCGGTCTCCTCCGGCCGGTTGCGGTAACCAGAGAAGACGTTGGGTCCGCGGGCGAGGATCTCGCCTTCCCGCCGGGAGGAGTCGGACAGCTCACCCTCCTCGGGTACGGCGGAAGGGTCGAGCCGGATCTCCACACCACGAACGGGACGCCCGACGCTGCCAAGCCTTGCCCCGTCGGGAGGGTTGAGCGTGAGGAGGGGGGATGTCTCCGTGAGACCGTACCCGATGGCGACCTTCCATCCCAACCCCTCCAGTTTGGAGGCGAGATCCGCATCCAGCGCGGCACCGCCGGAGGCGAGCACCCGCAGCTTCGGCCCGAAGCGCTGGCGCAGCGGCCGCAGTGCTATCCTACTCGCATCCAACCCCGTGAGACGACGTAACGCGACGCTGAATCGGACGCCGTTCTCGAATAGCGCGGCCGCGAGACGCCCGCCGGAGGCCACCCTCTCTTCGATCCCGGAGTAGAGCGCGCAGTAGAGCCGCGGGACGCCGACGATGAGGGTAGCCTCTCCTTCCCGCAACGCGCGCACGAGCTGCGGTCCCGTGAGAGATTGGGGCAGCACTATGGGCAGACCAGCCGCAAGCGGCGTGAGCATCCCCGTGACGAAGGGGTACACGTGGTGGAGCGGCAGCGGCAGGAGGATACGGTCGTCCTCGGAGACGAGGTCAGCGCCGAGCAAACCTTCGATCTGGAACGCGAGGTTGGCGTGGCTCAACGGTACCCCCTTCGCAGCGCCCGTCGTGCCCGAAGTGTAGAACAGCGCGGCGACGTCGCCCGGCTCGAGCGCAGGCAGGTCCCCACCCCCCGGCAGGCACCGCCAACTCCGCCCATCTTCCTCACCCACGTCGAGCAAGATGGTCCTCAACCCATCGTCTTCACCCAATTCCGCGAGTCGTTCGGCCTGATCCACCGTGGTGAAGACGTGCCTAACGCCGCTGTCCGCAAGGACGCCGCCGAGGGCCTCATCCCCTAGCTGAACGTCCAGCGGTACGACCACGGCCCCGGCAGAGATCACCGCGAGACAAGCGGAGATCCACTCGGGACGGTTGGCGCACAGGATCGCCACATGATCCCCACGCCCAACCCCAACCCCCCGCAGACCCCGCGCGAGACGCCACACCCGCCCGCCAAGCTCGCCATAAGACCAGGTCTTTACCCCTTGTTCACCGAACGCCACGATGGCCGGCCTTCGATCCCACGCAGAGAGACCATCGATCATGGCCCGCAAAGTCCCCGTCTTACCCGCAACCCGCAACTCGTTCTCGTCCATCAGTCCTATCCTTACGTTGTAAACTTACAGTGTAAGTATAGAAAGATAAAGCGTCGGTTGTCAAGGGTTGGCGGAGGATTTTTCCTAATGTCTGTGTAGCCTGGCGGGGGTGGCGGCACTATGATGTTTGCATGGGCATAAGGGGTTTGTTGTTGGATCTTGACGGGACGTTGTACGTCGGGGGGGAGCCGGTGGAGGGGGCGAGGGAGGCGGTCGGATCTCTCGAGGCTTCCGGCTTCGCCGTTCGGTACGTGACCAACACGACCAGGAAGCCGCGGGGGTGGGTGGGGGAGCGGTTGCTCTCTATGGGGTTCGAGGTGGATGAGGCGGAGATCTTCACTCCTGCCCGGGCGGCGGTGGGGAGGATCGGGTCGGGGACCTGCTTCGCCCTCGTTGACGATTCGCTTCAGGAGGACTTCGCCGGGCTGACCCTGTCCGAGGACGATCCGGATTACGTGGTGGTCGGGGATCTCGGGGAGGGTTTCACCTACGAGCGATTGAATCCCGCGTTCCGCCACCTCATGCAAGGGGCGGAATTACTGGCGTTGCAGAAGAACCGTTACTGGCAGACCGAGGCCGGGCTTTCGATGGATGCCGGTCCATTCGTGGCGGCCCTGGAGTACGCAAGCGGGAAGCGAGCTTCCGTCGTCGGCAAGCCCGAGCGCGACTTCTTCCGGCTTGCTCTGGAGGACCTCGGGCTGGAGGCGCACGAAGTCGCCATGGTCGGCGACGATGCCGAGGCCGATGTAATCGGTGCCAGGGAGGCAGGACTCATGGGTATACAGGTCAGGACCGGCAAGTGGCAGGGCGATGCCGCGGAGGCCGACCTCGTGCTGGACAGCATCGCCGACCTGCCCGCGGTCGTGCAGTTTGACGGAGGAGGCTCATGAAGATACAGGACATTCCGGTCCAGACCGACGAACGCTACCAGTTCGTCTCTCTCACGGACGAGGTCAAGGGTGCCGTCAGGGACGCTGGCGTGGACGATGGAATCTGCGTCGTACTTTCGACGCACACCACCGCGGCGGTAACGGTCAACGAGGACTACGACAGGGACGTGCCCGGGGACCTGGCGGCGGCGTGCCGGGCCTTTCTCGATGCGCTCGACGTGCGTTTCCGGCACGCCGAGGGCAATAGCGACTCTCACTTTCTGACGAGCCTTTTCGGGCAGTCCCAGACGTTGCTCGTGAGGGGTGGGGAGTTGGACCTCGGGCGCTGGCAGGGCGTTTTCCTGGCGGAGTTTGACGGGCCGCGCAGCAGGACCGTAAGGGTCGCCGTCTCTTAGGCCTTATGCGCACCCGCCTTGTTTAGTTAGGACACAACTTTCGGTAAGATAGGCCCACGGATCTTGGGGGTCGCGGGCTCGGATGTCGTGGCCGGCCAAAACTAGTCTTTGCTGGAGGCTCGTATGAACGGATTGGTCAAGGGCGGCCTGGCGTTGGGTGGTCTGGTTCTGGGGATCGGGGCGCTTAGGCGGGCGTTAAACCCGACGCCCAGGTATCTGTCCTGGGAGAAACCGCCCTACAACGAGTTCGAGAAGAAGGTGCTCATACTCGGCGGCGGCTTCGGCGGGTACACGGCCGCGACCGACATCTGTAACCACGTCAAGGACCGCGACGACGTCGGGGTCCTGGTAATAGCCCGCGACAACTTCTTCACCTTCTGGCCGATGGTGCCTGGCATCGTCAGCAGCGACATAGACGCACGCAATGTCGCGCAGCCCTTGCGGCGCGCCCTCATCCTCGCCGGCGCCAGCTTCAGGCGGGCCCGGGTTACAGACGTGGACCCCGAGCGCAAGGTCGTCAAGGCGGATGGTGGTATCGAGTTTCCTTACGATCAGCTCGTAATCTCGTTGGGCGGGATGCCCAACTTCTTCGGCATCCCCGGGGTCGCCGAGCACAGCATGACCATGAGGGGCGTCGAAGATGCCGAGCGCGTGCGCAACCGCGTGATCGAACGCTTCGAGGAGGTCTCGCTCATACGCGACGAGGTACCCGACTCCAAGCTCACCTTCGTGGTCATCGGGGGCGGGGCCACCGGCGTCGAGGTCGCCTCCGAGATCCACACCCTCGTGCACGAAAATCTTGCTCCTGATTACCCCAACATAGACCCTTATCGCGTCAGGATTTACCTCCTCGAAGCTTTGCCAAACATCCTGCCCGAGCTCGACCCGGCGCTCAGGCGCGCCGCCCGCACGCGGCTTGCCAACGAGCGCATCGAGGTCATGGTCGGCGCGATGGCCGAGCAGATAACAGACGAATGCGTCAAGCTCAAGGGGGGGCGTGAGATCCAGACGGAGAACGTGATCTGGACCGCGGGCAACCGTCCGAACCAGACAATACAGGACTTTGGGCTCCCCTTCGACGAGCGGACCGGCATAAAGGTGGACCTCACGCTGCGGGTGGACGGCCAGAGCGACATCTGGGCCATAGGAGACTGCGCCGCCGTCCAGGACGTGCGCCAGGAGGAGGGCAGGATCGTCCCGCCGACCGCCCAGGCCGCCATACAAGAGGGCCACGTCGTGGCCAGGAACGTCATCAAGACCATAGACGGCGAAAGCGACTTCGAAGAGTTCCAGTACAAACCGCTCGGTCAGCTCGTCGAGCTCGGGAGCGACTTTGCCGTCAACGAGGTCATGGGCGTCAGGTTTACGGGGGTGATCGCCGCCGTCTTCTGGCGCATGGCCTACCTCGTGCGGCTCAACAGCCCGCAGAGCAAGGTGCGGGTCGCGGCCGATTGGATCTTCGGCCTCTTCTTCCGGCCTGCCGTCACCCAGATACGGAGCACCTCCGACGAGTGAGTTGAGACCCGGCCGCAAAGGTGCTAGGTTGGTGGCAACCACAGGAGGACACGATGCGGCAGAGCGGCGCGACAGGTGATAGAGGTCGGGTAGTCGTATGAGCCTCGCCAACCAGCTCACCATGCTCCGGCTCATCGCCGTCGTGCCCGTGATGATCACCCTTTATTTGCCGTTCGAATGGGCTCGTCCTTTGGCCGTGGTATTGTACGTGGCCGCGCTCCTGACCGA
>JBKPSF010000284.1:0-6013 GCA_046734875.1 Actinomycetota bacterium | reverse complement strand
TCGCCGTGGAGCATGCCCCTTATGCCCGAGCGCAGCAGGGCGTGGTCGTCGGCGATGATCACACGCGCAGTTCTCGACTCGTTATCCACCCTCAACATCCTCCCGGAGCCTTCGAACTAACCAATACCCGCAAAACCCCGTCCGCGCAAGCGAAAAGAGACTCCTTGGCCAAAGACGACGCCAGGAGGCGCAAAAAGAAGCTAAAAACACCCCAACCTCCGAATCCCCCCGCAGACTACACCTTTATATGCATTCTGCAGATATCTACAAAAAGATTCTAAATTCGCTGTTCCAAAGGCTTTACAAAGTGTGACGAGCGATGTATCATCCCATCAGTCGGTTGGTGCGAAACTAAACCGGCACAATTAAAGAATCCGGGGCGCTACTCCTCCTTTCCCTTTCCCCACCTATCACCCCTAGGTGCGCCCCGGGTTCTTCCCCTTTTTCAGCACGCTACGCCCTTCGGGCCTACGCTTGTCGGCACGCCGCTTCGCGGCTTGTCAGCACGCTCCCTACGGTCGCTTGTCAGCACGCCTGCTTCGCAGGCTCGTCAGCTTTTTGCCGTTTCTGCCTCGCCCGGCCGCGCACGAGGAGCCGTCGTCCGTAGCGGTCGGGTCAGGCGCTAATGGCAACGCCCCGAGACGACTCCCTGAAAGCGAGGCCCTAAAAGGGCCGAAGCGTGCTGAAAGTGGAAGCCGAAGGCTGGAACGTGCTGACAAGCCGCCCGAAGGGCGGCGTGCTGACAAGCTGGCGTAGCGCAGCGAAGCCAGCGTGCTAGTGGCGCAGCCGCTCTTTCATGGCGCGTTCTATTTCGCGGTCTGCGGTTTTCTTTGCTATTTCGCGGCGTTTGTCGTACTGGCGTTTGCGGCCGGCGACGGCGATCTGGAGTTTGACCATGCCATTCTTGGAGTAGAGTTTGAGCGGGATGAGGGTCTTTCCTTCCTCCTGGCTCTTGCCGATGAGGCGGTCTATTTCTTTACGGTGAAGGAGGAGCTTGCGGTCGCGGGTGGGAAGCTGGCGTTCTTGTCTCGCGTTCGCGTAGGGCGAGATGTGGGCCCCGATCAGGAAGATCTCCCCGTCCCTTATGCGCGCGTAGCTCTCCTTGAGGTTGGCCCTCCCCTCTCTGACGGATTTTACCTCGGGTCCGGTCAACTGGATGCCCGCCTCGTAGGTTTCCTCGATGGCGAAGTCGTGCAGCGCCTTCCTGGTGCGCGCGAAATCGGTCACAGGTGCTTCACCACCCTGAGCTCGGCCCGCTGCATCAGCGGGAGAACGTCGAGCAATTCTACGAGGACCCTATCTCCCACCCTGTAGGAGGCCCCGATGGAGTCGTTGGAGAGCACGACGCCGTTCGGCTCAAGCTCCCACCAGCCGGGGAGCTTGCTCACGTGGACGAGGCCCGTCGCGCCCGTTTCCAGCTCTACGAAGAGCCCGAAAGCGGCCGTGCTGACCACAGTTCCTTCCAGCACGTCTCCGATCCGGTCGCGCATCAGCCACATCAGCGTATACTCGTCGGCGGTGCGCTCGCAGATCATGGAGCGGTACTCCCTCTCGGAGATGTGGCTTGCTACCCCGGCGAGGTCTTCCGGCGGCTCGTCGTCGAGCAGGGCGCGGTGGACCAGCACGTCGGCGTAGCGCCGGATGGGTGATGTGAAGTGCGTGTAGTGCTTTAGGGCCAGGCCGTAGTGGCCGAGGTCGTCCGGGGAGTAGGCGGCGCGCGGGATGGAGCGTAGGATCAGGTAGTTCACCGCGTCCGACTTGGCTATCTGGGAGATGGTCCCGAGGTTCTCGGGCGTGGGCTCGGCCTGCATCCCGACGGCGGCGAGCCTCTCGGCCAGCACGTCGAGCGAATCCTGATCCGGCCTCTCATGCACCCTGAAAACGCCGCCCTTCTTGTGCTGCAGCATCTTCGCTACCGATTCGTTCGCGAGGACCATGAGCTCTTCGATCAGCTCCCTCGCCGGCGTCGAACGGCGCACCCCGGCTCCGACGGGAACCCCGTCCGGGTCTATCTCGTACTCGGGCTCGCGTCCACCGAGCTCCAGCTTGCCCCGCCGCGCGGCCCTCACCTTGAGCCTGCGCGAGAGCTCGTAAGCGGCCATCACGAGCTCCGACTTCTCCACGACACCTTCACCGCCCAGAAATGCGTCCACGCCCTCGTAGGTGAGCCTCGCGTCGCTGACGATCAAGCTGCGGAAAGCGCTGAAGCTTGTGGCTTCGCCATCCCCGTTCACTTCCATCTCGAGGGTCACGGCGGCCCTGTCCTGGTGCGGCCTCAGGGAGCAGACGTCGTCGGAGAGGCGCTGCGGAAGCATGGGCGCGACCGTACCGGGAAGGTAGACCGAGTTCCCCCTGAACCGCGCCTGCTCGTCCAGCGCGGAGCCGGGCTCTACGTAGTGCGTCACGTCGGCTATGTGGACCCACACCCTGTATCCGTCGCCGTTCCGCTCGACAGAGATAGCATCGTCGAAATCTCTGGCGTCGGCGCCGTCTATCGTCACCGTGGGCAGATGACGAAGGTCCCTGCGCTCGCCCGGCTCCCTATGCGAGACAGCCTCCCCCTCCTCATCCACCTTCTTCGGGAACGTGCGGGAGGTCCCGATGGAGGCGAAAAGCGCCTCGTACACGTTGCGCGGGTCTTCTGAGGTCCCGATCACGCGCATCACCTCGCCGCGCAGCGAGCGGTTCTTTTCCCGCGCGTTCACGAGCACGATATCCCCCGCCTCGGCGCCCCTACGAAGCTTGCGTGCGACCAGCACCGGACGCCGCTCCTCAACGAAGAGCGGGTCCGCCACCGAGTACTTCCCCCGACGGACCAGCATGGCCGGCAATATCAAGAGAGCGCTCCCATCAAGAGTGTGTGGTAGGGCACGCTTAGAGTCTACCACTTCAGCACTTCAGCACTTCAGCATTTCAGGATAACTATGTGGATGCGCCGCCACCAGTGGCACGCTGAACCTTTCGAGAAGCGTATCTTAACGCGCAGCAGAGCTGGGACGACGTATGGTGCTCAAGTGTTGACTAGCTCTAAATCTTCCTCAGGAACCTCGTTACGGAGAGGAAGCTTCCTATTATGCCTATAGACACGCCTACGGCCATGAGCAGGAGGATTAGGGATGGGGCGTTTGCGGCGTTGGCTGTGATCGGGAAGAAGGGGAGGGCGTTGTGGGCCCACTCGACGAAGAGGTAGTCTATCCAGATGACGGCCAGGGCGGCGAGGGTTGAGCCTACGAGGCCTTGCAGCAGTCCTTCGAGGACGAAGGGGGTGCGTACGAAGCCGTCGGAGGCGCCTACGAGCTTCATCACCTCTATCTCCTTGCGCCTCGCGAAGATGGAGAGCCTTATGGCGTTAGAGATCAGGAGTACGCTCACGATCAGGAACAGGAGCGTCGCGCCGTAGAGGCCCCAGATCACGCCCGACGTCACCGAGTTGAGGCGGTCGATGGTCTGCTGCGGATAGCTGAGGTCCCTCTCCGTGAAGCCTTTTTGTTTGAGCCTTGTGGCTACTGTGTTGGCGGTGTCGGGGTCTTTGAGTTGTATCTGCACGGAGGCGGGGAAGACGCCCCGGTCGAGGTCCTGGTAGAGTTCCGGCTGGTCGCTGAACCTATCCTTGAACTCGGCGAAGGCCTCTTCTTCCGAGACCTTGGTCGTTCTGGAGACCTCGGGCCAGCCTTCGACCTCGCTCGCCAGCGCGTCCAGTTCCTCGCCCGTGGCGTTCGGCATGAACGCCTCCACGCTCACGTCCTCTCGCACCGAACCGATTATTCCCTGGATGTGGGCGCCCACGAGGAGGCCGAGGCCGAGGACCAGGATGCAGATAAAGGTGGTCGTTACGGCGGTGATGGTCATTAGCACGTTGAGGCGGATGTTCTTGAGCGCCTCGGAGAGGAAGAAGCCCAGGTTAAACCTCATCGGCGTACGCCCCCTTGACCTTGTCGCGGACGATGCGCCCGTCTTCCAGGGCGACGACCCGCTTGCGCATCACGTCCACCATCTCCCTGTCGTGGGTGGCGACCACGACGGTGGTGCCGATGCGGTTGATCCTGTGCAGGAGCTGCATGATGCCGATGGTGGTGTTCGGGTCGAGGTTGCCCGTCGGCTCGTCGGCGACGAGGATGGGCGGCTGCGAGACGAAGGCCCTGGCTATGGAGACGCGCTGCTGCTCGCCGCCGGAGAGCTGGCCCGGATACTTGTCCACCTTCCCCGAGAGGCCGACGAGGTCGAGGATCTGGGGCACCTTGGTGCGGATAGAGCGCCGCTTATGGCCCGTTACCTCCATCGCGTAAGCCACGTTCTCCGCCGTCGTCTTGTTGGGGAGCAGCTTGAAGTCCTGAAAGACGCAACCTATCTCGCGCCTGAGGCGCGGAACCTTGCGCCTCGGGATGGCAGAGAGCTTCGAGCCGTTCACAGAGATCGACCCGGCGGAGGGTTCGGTCTCCTTCAGGATCAGACGCACCATAGTGGACTTGCCCGAGCCCGAGGCTCCCACCAGGAAAACGAACTCGCCCGGGTCTATCTCCAGGTTTATCCGCTCGAGGGCGACGGTGTCCCTACCAAAGACCTTGGTGACGTTGTTGAATCGGATCATTTTCGAGATTCCCCCTCCAGGGACCCGGCCACCGGAGACCATAGCAACTACAGGGGGCGTTATCAACCGCCGGGGTAGGCACCCAGGGGTATGCTCGGCACCCTGCCGTCGAGCACGATGCGCCCGCTCTCGGTCTGGACGCCGGTGATCCTGCTCTGGTAAGGCAGACGGCCGAGCGGATACTCGAAATCGGCCCCCGAGAGCAACCGGTCCGCGAGCTCGTCAGGCACGGGAACTCCCGCCGCCTCGACGCCCCGCGGCTCGAAGACGAGGTTCGCGTTTTCCAAAGCCAGATCCCCTTCTACGGAGACCGGAAACTGCGTGCCTAGCGCCGAGGCCTCGGACCCGACGATCACACCGTCTTTCTCCACCTCGAAGCCAGTTATCGGCATCGGCGAGCCCTTCTGGGCAAGCCTGGCGACCTCGCTTTCGGAGACCTCTATGCGCAGCGCCCCCGACAGGGGCTCCCTGTCTACGACGCGGCCGTTTTTCAGGGTGTCCCACACGTCGATGTCGAAGGGATCGAGGTCGATCCTCGCCCTCTCGGCGCTGACACCGCCGAGGTCCACGTTCCTCATGGCGATGCGGCCGCCCGAGAACTCGCCCTTGAGCATGTTCAGCGGGGGGTCGCTCCTCAGGTTCACCTCGGGCTGCTTCTCTATACCGAGGCGGTTCTGCACGTCTGTCGCCACCGCGTACTCGAGCAAAGAAGGCAAAAAAGTGTAGGGCCCGATCAGGAACACGACCACGACGGGCACGACGAGGACGGCGGCGATGACGCTCCGCATGCCGCTAGGCCGCGGTCCGGATCTTCAGATAGGCGTAGATAAACGCATCTAGGTCGCCGTCGAGCACCCGGTCCACGTTCGCGGTCTCCTCGCCGGTGCGATGGTCCTTGACGAGCTTGTAAGGATGGAGGACGTAGGACCGGATCTGGGAGCCCCATTCGATCTCGGCCTTTTCCCCGCTCTGCGCGGCGATCTCCTGCTCCCGCTTCTCGCGCTGGAGCTCGAAGAGTCGCGCCCGCAAGACCCGCATCGCCACTTCCCTGTTCTGGTGCTGGCTCCGCTCGTTCTGGCACTGGGCAACGATGCCCGTGGGGAGGTGCGTGATCCTGACCGCGGAATCGGTCTTGTTGACGTGCTGCCCCCCAGCCCCGGAGGCCCGGTACGTGTCGACCTTGAGGTCCTTCTCCTCGATCTCGACCTCTACCGCCTCGCCCACCACGGGCGCGATCGCGACGGAGGCGAAGCTCGTGTGCCTCCTCGCCCCCGCGTCGAAGGGGCTGATCCTGACGAGCCGGTGTACGCCTCGTTCAGCAGAGAGGAGCCCGAACGCGTACTCCCCGGAGACGGTGAAGGTGGCACTCTTGATGCCGGCTTCCTCACCCTCGGTGTACTCGATGACCTCCAACTCGAACCCCCG
>JBKPSF010000283.1:0-24022 GCA_046734875.1 Actinomycetota bacterium | reverse complement strand
GTACGGGATTGCGCATCTTTTCTCCTCACTTTGGACTACAACCCTCGAGGAGGTATACGTCCGAGACCCCTACTCGTTGCGGCTCCTGTGTTCTTGTCTTGTCTCATCGTAGGAATAGCCTATATGCCCCTGTACCCGATCTTCCCTTCTTTCGTTCTTGACTGAACGTTCTATCAAGGCTATAGTGGTTGATTGAACGATCAACAAAGGGGTATTGTGGTTGAGGCGTTGGACAGGCGGGCGCAGATTCTAGAGGCGGCGTTTGGGGAGTTCTCCGAGAAGGGTTTCAAGGGGGCGACGATCAAGAGCATCGCGCGGGCTGCGGGGTTGCAGTCTCCAGCTTTGATCTACTGGTACTTTCCTGACAAGGAGGCGCTTTTCAGGGAGGTACTGGAGTCCAGGATCCCGGTGCTCAGGGCGGTGCGGGATCCCGCGGTCCTCCTCGACCTTCCTCCGGAGGATGTGTTGCCGAACATCGCGAAGAGGTATCTCGCGACGTTCGACAGCAAGGCCACGCAGAGGATGGCGCGCTTGCTCGTCGGGGAGGCTATGAGGCGGCCCGAGGTCGCGGACGTCTTCGGCAACGCGGTGATCAAGCGTGTGCTCGGGTTCTTGAAGAGCTACATGGCAAGGCAGGTCGAACTCGGCAGGCTCAGGCCGCACGACGTCAGGGCCAGCGCCAGGGCGTTTATCGGGATGCTTCTTCCCCAGGCCGGCGGCAAGATGTTCTTCCCCGCCATAAGGGAGGACGGCCTGACCGACGGGGAGCACGTGGAGGCAGTGGTGGCCATTTTTCTGAGGGGTCTCGGAGAGGAGGATTAGGGATGAACGCCATAGAGGTCTCGGGATTGGTCAAGAAGTACGGCCGTTTCGAGGCGCTGCGGGGCGTTGACCTGACGGTGGGCCGGGGAGAAGTCTTCGGCCTCGTGGGGCCAAACGGGGCTGGCAAGACCACCCTCATAAAGGGTCTGGTCGGGGCTCTGCGTCCCTCCGGAGGCGAGGCGCGGGTGATGGGGTTGAATCCCCTGAAGGACAGGGCCGAGCTAAGGCAGAGGATCGGGTACATGCCACAGGGTCCCGCGCTCTACGACGACCTCTCCGCAAGGGGCAACGTCGCGTTCTTCGGCGCCGCCCACCGGACGGAGGGTTTGAAGAAGAAAGTTGACGAGGTCCTGCAGTTTACCGACCTTTCGGAGCGGGCCGGCGACGCCGTGCACACGTTTTCGGGCGGGATGAAGCGGCGGGTCTCGCTCGCCTGCGCACTCGTCCACGAGCCTGAGGTGATCTTCCTGGACGAGCCGACGGCCGCCGTGGACCCGCAGCTAAGGAACAGGTTCTGGAAGACGTTTCGGGAGCTTGCCAGGGGCGGTACCACGCTGTTCATCAGCACCCACCTGATGGACGAGGCGGTGCTCTGCGACCGCATCGCCATACTGCGCAAGGGCGGCGTCATCGCCACGAACACCCCCGCCAACATTGTCGAAGGGGGCAAGACCCGCCTCGTGGTCCGGCGGGACGGCGCCGAGGAAAAGGAGACCATCGGCGGGCGTCCGGAGGATCTGGCCGCGGCGCTGCGTCCCTACGGGCTCGGGGAGGACGTGACGGGCGTGGACGTGCGGACCGACACGTTGGAGGAGGTCGTCCTGTCCCTGATCGAGAGAGACGAGGTGGCATGATGCGCCGGACGTTTATCATCGCGGGGAGGGTCGTGAGGCAGCTCATCAGGAACCCGAGGCTTCTCGTGCTCTCTGTGGCAGCCCCGCTCGTTATCGTGTACTTCCTCAAGATCTTCTTCGACACGTTGCCCCCCACCTTCGACGTGGCCCGCTACGCAGTGCCCGTAGCCGCCTTCGTGGTCCATTTTCTGGCCTTCTTGCTCTGCGCCATCGCGCTCGTGCAGGAGAGGACCATGGGCACCATGGAGAGGATGTTCATAAACGGGTTCAAGCGCACGGAGATAATCGCCGGGTACATACTCGGCTTTCTGGGGCTCGCGACCTTCCAGGCCGTCGCGGGGCTGGCAGAGGCGATCTGGCTCTTCGAGCTCGACTACGACGGGGACACGCTGGCGATGCTCTTCGTTGTGGTGTGGCTGCTGGCCATAGCCTCCGTGATGCTGGGCATATTTATCTCCACCTTCGCCCGCCACGAAGGACAGGTCTTTCCGTTTGTGCCGCTCATCATACTTCCCTCCGTCTTCCTCTCCGGGTTGCTCATAGACGTGGACGAGCTGCCGACCTGGGCAGACTGGCTCGGGCACGTATTCCCGCTTTTCTGGGCGAACGACGTGATCCAGGACCTCATAGGGTCGGGCTGGCACTTCGACGACATACGCTCCAGCCTGGCCGTGCTGGCCGGCTACAGCGTGCTGTTGCTGCTGCTCGCCTCCCGCACGCTCCGTGAGGTCGAGTAGGAGAGGAGAAGCAGATGAACGAGCATGTTGGCCCGATACTGCCGTTCACCGCGATAGACCGCGGAATGCTGCAGTCGGTCGGCGGCAAGGCGGCGAACCTCGGTGAGTTGGTCACGGCCGGTTTCCCGGTGCCTGCCGGGTTCTGCGTCAGCACGGCGGCGTACGAGATGGTGGCGGCTAATGCCGGGCTGGAGCACACGCTCGCCGCGCTGGCCGCGGCGGAGCCCGGGGATGCGGCCCGATTGGCCGAGCTAGCCGGGGAGGCGAGATCCCTCCTCTCGGAAGCGAGCGTTCCCGACGTTCTGGGAGAGTCCATAGCCGAGGCTTACGGGGAGTTGGGCAACGAGGCGCCGGTGGCCGTTCGTTCTTCGGCAACGGCGGAGGATCTGCCGGGGGCCAGCTTCGCGGGCCAGCAGGACACGTATCTAAACGTGGTGGGTGTCGAGTCGGTACTCGACGCGGTACGGCGCTGCTGGGCCTCGCTGTGGACGGACCGCGCCGTCAGCTACAGGGCCACGAACGGGATCGACCCCCGCGGCGTACGCCTCGCCGTCGTCGTGCAGCGGATGGTGGACGCCTCGGTCGCCGGGGTCCTGTTTACCGCCAACCCTGTCACGGGGAAGCGCCATCAGGCCGTCATAGACGCGAGTCCTGGCCTTGGTGAGGCCGTAGTTTCCGGGGCGGTCAACCCGGACCACTTCATCGCGGACGCGGCTACCGGGCAGATAGTCGAGCGCCGTCTCGGAGACAAACGCATCGCCGTGGTGGCCGGTTCGGGTGGCGGCACCGAAACCGTCGAGCGCGCCGCGGACGGACATCGTGCTTCACTTTCGGACGGCCAGATCCTGGCCCTGGCGCAGCTGGGCGCGCGGGTCGAGGAGCATTACGGGGCTCCCCAGGACACGGAGTGGGCCATCGACGACGATGGCGGGCTCTGGCTGTTGCAGGCGCGCCCGATCACGACGCTTTTCCCTTTGCCGCGTGAAGCCCCTACCGACGACGAGGACCTGCGCGTGTACTTCTCCTTCAACGTCGCCCAGGGCGTCTACGGCCCGCTGACCCCCATGGGCATCCAGGCGTTCCGCCTCATAACTTCGTCCGTTGCCACGTTCGCGGGCCACCCACCGGACAACCCCAACAGAGGAGCAGGTTTCTTCATCGAGTCCGCCGGCCGCATGTTCCTGGACATAACGCCCGTACTACGCAGCGAGAGAGGGCGCCGGCTCTTCGGGCTGTTCATGAGGAACATGGAGGCGAGGACAGTGCCGATCGTCCGTCAGTTGGTGGAAGATCCTCGCCTGTCCACAGTGCCGACCAAACGGTGGCCGATCCTGCGTACCCTGCTACTGGTGTTCGCACGAGCGCGCGCTCCGCTGCGGGTCGCGGAGGCGCTCGCACGTCCGGAGAAGGCGCGGGCCCGGGCAGCACGCGTCGTGGAACGGTTCAGGACGGCGGGCGAAACGCCACCCTGGGCCGGCGTGACCGGGCGCCTCGCCACCGCCGAGCGTCTGCTACGCGACGGATCTCCAGAGATACTGTCTAACGTGCCGCCGGTCTTTGTCGCCGGCCTCAGCGCCAACGCCCTCGCCGGCAAGCTCCTTGGAGACCTCGCCACCGACGACGAGCGGCGGGTGGCGATGCGCGCGCTCCCGCACAACCCGACGACGGAGATGGACCTGGCGCTATGGGATCTCGCCAGAGAGGCACGCTCGGACCCGGACAGCTCGAGAGTTCTGGGCGAGACCCCGCCGGAGCGCCTGGCGGGAGAGTATCGCAACGGCTCCCTTCCCCCGAAACTGCAAAGTAGTCTGACGGATTTCCTGCGCCTCTACGGGCATCGTGGGGTGGCGGAGATCGACCTCGGCCTGCCCCGCTGGTCTGAGGACCCGGCGTACATCATAGGCGTGCTGGCGAACTACCTGAGGCTCGAAGATCCAAAGTCAGCCCCCGACGTCCAGTTCGGGCGGGCGACGCGCGAGGCCAAGGAGATGGTCGCTGAGCTGACCCGCCGCGCGATGGGCAGGGGACGTGTGCGCGGGACGCTCGTCCGGTTCTTGCTTGGACGCGCCAGGGAGCTTTCCGGGCTGCGGGAGATGCCCAAGTTCTGCATCGTGCTGCTCATGGCGCGGGTCAGGGAGTTGCTGTGGCCCGTCGGCGAAGAGCTGGCACAGTCCAGTCGTCTGGAGAACGCCGGGGACATCTTCTTCGTCACCGTGCCCGAAGCATGGGCGGCCCTCGTCGGCGAGGACCTCCGCCCCTTCGTCCGTGAGCGTCGCACCGTTTACGAGCAAGAGAAAGGACGCAAACACGTGCCGCGCCTTCTCCTCTCGGACGGGACGGAGCCTGCGGCGGAGGCGCACGGCGCGGCCGCCGATGGTGCCCTGCGCGGCACGCCGGCGTCCGGAGGCGTGGTAACGGGAGAGGCACGCGTCATCCTCAACCCCGCCGGCGCGCATTTGGAGCCAGGTGAGATCCTCGTCGCCCCCTCGACCGATCCCGGGTGGACTCCTCTCTTCCTCACGGCGGGGGGCCTCGTTATGGAGATGGGCGGGCCCATGTCCCACGGCGCCATCGTGGCCCGCGAGTACGGCATACCGGCGGTGGTCGGCGTGCCCGACGCCACGGAGCACTTCCAGACAGGACAGGTGATCAGCGTCGACGGCTCAGAAGGTGTTGTGAGTCGGGAGAGGCCGTGACACGGGCGGACACCAGAAGGCGGACCGCTGATCGCCCCAATGTGAATGCTTTTATTTGCGGTGCTAAGGGGTAAACGGTAAGCTACGTCGGCGTGGAGAAGAGGCGTTCTTTGCGTGCGACGAACTACAGGTTTCTTGGCGTCCTGCAAAGCTAGGAGAACGGGGTTTATGTACAAAGAGATCTACGTCCCGGTCGACAACTCGGACTACTCCAATCAGGCGTGCGTCATCGGGGTCGACGTGGCGCGGCAGTTCGGGGGCAGGGTCGCGGGTTGCCACGCCTACGCCGCCAAGATGCACGACGTACGCTTCCGTCAGATGGAGAGCGGTCTCCCAGAAGAGTTCCGCGACGAAGACGAGATGAAGCGGCAACGCAAGATCCACGACCAACTCATCACCAAAGGCCTCGAGATCATCACCGACTCCTACATCGACGTGCTCGAGCCCCTCTGCGAGAAGTACGACGTCGAGCTGGTTCGCCGCTCCCTGGAGGGCAAGAACTTCAAGGTCATCGTCGAGGACGTGAACGCTAACGACTTCGACCTCGTAGTGATTGGCGCCATGGGCATGGCCGCCGTCAAGGATACCGTCCTCGGCACCGTTACGGAGCGGGTCGTACGGCGCCTACAGAAGGCCGACACCCTGATCGTCAAGGACCTCGACCGCTCGCCGTTCGAGCACATCGTCGTCGCTGTCGACGGCTCGGCCAAGTCGCTCGGCGGCCTGAAACGGGCGATCGAGCTCGCCGGGGAGTTCGGCGGAACAGTGGAAGCCATCTCGGTCTTCGACCCCTACTTCCACTACGCGATGTTCCATTCTATAGCGGGTGTTCTCTCTACAAAGGCCCAGAAGGTCTTCCGCTTCAAGGAGCAGGAGAAGCTGCACGAGGAGATCATCGACTCGGGATTGGCCAAGATCTACACGGCGCATCTGGAGATAGCGAAGAAGATAGCCGAGGACGAGGGCGTCGACCTCAAGACGACGCTGCTTGCGGGCAAGCCGTTCGAGCAGACGCTCAAGTACGTAAACGAGGTAAACCCGACCATGGTCGTGATGGGCCGCATCGGCTACCACTCCGACGATGAGATGGACATCGGCGGCAACACCGAGAACATGATGCGGTATCTGCCCACAAACGTCCTTATAACGAACTACGAGTATCAGGCCCCCGACCTGTACACCGCAGAAGAGCACATGACGTGGACAAAGGAGGCGCTGGAGCGTCTGGACCGCATCCCAGGCTTCGTCGTTGGGATGGCGACGGGCGCCATCATCCGCTACGCCATCGAGAAGGGCTACACGGTCATAACCTCCGGCGTCATAGACGAGGTCATTAAGAGCATCCTCCCGCCCGGCGCGATGGAGTCTATGCGAGCCATCGGAGACCAGATGCGCGCCGCGGAAGCGATGGGCGAAGAGCAGCCCATAGACTCCCTGTTCAAGGACTTCGACGAGCGCACCGCCGAGAAGGCCAACGGTAGCGAAGCTAACGGCCACAAGAACGGTTTGGCCAATGGCGCCAGCGACGCGGCGATGAAGCAGGAGATCTTCGAGGCCGGCCGCGGCGGCTTCGGCCGGAGCGAGGACCAGGGCGACATCGAGGGCATCTCTGCCGAGGTGCGCGAGGAGATACACCGCTCCGCCCAGGGCCAGGACCGCTTCGAGTGCGACGTGTGCCGCTACGTGGCGAAGGGCAAGCCGGCCCGCTGCCCGGTCTGCGGGTCAGGCCCATCCCATTTCCACGCCGTGGACGCCGAAATAGCGACCACCATTGGCGACGAGAACCTCAACCTCTCCGAGGTCTACGACGGCCGCGAGCTGCACTGGACCGACGACGCGACGGCCCTGCTCGACTCCCTCGAGGAGTGGCAAGAGAGGCGCCGGGTCAAGGCGAGGGTCGAGAAGAGCGCGCTCAAGAAGGGCTACACCACGATCACGCGCGACTACGTCGCCCAGCAGTACCGCGAGGAGACGGGCCGCCAGGCCCCCGAGGTCAAGTCCGGCGGCTGCCCCGTAAGCCACGCCAAAGAGCAGGTACAGGAGACGAGCGGCGCCAAGTGCCCCATCGACCACAGCGCCTTCCAGAAGGCAGGAGCGCAGGTTCCGGAGGGTGGCTCTAAAGAATTCACCTGGACCGACGACGCCATCGAGAGGCTGAACCGCGCGCCCAAGGGCTTCATGCGGAACATCTCGCGCAACATGACCGAGAAGCTCGCCCGCGAGCGCGGCACGACGCACATCGACCTCGCCCTCGTGGAGGACTCGCTCACGGGAGCCCGCACCACGATGGAGGACGTCATAACCGGCAAGGTCTCCATAGCTGACCTCGCCCGCGACACCGGCGAGAAGATAGAGGCCGAGGACGGCGAAGCCCCGCATCCACCCATGACCGTGACCATGGTCTGCACCACGTGTGGCGAGGAGATGCAGGGAGTCCAGCCTCCCGAGGAGTGCCCCGTGTGCGGCGCGCCCGGAGAGGACTTCGAACAGAAGTAGGTCTTATAAGCTTCAGGTAGCCCTGTAACAGAAGAACCCCGTTCCCGCAAGTCGGGTGCGGGGTTCTTCTGTTGTGGGTTTTGAATCATCGGGCCGCCCGCGTGCGTATGCGTCTTTGGGTGCCGTTTTGGGATGTGGGCGGCATCGGGATGGAGAGGCGCTTTATGGGACACTGGATCTTGGAAGCTTGCGGGGGGAACGAAAGGTGTTGACCCGGATGCTGGCGGTGCTTGGTGTCGGGGTCTGGTGCCTCTTTATCCTGTTTGTTTCGGTGGCGTTCGTTATAGACAGGGGGATGGCCGACGTAGACATCGTCTGGGTTGCTGTCTTTGGGCTGGGCGTGGTTGCCCCCGTACTGCTGCTCAGACAGGTCAACCGTGCCATGGAGGCGCACGAGGCGTCTCGCCGCGCCGTCCCTGGTGCGAGGGAGAAAGAGCTCCTTGCGGCCCTGGAGGAAGGCGGCGAGCTCACTCCCGCAACGGTCGCCATGCGGACCTCGCTCACCGTAGAAGAGGCGGAAGAGATGCTAGAAGACCTGGCCCGCAAGGGTCATCTGAAGACGCAGGCGGAGGAAGGCGTCATGGCCTACGCCCTGGTCGGAGCTCGCAGGCAAGGATTGCCGAGCGGTGACTCCAGTCCTGCGCGTGCGGCCGCGGGCGAGACCGTGACGTCGCGCAGGCTCGAAGACCCTTTGAGCCAACGCGAGCTCGAGGTGCTCACCCTCCTCGCCTCGGGCAAGACCAACTCGGAGGTGGCCGGGGACCTCTTCGTCTCCGTCGGCACCATCAAGAGCCACACGGGCAACATCTACCGCAAACTAGGCGCAAGAAACCGCGCCCAGGCCCTCACCAGGGCGCGCGATCTCGGCCTGATCCAGTAAAACCCTGCCCTGTATCGATTGCGTCCGAGAGCGCGAACCCCCAGGTAGGGCCGAACGCAGCCTCGCAGAGATCGAGACCTGGGACGACCTCATGCCCTCAGACGAGAAGAACGCGAGGGGCCTTGAAAAGATCCGCCAGCTGCCCGTCGACACACCAGAAGAGGCGCTCAAAGACGCATCCATACCCCCAAGAGCCAGATGCGGTCCCGCTCCTGACTACCCAGCAGCACAGTCCAGCCCAAGTCGGGTCAGGCACGTCTCGGGCCGACCACCCATAACGCTCGCCAGCGTACCTTCATCGGCCCAGGAATGAACCCCAATGAACCACCCAGATCCACCTTTCGGCCGATGCCTCTGCAACCGGTTCGCCCGTAGCTTCCAGATGAAGCACGAACAATCAGCAAGGAGACGTCCGGACGATGGCCTACTTTGTAGAGGCACCAAGCGAGACACCGCAAGTCGAGGCAACCGCGAAGCCACCGAAAAAGATCGCGCTGGCCAGGCTATCCGTTGCGGGGCGGCCGGCCCGGATCTTCTACGCCGCTCTCTCATCGGCTTTGGCCGCGGGGGTTCTGGTCCAGGTGTTCTTCGCCGGCATGGGCGCGTTCGGTGCGGACTGGTCCTACCACCTGACCTTCGTGCACCTTCTGGAACCCCTGCCTCCGTTGATGGTCCTGGTGGCGTTCGTCGGGCGGCTGCCGTGGGGATTGCGGCTTCTGCCGCTCGCGCTCACGTTCCTGATCGGCGTGCAATACGCCTTCGCCAACGCCACCGTGCCTGCCGCTGCGTTGCACCCCGTGAACGGGTTCCTGATTCTCCTGACGAGCTTCTTCATCGTCAGGCGAGCGTGGGTGGCTGCGCGAAGGAGAGGGTGAGCGGCATGAAGTGCTCACGCCGGGAGTTTTTGAGGCTGGGGTTCGCGGGCGGGGTGGCGCTTGCCCTCCCTTTCGGCGCATCCTCATGCTCGGACGAAGGCCCGACGGGGACGCTGTTGCAGAGCAAGGCGAAGCTGCCCGAGCCGTTCGGGGTGCCGTTACCCGTACCGCCCGTGCTCGAGCCCGAGCGCACCGATGACGGCATCGACTACTACGAGGTGACCCAGCGGGTTGGCAAAGTGGAGATCCTACCCGGACTCCAGACGGAGGTCTGGGGCTACGAAGGGATCTTCCCAGGCCCCACCATCGAGTCCCGCAGCGGACGGAAGATCGTGGTGCGCCACACGAACGATCTGCCTGTGCCCGTCTCCACCCACCTGCACGGAGGACGTACCCCGCCAGGGAGCGATGGCTACCCCACGGACCTCATCCTGCCGAAGGAGACGCACGACCATTCGATGGACGGCCCGATGGACATGGGCGGGTCCAGACACTTCAAAGACTACACCTACCCGCTGGAGCAGAGGGCTGCGACCCTCTGGTACCACGACCACCGCATGGATTTCACGGGGCCGCAGGTGTGGCGGGGGCTTGCAGGCTTCCACATCGTACGCGACGAGGAGGAGAACGCCCTGCCGCTCCCCAAAGGCGAGAAGGACGTACCGCTGATGATCTGCGACCGCTCCTTCGACAGAGACGGCTCCCTCCTCTACCCTTCGCTCGACCGCTCGCTACGGGGCAAACCGGGCGTCGAGGCCGATTACATGGAAGGCGTCCTCGGGGACACCATCCTGGTCAACGGCGCGCCGTGGCCTTACATGGAGGTTTCCAACACGAAGTACCGTTTCCGTATCCTCAACGCCTCCAACGCCCGCCGCTACGAGCTCGCCCTCGAGCCGGGAAACGCTCCCTTCGTCCAGGTCGGCAGCGACGGGGGTTTGCTCGGCGCGCCGCTTCTGCACCGCACCCTACCCATTGCGCAGGCCGAGCGCTTTGACGTGGTCATAGATTTCTCCAGGTACGGTATCGGCGACAAGGTTACGCTGAGAAACCGCCTGGGCGCCGGCAGGACCGCGAACGTGATGCGCTTCCGTATCATCCGCAAGGAGAGCGACAACAGCACGGTCCCTCGACGACTCTCGGACATGACGGCGTTCGACAAGCTCGACAAAAGGAACGCCGACCGCGTGCGCGAGTTTCGCTTTACGAGGGTCGGCGACGCGGGCAGGACGATGTGGGGCATCAACGGCGAGCCGTTCGATCCGGGGCGCATGGCAGCCCGTCCGGAGTTGGGTTCTACCGAGGTCTGGCACTTGAGGGCGGCCCCTGCCGCGCACCCCGTCCACCTCCACCTCGTCCGCTTCGAGGTGCTCTCCCGCAACGGCAGAGAGCCGCTCCCCACAGACGCCGGCTGGAAGGACACCGTGGGCCTCGGCTCCGGCGAGGAGGCGCGCGTGCTCGTCCGCTTCGACGGCTACAGGGGCCGCTACGTCTTCCATTGCCACAACCTCGAGCACGAGGACATGATGATGATGGCCAACTTCGAGGTCGTGTAAGGCATCAGGCTTCAGGGGTCCGTGGTGCCTTTCGCCAGGAGCGGACCGCCGATGTGCTAGAACGGCCTGGAACACATGGTTTTCAGACATAGGCTGACGGGAGCGAACGATGGCCAAGACCCACAAAGTAACCTTCAAGAAGAGCGGCATCATCCTAGATATCGCGGAAGACGAGTACATTCTCGAAGAAGCCGAGGACGCGGGCCTCCACCTCCCCTACGACTGTCGCAGCGGCACCTGCACGACGTGCATCCAGAAGTGTCTCGAAGGCGAGATAGACCAGGACATGGCCTTCGCCATCGGGGACGAGGAGTTGGATCAGGGCCTGCGTCTCATCTGCATCGGCAGCCCATTGTCCGATGTCGTGCTAGACGCTTGAACGCGCCTTCTATTGCTTTTTGAACGAGCGAGCACTACCAAACGACCTCGACGGGGTAGCTCGAGACCAGCGGGTCGGCACTGAGCAGCGGCAGCTCTTCGAGTACAGCCTGCGAGACGAGGATGCGGTCGAAGGGGTCTCGATGATGGTCGGGTAGGGTTCGGGTATGCAGCGCGTGCCTCAGGTAGATGGGCAGCGCCTGGATGGCATTACGAGAGAGCTGGTCGGCGATGAACGGCTCCAGGTCTTCAAGAACTTCTAGCCGACCGAGGCCGGCTTTGATCGAGATCTCCCACCCACTAGCCGCTGAGAAGTACAATTCATTGCTGCCGTCGCCGATGATCTCCTTCGCCCGATCGGAGAGCCTGCGGTCATCGGAGATCCACCACAAGAACGCGTGGGTATCGAGCAGCACCCTCACCGCTCGAAGGCTTCCAGAACCTCCTCCGGCAGCGGCGCGTCGAAGTCCTCACCGACCACCACCCGCCCCGACGCACTACCAGGCTTACGCCGCTCAGGCCTCTCCCCCGCAGGAACCAGCCGGGCCACCGGCCTACCTGCCTTCGAGATCACAATCTCCTCCCCCCCACTCACCCGTTCCAGTAACCTCGAAAGATGGGTCTTGGCCTCGTGTACGTTTACCATCGTGGTCATCTCGCCTGGCACCTCTCGATGTGTTGGGTTTTTGAAATGATAAACTAAGTTTCGGACTAAGTCTATATTTACAGAGGACATGTCGGTGTGAGCTTCTATGTATGGCCGCTCTAATCTCCGATGCTTAACTTCCTAGTTCGCGCAGGTTCTCCCACAGGATGTAGAGGCCCACGGCGAGGACCGTGAGGACGATAATGCTCCAGAAGTAGTGTTCGAGGAGGACGAGGGCGCCCACTATCGCCAGGGCGACGTTGACGCTCACTATGAACCTGGTCAGACGCCTCCTGAAGCCTGCCTCGATGAAGGCGAACATGGCGATGGCGAAGACGAGCGCGCCGAGAAGGTGCGATCTCTCGTAGGCGATGATGAGGATTAGCGTCACGAGCACCAGGGCGATACTGATAGAGGCCCACAACTGCGCCACCCTGCCAGCGTGGGTCTCCTCCTCCGAGACGGGGCGCGCGGCGTGCAATATGTGGGCGCTCGCAGGAGGACGTTCGCCCTTTTCCAGGCTTGCGGTGTGTTCCTCTAGTGATTCGGCCAGGACTTCGACGTTGGAGAGTTGTTCGCGCAGCGTCTCTACTTCCCCGGACAGCTCTTCGATGTCCTGCTTCTGTCTCTCGTGGAGCTTACTCAGGTGGGACCTGTCTCGCGTGGCTTCGGCCTCCATGCCCAGCTCTTTCAACCTGTCGTTCTTCTCCCGCAATTCGGAGTGGAGGAACTCTTTGCGTTCTTCGATCTCCGCCTGGCGCCCGGTTATGACCTCGAGCTCTTCCGCGCGGGTAGGCACCTTGTCGAGGCCTGCCCAGCCCACGGGGTCGAACCACTCGCGGCTGATAGTCTTGTCGCGGTTGTACATCGGCCCCGCCGGGGCGTCTTCGCCCTCGAAGGGATCCCGGGTGTAGAGGCCCCACAGCCCCCGGTATTCCGAGATCCACGGGGGCACCGGGGTCATGAGGCGAGGGGGGTCCCACTCCCTATCCTGTCCCGGTCCGACCGACAGCCCGTCCCCGCGTCCGTAGTCTACGAAGGGGATGGTGAACTGTTCGTAGGGCTTCTCCCTGTAGTCCTCGTCGGCGTACTGGCGCAACGTCACGTACCAGAAGCGGCGCAAGATCCTGCGTACCGCGGAGATGGCGCGGGGCAGCGGGAAGGCGAGCTCGGTCAGGTACTCACCCCTGAAATAACGGGTCGCGTGCGAGCCGGCGCAGACGTAAGCCACGGGATGCTCGCCGATCTTCTCCAGCTCCGGGTCGTCCCACCGGCGTCTGAGATCGTCGCCAGCCTCCTCGTGCGCCGCGTAGGCCACCCACTCTGGTCTTACCTCGCCATCCTCTGACTCGGAGAGGTAGATAAAGATCTTCTCCCAGTCGGCCTCGTGGTCGTTCGCCCCGTAATAGTTGCTCCTCCAGTCGTTGAACGCGTAGAAGAGCCAGTACCGCAGCACGATCCAACCGTCCTGCCGTACGACGTTCCCGTGGTACTTGAAGCGCTCCCTCTCTTCCATGTAGCGGCCGTACAAGACGCGTCCCCCCTCCACGTCACCACCGGGGACCCTCCCCCTGGCCAGCAGGACCAGCGAGAAGAGCGCGGCCGCCAGCCGCGAGATGTAGCCGACGCGCGCGAGGCGACCCCTGCCCGCGTGGAAGATCTCTTTGGGCCAATCGGGGTTCGTGTGGGAGCGCTGCGCCCGCCTGCGGGCCCGGCGACCCCGGTTCTCCTCTTCCTTGGGGTTGGGGATCTTGAGGTAGTGAACTGCGCCGGTGGTGTCCTCCGGCTGCTGGGCGAGCCTCCCCAGCGTGAGCTCCCCGGCCGGAACCACGCAGACCGGGTCTTCCTCGTCGGGACGCTTGACCCAGAGGCCGCAGGCGTCCACGTAAGGCTCGCAGTCCACCGGGTAAAACCACTCGCCCTTGGTGAACCTTATGACGGGCTCGAAGCGGCGGAGCAGTTCCTCGGCGATCCTCGCGTCCACGCCCTCCTCATTCGCCATGCGCGAGCTCCCGTCTGGCCTCCGGCGGCGTCAGCCTTCTGCGGTGGACCACCGCCCGAACGCTGCGGGAGTTGAGCAGCAGGATCATGAAGATGCTGTAGGCGATGATGGGGTAGACGAACCACGGGCGCGATGCGCCGTAGAAAAACAGGCAGGCCAGCATGGTAAGGGCCTGCGCGATCGAAGCCAACATCCAGCCCCGCCGCCTCAGTAGCGCGAAACCTAGGCCCGAGAGAAAGAGCAGGATCACGGGCACGAAATAATAGATCGTGAACACGATCGCCCGTACGAGTTTCTTCGCCGTATCTTTGTCGTTCGTGTCGAGCTTGACCTCGTTAGGCTTGTTGGAGAGATTTACTACCGTGTCCCAGTCGATGCTGGCGTATAACCAGCCGCCAAGCCCTACCATCGCGACGACCTGCAAAATGAGCAACACACCAAGCAGCCTCGCCTGTCGGTACAACGCTCGCCCTCCGGGTTCTCGGGTTCCAACCTCGTATACGCCCCGACAGGTAGGATAACCCTTCCCGCAAGGTCGCGCACGTTCCCGCCTGGCGCTGGAGCAGTTCGCGGGGAGGATCTACCATGGCGTTAGCGCGCGGTGCCCCGAAGCGGGCTTTGCCCTCCTCAAGCGCCGCGGTTGATCAAGTACCTTACCAGTAGCACCGGCCAGAACAGGAAGTCGATGGCGAGCACGGGGTAGATGAGAAGTAGGTCTACCCTTATGTTATCTTCGGGAGGTATTCCGGCCTCGTAGATAGCGTACAGCGATCGACGCTTTCCCTGACATCGTCTCACACCCCGGCCGCTTTACGCGTTTGACCCTCGCGAGCCGTTGGCCCCCGTGCCACGAAAGTGCAGATCAATTCTTCTCATCGTGTCTTCTTTCGCACAATTGACTAAGGCAAGTATGCTAAGCTGCCGTGCAGGAGTGGTCGGCAAAAAGGGAGGGTGTGGGGTGAGCTATTATCTTGAAGTGCTAAAGAAGTACGCCGTGTTCGGCGGTAGATCCAGGCGCGCGGAGTACTGGTACTTCGTGCTGTTCAACCTCATCGTATTTATTGTGCTGGAGCTGATCGATGCCTTGCTAGGCACCTACAACTTCGTACAAGGTGTAGGCCTACTGAGCGGCATCTACGCCCTTGCGGTGTTTATTCCGACCCTTGCCGTGACCGTCAGGAGACTTCACGACATAGACCGGACGGGCTGGTGGATCTTTATAAACCTGATACCGCTGATCGGAACGATAGTGCTGTTGGTCTTCGCCGTGACCGACGGCACGCCGGGCAGCAACCGATTCGGCCCGAACCCGAAGGAGACCGCGGCCAGGGTGGTCTGAGGATCGCCCGACGCACCGGGAACGCCGTTCAGCTGGCTTGGAGTCCGTAAAGGCGCGTGGCGTTGCCGCGCAGGATGTTCTCTCCGATTGCTTCGGCCTCGGGGAGGTTGAGATCCCGGCCCACCATCTCGCCGAGCGCCTCGCCGAGCACGCGACGGCCGTCTAGGGCGCTGATCCAATGTAGCTCGGGTACGCCTATGCCATCGGAGCTGTACATGAGCTTGGAGGTAGGAGAGACGCCGAGTGCCTGCCGGGTAAAGGAGAGCATCTCGCCGTAGCCGAGCAGCGGTATGCCGTAGGAGAGATCCAGGTACGCGTTCTCGTAGACGGCGGCCAGGTAACCTCCCTGCCTGGTGTACGGGTAGCACTCGTGCAGCAACACCACCGGCATGCCGCGGTAGTCGGACCGCCCCAGGACCCGACGCAGGTAGAGCGGGTTGCCGAGCAAGAGGTCGGTATCGGCATCGCCGTAACCGACGTGGAACTGGACGGGCAACTCCTGCCGCGCCGCCTGCGCAAACGCGACGTGCAACAGGGTGTCGAGGAGCGGCTTGTGGACGAGCCGCGCTGGGCCCGCGGCCCGTTTGTACTCGCGGAACGATTCTTCGGCATCTTCGCGCGGCCACTCCGTGATGTCCAGGCCCGTCCTGTAGGCGGCGATGCTTTTGAGCGCCACGTAGCCCTGGCCCCGCACGTCCTCCAGCGCGGCGGCCAGCGTTTCCTCCGCGTCTTCCAGGGAGTCGCACTCCCCGAGGAGGTTTTCCATCAGGACTTCGAGCCGCAGCATCGGCTCCGCGCGGCAGCCCCCGAGTTTCCCCAGCTCGGGCACGGGCAATACTCTTTCTGGTGGCGGGAAACCCGTATCCAGGAGGAGGGTATCTATGTTGGCGGCGCGCAGCAGGTCTGCGGTAAGCTCTCGTCCGTCCTGCCCGGTGCGGGCGGCGAACACGGCCCCCTCTTCGGGCTCGCAGTCGAGAAAGTCGGCCAACGTCCGGATGATGCGCCGGTAGAGTGCCGTGGTGGCGATGTGGTCGCGCGGCATGCCGGGGTCGGCGGACTCCGTAAAGGCCCGTCGCCAGGCCGTGATGTCCCCGAAGGCCTGATCCCACATCACCCCGTGGCAGTGATTGTCCACGACGGGAACCTGGGTGAGGTCTATGGCTTCCACGCGCTACCTCCGTTCGTAGCATCTCGTTTCGTCTTCGGGCTCCCACGCTGCGAGCCTTGCTGTTTTCTTGGGCTACAGGCTTCGGGTTTCAGGCGTTTTGCTTAGGCCTGTGGCCTGATGTTTGTAACGTGCAACAACCAGCGGCGAAAGCTACCGCCTGGGCGCGGGCGACCGCGAGAACCGCTTCTTCTGGGGGCAGAAAACGCGGGTGGTGGAGCGGCAGGTTCGTGGTGCCCGGGGCGTCCCGGAGGCCGACGAACAGCATGAGCGTCGGCGCCAGCGGGCCGTAGAAGCCGAAGTCATCCGAGCCGCAGGACCTCATCTCCGGGGCTAGCCGGAAGCCGGCCTCGGAGAGTAGCGATCGCGCGGTCTCGGCGAGCCTCCCGTCGTTGACCGTCGCCGGCTCGCCCTCGGTAAGCTCCACCCTGGCAACGCAACCATGCGCCCGCGCCGAGTGCTCGACGATCTCACGCGCCATCTTCCGAAGTGGCAAGCGATCTTCCGGGTCGAGCACGCGCAGCGTGCCGCCGGCTTCGGCGGCGTCCGGTATGACGTTCTCGGCCGTACCGGCGCGCATCCGACCGACGCTGAAGACGGCTGCGTGCATCGGGTCCAGGCGGCGGCTCACCAGGGACTGGAGCGCAACGATGGCGTGAGAGAGGGCCAGGATAGGGTCGTGCGCCCGGTGCGGATAGGCTCCGTGGCCACCGGACCCCTCGACGATTATGCGCAGGTTGTCCGAGGAGGCGTTGACCGCTCCGGCCTCGACGCTAACGGTGCCCCACAGCACCTCCGGATGGACGTGCGCCGCCACGATGGCCCCCGCCCTTCCGGCCAGCGTCCCCTCATTGACGACGAGATCCGCCCCAGAAGGATAGGCCTCCTCGCTCGGCTGGAAAAAGGCGAGGAGAGGTTCCGGTAGGGACCCTTCGATCCGCCGGGCCGCACGGACAAGGGCGACGAGGGCGGCCATGTGAACGTCGTGGCCGCAAGCGTGCATCGAGCCGCCCGCGGCGGCGAAAGGCGCCCCCGACTCCTCCCGGATGGGCAAAGCGTCCAGCTCGGCCCGTACCGTAACGGCCGGCCCCGACGGACCGACACGCGCCAGGAGCCCCGTGTGGAGAACATGCTGCACACCCCGTGCCCCGAGGGCCTCCGAGATTAGACGGCCGGTGGCGTGCTCCTCGTGGCTCAGCTCGGCGCACGCGTGCAGCCGCTCCCGCAAGCGGAGCGCCCACGGAAACTCCATCTCCATCGAAAGGAGCAACTTTCGAAGCAGATCAACAGACACGCAAATACCGCTCGTACATCTCCTCGGGGCCCGCGCCGTCCAGCTTTCCAGCCCGCACGGCCCTCTTCCTGATGCCTGCAGCCTGAAACTCGAAGCCCATCTAATACAGCATCGCGGCCATGGCTGCTATTTCTTCGGGCGTAAGCTCACTTGCGATCGCGGCCTGCGCGCGGGCTACCGCGACGTGGGTGCGCACGAGCGGTTCGCCCAACGCCTCCTTGATAACCTCGTCGTTCTCCAGCGCATCCAGGGCCTCGTCGGGGGACGCGGGGAGGGGGAGAATACCTTCGGACTGACGTTCCTCATCGCTCAGCGTTGCGGGGTCCACCATCGTCGGCTCGCCGGGGTCGAGGCCCCGGTCGATGCCATCCATCCCCGCGGCCAGGACCGCGGCCAGCGCGAGGTAGGGGTTGGAAGTGACGTCGACCGGCTTGAGCTCGACGTTGGCGGTAGCCGACTCCCTGCCGGCCACGGGGGACGCCAGCCGCACGGCCGCCTCCCTGTTGTCCAGGCCGTAGGCGCCGTAGGCCGAGGCCCACATGCCGGGGGCGAGGCGCTGGTAGGAGTTGGGCGAGGGGGCGGTGAACGCCATGACGGCGGGTAGATGCTCCAGTAATCCGGCCACGAAGCCCGCGCCGGATTCGCTCAGGACGCCTGAGGACTCGAAGAGCACGGGGGAGCTGCCCTCGTAGAGGCTCACGTGCAGGTGATGGCCGTTGCCGGCTCCCTCCAGGTAAGGTTTCGGGGCCATCGTGGTCTCGAGCCCCATTTCGTGGGCGACGCCCCGGATCGCTTCCAGCACCATCACGCGCCTGTCCGCCGCCCTAAGGGCCTCGTCCTCGCCCACGGAGAGCTCCAGGTTTCCCTGTCCCACCTCGGCGTGGACCTGCTCGGGGCGGATGCCCATCTCCCGTAGCGTTCCGGCCAGCTCCGCGATGAACCCCGCCGCCGGGGTGAGCGCGTAGCTCCCCGCGTAAGGCGTCCTGTCCAGCGGGCCTTCGGCGTTCCGGACGTAGAACTCGGCCTCGAAGGAGGCGACGGACCTGTAGCCCCTCTCCGAGAGCCCATACAGCACCCGTTTGAGGGCGCTGCGCGGGCAGCCTTCCCACGGCGTATGCGCGTCGGGCTCCGTCATGTCGCAGGAGACCATCGCCTGCCCGCGGGCGAAGGGTAGCGGGGTCAGCGTGGAGAGGTCGGGGATCAGACGACACTCCCCTACCGGGCTGAGCCCCGATTCAGGGTGCAGCGCCCCGCTCGGGTCCAGCGCAAGTACCCCCTTCGCGAGCCCCACACCGGCCCTGGCTCTGCCCGCGAAGCCGTCCCTGTAAACCGCCTTCGCCTTGGGGATGCCCGCGTGATCTACGAACACGAACCTCACCCACAACGTGCCGTCGGGCAACGGCCGCGCCACGCTCTCCCTAACCTCACCTTGCATCGCACCCCCTACGACTCGGTCGGATTCCTTTCCGGTTATGGTGCGCCCAATATCTCACGCCCCAAACTTCCGGTCCACGGCGGCAGGACGCTGGTCTTTGCGCTTATCCCCCGCTTCGTGAGCCGGGTTCCGCGGCGAGGCCCTCTTCGGCCATCAACCTCTCGCCGGCCCGTCGCGTCGCGGCGTTGCGGACGAAGGTGAGAACTACGCCGGCGACGACCCAGAGCGCGGCGATGAGGGGGTACCACGCCGCCGCGTCTGTCGGATAGGGGACGACGTTGCGGAAGAGCGTGTAGCCGATGACTACCAGCGCCAGGAACGGCACGACGACCTCCCAGGCGGCGACCTGCCGCTCGCCGGAGAAGAACAGCAGCCTCGCGGCCCCGATGGTGGCCAGGGCGTACACGAGAAGCAGGATCAGGGTTCCAATAGTGCCGGAGGCCAAGAACAGATCGAACGGCGCCACGCCGAACACGAACCAGCCAAGCAGGACGATAACGTACGCCGCGACTGCTATAGTGGCCGTGGAGCGCACCGGGGCGCCGTTCCTGGGGGAGACGGTTCCCAAGGGAGCGGGGCCGACCTCGTCGCGCGAGAGCGCGTACAGGAGCCGCGCCGCGCCGACGACGCAAGCCAGCGCACATCCGAAGGCGCTCACCGCGGCGCCTATGGTGATGAGTTCCCCGACCCACCCCGCGACGAACCGGCTGCCGAGGTCGCCGAGCAGCGATCCCGACGCGATGAACTCCTCGACACCTTTCGAGTCGGTCCCGAAGCCCATAACCTCGATGGCCGTGACGAAGATGAAATACAGGCCGCCGAAGATGGCGACGCCGAGGATCGCGCGCGGTATGTCGCGGCGCGGCTGCTGCGCTTCCTCACCGAGCGTCGCCGCGGCCTCGAACCCGGCGAAGGAGAGAAAGCCGAACACCACCCCGAGGAACACAGCTGAGAGGCCGGTCCCACCGGGCACCGTGAACACCGAGAAGTCTAAAGTGTTGCCGTTCGGGGCCGTATTCGTAGCGAGCCGGACGAGGATGATCACGCTGACTATCAAAATTAGCGCGACCGTCGTCCCCTCGATAACCAGAAGAACCCTCGTGCCCCCCCTGATATTCGAGGCGGCCAGCGCCCACACGCCGGCGAGCGCGACCGCGCCGACCACGAACGGCGCCCAACCCGGTTGATTCCTCCAGACGCCGAGGGCGTCCAGAAACTCGGCTCCGAAGATGCCGGCCGCGGTAGACGTGACCACGCTGTAAAACGTGTAGGTGCCCATCAGCGCCCAACCGGAGACGACGCCGGTCCGCACTCCCAGCGTCGCCCCCACGAAGCTGTAGACGCTGCCGGCGTGGTCGAAGCGCTGGGTAAGCCGGACGAACGTCCAGGCGATAAGGAGCACCCCGATCGTCGCCAGCGCGAACGCGAGCGGCACGGCGCGCCCCACGCTGCCCGCCGTCCCCTGCGGGTTGATGTTGGCCGCCATCGAAGGCGCCATCAGCGCAAGCGAGATCCCCACCGCCTCCCAGATGCGCAACTCGCGCCGCAGACGCGGACTCTCCGCACCACCAGGGTTCCTCACTTCCGTGGTCATATCCCGGCTCCTTTGCTCGATGACGGTACATGGGCGATCGGAGGTGGACGAAGTCCTTCCCCACCAAGAGAAGTGCCCACAATATCTCACGCCATGAATCTCTGGTCTACAGCCCTTGCGCGCACTTTGCGTGTTGCCGTATCGCGAAAAGGGCAACAGAGACGTAGATCGGAACGCCCCAGTCGAGGTCTACGATCCTCGGCCGGTCGACGTCGAACCAGAGGCCGTCAACGATTTCTGACCGCGGTGCGGGCGATGTTATCGCCCGGGACCGCAGGAGGCGGCCCCGGGCTCGTTTCCCTAGTTTCCGTTTCGCGAGGGCGGTATGTTGCGGTTGAAGCGGAAGAGGTTGTTGGGATCGTAGCGTTCCTTGAGGGCGAGGAGGCGCTCGTAGTCTTCGGGCGCGTAGGCAGCCTTTACCCTCTCTGCGCTCGCGCCTTCGAGCTCCATGAAGTTGACGTAGGTGTCGCCGGTCTGGAAGGGACGAGTGGCCTCGGCCACGCGGGAGAGGTAGGCCGCGACCCCTGCCGCCATCTCGGGCGTGAAGGCGGGACCGATGCCGTTCATGATGAACTTCGAGTCGCCCTTGCCCATGGTGCTCAGGCGGTCGGCGGTACGCTGCAGGGCTCCGCCGAGCTGGCGGAGCTCGAGCAGGATCAGGGGCGACCCGGAATCGGAGCCTGCGACCTCGACGAGCGTCTCGATGGCCTCGGGAGAGAGGTCGGCCAGCATCTCGGAGTGCTGGCGGGACCCCATCGGGTCGACAGGGTCCATGCTTATGGCGTCCATCGCCGCGAAGGGCATGGGTCCGAAGGTGTCCATGATGGTCTCGCCGAGCTCCTCGCGTACGGGGCGCAAGAGCTCCTCGCCGTCATCCGGACTCTCCCCACAGTAGCAGCCGCGGAGCGCGATGACGGACTTGCCACGCAGCGGCTCGGGAACGGCGGGCAGCGGCGGAACGTTCAGGAAGGCCACCCCGCTGGACATCTCGTCGGGGAGACGCTTGCTCCAGCGGGCGTAGACTTCCAGCACCTCGGGCGCCTTCTCCATGGGATAGATGAGGTCGCCACCGTAGAGTGTTCCCGCGGGATAGAGGTCGAACTCCAGCGAGGTCACTATCCCGAAGTTGCCGCCCCCGCCCCCGAGCCCCCAGAACAACTCGGGATACTCGTCGGCGCTCGCGCTCAAGAGCTCGCCGTCGGCGGTGACCACGTCAGCCTGCCGCATGCTCGCCGCGTTGAAGCCGTACTTGCGGCCTAGCCAACCGAAGCCGCCGCCCATCGTGTAGCCGACGATGCCCACGTGGGAGGCCGAGCCCATCAGGCCGGCCAGGCCGTAGGGCTGGGCCTCGTGGACCAGGTCGGTCCACAGCGCGCCGGCCTCGACCCTCGCCGTCCTGGATATGGAGTCTACCCTGACACCCCTCATATTCGAGGTGTTGATCAGGACGCCGCCGTCGCAAGGCACACCGACCCCGTGTCCCGTCGCCATAACCCCGACGCCTATCCCCGCATCGCGGGCGAAGCGCACCGTGGCCATAACATCCGCGGCGCCCCCGGCCACGACCACGAGCGCGGGCTGCTGCTGGAACGACAGGTTCCACGCCCGGCTCGCCTCCTCGTAACCCTCCTCCCCAGGCGCGTGCGCCGTGCCGCGCAGCCCCGCCCTCAAAGTCTCCAGCGTCGAACCCTGGATCACCGTCTCCACAATCGTCTTCCTTTCTAGGGGCGAGCGAACCGCAAGGGTCGATCTCACCCTACCCGTCAAGACAACGCCCGTAGCCTAACCCCCCGAGGACGGGCACCGCATCCCCCAAATGGACTATCTTTCGAAGGCGTTCGCGCGCTCCAAAACCGACCCAAGGGCCAAAAGAAACCTGAAATGCTGACGTGCTGAAAAGCTGACGTGCTCTAAAGCCATCCGCGGCGCTTGAAGACCAGGTAGAGCACGAGGGAGATCAGCGCCATGAGAAGGAGGGCGAAAGGGTAGCCGAAAAACCAGTTCAGCTCCGGCATGTAGCGAAAGTTCATGCCGTAGATCGTCCCTATCAAAGTTGGGGCGAACAGGATGGCGGCCCAGGCGGAGATCCTCTTTACCTCCTCGTTCTGGGCCAGGCTGGAGAGGGTGAGGTTGACGCTGAGGATGTTCTGCAGCAGCTCGCGGAAGCCGGCAAGACGTTCGGTAACCTGCAATAGATGGTCCTCGACGTCCCGCAGGTAGCGCCTGACCTCGGGGTCGACGTCAGCCGGCTCGTCCTTGATCATGTCCCCCAGCACGCCGCTCAAGGGCTCGGTCGCCCGCTGGAATTCGATAACCTCGCGCGAGAGCTCGTAGATCCTGCGCGACACGCCCGGGTTGCCCCCGAAGACCTCCTCTTCTATCTCCGAGATGTCGATGCCGAGCCCCTCGACCACAGGCATGTAGTCGTCAACGACCCGGTCCATAATGGCGTGCAAGATGGCCTCGGGTCCTCTGCGCAACAGCTCGGGATCCGCCTCCAGGCTCCGGCGCACGGCACCGATGTCCGGCGCCTCGCTGTGACGGATGGTAACGACGAAGTCGTCGCCGACGAAGACGTGGATCTCCCCGAACTCGACCCGCTCTTCCTCGTCGATGTAACGGGCGGGCTTGAGCACGACAAAAAGCGTCCCGCCGTAGCGCTCCAGCTTGGGCCGCTGGTGGGCCTCCGTCGCGTCCTCGACCGCGAGGTCGTGCAGCCCGAACTCCTCGGATACGGAAGCGAACTCTTCTTGCGTCGGCCTGTAGAGCCCGATCCAAGCCACCCCCCGCCGCTCCCTGACGGCCTCGTAGGTTTCCTGCAGTGTGGGCGGCTCCTCCGTGCGGTGGCCGTCCACGTAGATGGCGTTGTCCACTATCACAGCGGCATTATGGCAGCAGTTCAGCAAGTTAGCACTTCAGCCAAAACAAAAAGCTGAAGGCTGATTGCTGACCGCTTCAACGCGCGGCGACGCGCCTGTAGAGCGTTACCGAGAGGGGGACGAAGATCAAGAGTATCCCTACGCACCAGGCGAGGGCCTGCCAGCCATCCGAGCCGACCGGCTGGTCGAGCAGGAAGCCCCGCACCGCGTCGATGACCTGCGTTATGGGCTGATGGTTGGCGAAGGACTTGAGCACGCCGGGCATGTTGTTCGTCATGACGAAGGCGCTGGAGGCGAAGGTGAGCGGGAAGAGCCAGATAAAGCCGGCCGACTGCACGGCCTCGGTGCTCCGCAGGAGGAGCGCCACGGTCGCC
>JBKPSF010000282.1:0-6499 GCA_046734875.1 Actinomycetota bacterium | reverse complement strand
TCGTTCCACCTCTGTGTTCTTACTGCCTCACGATCTTCACCGCGTCCGCGATGATCCTCCCCTTGCCCTGGCTTTTGCTCGAGATTTGCACCCGGTACGAGTCGCCCGCGCCCAGGGAATACGTGCCGAGGTAGATCCACCTGCCACCGTTGGTCCTCTGGTTGACTTCCCGGCGTGCCCAACCGCCGGTGGTCTTGACCGCGAAGACCGTGTGCTCGTTAAAGCCGGGGTCCGCGGGCCACCAGCCGTAGACGGCGTAGGAGTCTCTGGCGGGGGTCGAGATCTTGTACGATGCGTTCTCCATGACCGACAGGGGCCTCTCGAGCACCTTGTGATCGCCGCCATAGTTGGCGGCGGAGTGGCTGGTGCTGGAGGTCCAGCGGTCCGAGGCCCGAAAATTGCGCGGCGTCGAGTTGTCCACAACCTGCTGATAATTACGGCGGGTCGAAGCTCTGGCATAACCCTTGACGAGGTCCATGTACTTGTGCCATTTCCAGTAGTGCCCAGGATCGGTGTGGCAGTCGACGCCGCCCCCGCCGCCTGAGCAACCCGGGACCTCGCTATGGCCGATTATGTGCTTGCGATTGATGGGTACGTGGTATTTGACGGCGAGGAAGGCGGCAAGCCTGGCCGAGGAGCGGTACATCGCGTTCGTGAACCACCCCGATTTGTTCGTATATCCTTCGTGTTCGATGCCGATGCTGTGCGTGTTGGTAGGCCACCAGCCCGCGTGCCAGGCGACGTCCGGCTCGTGGACCGACTGGCCGATAAAGCCGTCGGAGGACCTGACGGTGTAATGGGCCGAAGCGCGATCGTTGCTACTGCTGGCGAAGTAGTTTATGGCACTCGACCACGAGCCCTGGGTCACGTGGATGACGATGGTGTTTATGTCGAAAGTGGGCTCACGCCTGGATTCGGTGTAGTTGGAACCACCGTTGCCGTACCATCTGGACCGCGGGTAATCCCCCGTCGCCTGCGCGCTGTACAGCGCGGGTACGGCCACGTCGCGCGGCGCGAGCTTCAGGTGTTCGCCCGTCGTGGTGGTCGCCGAAGCCCCATCCTTGAGGACCTCGTACACCTGCTCCGCGTACGGCGGTCCGCCCCCGTAGTCGGAGACGGCATCGTACCAGCCGCCGAGGTCGGAGGGTTTCTGTGCGCCCGCCAGGTCCGCCAGGACCGCCGCCCCGCCATTCACGTTGGAGACGCGGTCGTTCTTGAGGGCCTTCACCGATAGACTCGTGAGAGAGGAGGCTTTGCCCAGGGTGTCTCGGGAAGGGTTCCTCACGAGGGCCATGACACCGTAATTGCCCCGTCCTTCCGGGTCGCCGCTCTCGTAGTCGCTGGTCGAGGGCGGGGGCATCTCCCAGCGGGCGTTCACGTAGCCCATCGCGAGGAGCAGATCCCGCGGAACCCCGTACTCGCGCGACGCCCGGTCGAACTCGTCCGCGAGAGACGTCTTCCTGGCGTCGACGCTCGCGCCGGAGCCAACCGCGGACACAACCACTACACACAGGATCGAAAGCGCGATCAATGCTCCGTAACGCAAGTTCCCCCTCCTAGAGAGACGCTCGTCGCGACGGCCACCATTATCCGCCAGGCTTCGAGAAAAGTTAAGGGCTCTTAACTCGACTTACTCTTCGCCCGGATCGGTGTTCGACACCTATCTACGCTTTGTTTCGTGAAGCGTCCGTACGAGAGCGGCTCGACTTAACCTGTCGAGGAACCTCGTTCGCGGTGCTGATGGTCCTTGGAGAAGCAGATCCTCTGGTGCCTCTAAGGAGATACGTTGCGCCGGAAACCTTCTTGGGGTGATGCCCTTGCCTCCTGGTGGCTACCTACGAGTGCATGAAGGGTACGTCGCTTCGGCCCCCTTTCGCACCTCGCTAATGAAGGAGCTGTCCACAACGAGGAGAGTACGGATGATGGAGAGTTCCAGAAGCACACCGCTGCCCAGTCTGGCAGCGCACCGCCGCCGTCATGGCCTCACGCAGAGGCAGCTGGGCGAGTAGGAAGGGCAGCGGCATCCTGCGCCGCATGACGGTGTTCGTGAGGCACGAGAACGTGGTAAGGCTTCTGAAATTCCTGGGATACTGCTTGGAATAGCTGAGAGTTGCGTTGAACCATCACCGTAACATCACCATCTCGTTCCAACCCCGAGGCGCGATGCTCTGCGACTGCTCAATGCCGTCTTGGACGATGTTATAGCTGACGAACGAGTCCTCGAAGGTCCAGGAGAGTCGATGGGATAGGTGAAGCCTTAGAGCCTGTTTAGTAAAGGTGAGGTTAGGATAGTTTCGTACGCTCTCCTATGAAAAAACCGTATCCGACCGACCTTTCCGATACTCAGTGGACCCGTTTGCGATTGTGCCTGCCCACCCCAAATGCCCAGGGAAGACCTCGTATTCACTCCTTACGCGATGTTTTCACGCCTCGTTCGTCTGCTAGGTCACAACTTCGATGCCGTACTTCTGGGCGGTGATCCCAAACCTTTCAAAGTACTCCTGATCTGGGGGAGCAGGTGGAGAAGACGGGTCTGTCCCGGTTTCGCCCATTTCCTCAAAGAACTTGTCTAGCCCTGCTGGTGTTACTAGCACCAGCATCCTAGCGGGCTCCTTTCCTACGTTCTTGAAGGCATGAACGGTACCGTTAGGGGTGTGGACGAACGACCCCGTAGTTGCTCTGATGGTGCGCCCGTTGTCGACAATATCTAGTTCCCTTGCAAAACGTAGAACGACTCGTCCTCCCTATGGTGAATGTGTGGTGGCGGCCCACCTTGCGGCAGTATCACCACCTCGAACAAGGCGAACGCTCCGTCGGTGTCCTCGCTCGCCGCCTTAAACGTTATCAGGTCGGAGTCCAAGCGCTGCTCTCGACGAACGAGTCTTTAGCGAGATTAAGCGGCTGTGCTTTTCCGGGCTCGATGACCTAACTCTTCTAAGCGAAGTAGCCACGCGATTGCAGCGTGCGGTGCCCTTCGAGGCGTATTGCGCCTCCACGGTGGACCCTTTAAGAGGGTTGATCACGCGCTCTACGGCCGAGGGGATGGGAGGCACGAAGGCGGCCCGCTTCTACTTAGAGCACCTCTACCTCGATAAGGGCGATGTAAACGAGTACCGTTGGATGGCACGGAGTCGGCGCCCGGTAGCTCTACTCTCCGAAACTACTGGAGACAGGATTCAGAGCTCTGTACGCTACCGAGAGGTGATCGGTCCGCTGGGGCTGATGTACGAAGCGCGCAGCGTCTCTACGATGGGAGGCGAACTGTGGGGCGCGATAGATCTGGCCCGCGAACACGGCCGTCCCGACTTTAGCGCTCGTGAGGTCACGCTCCTGCGTCGCATCGCCCCCCACCTGGGTGCCGGCCTGAAAGCGGCGGTTCTACGGACGCAGGCTGAAACCAATAGTGACGGAGCTCTCGGAGTACTTATACTCGACAATCGGGGTAGGGTCTTGTACCACACGCCGGGTGCGGAACGCTGTCTAGCAGACCTTGAAGACCTAGGTCCTGGGTGGCAGGAAGGCGAGGGCCTCCCGATGGCGGTGTGGGCGGTAATGGGGGCGCTGCGCCGGGCGCTAAAATCGGAGACGGAGCGAGATCGAGCAAGCGTCCCGCGCGTGTGTATTCGGGCGAGATCGGGCCGGTGGCTAACACTGCAGGCTTCTATGAGCGAATCGCGTCTGGGCAGCCAGGGCGAGATAATGCTCATCATCGAGACGGCAGGACCCAAAGAGATGGCATGGCTCAACTCGGCTGCCTACGGCCTGAGTTCTCGCGAGCGTGAAATAGTAGACTTAATCGTACGCGGCTTACCTAGCAAACAAATCGCTGCGTCTTTGTACGTCACCGAGGACACCGTCCAGAAACACCTCTCAAACATCTTCGAGAAGGTCGGCGTGCGGAGTCGCCTGGCTCTCGTCAAGCGACTCTACCTCAACACCATCTTCCCGTAGCGGATCGTAAACGAGTCCACTGGGGATCGGAGAGGTCGAACATGGCTTCTCAAACGAGATAGCATGCGAAATCTCCTAACCCTCACCTTTACCAAACAGGCTCTTAGGAACGGCTCATGCGCACACGTGCGTCAGGCGGACCGGGCCTCAGAGACGAAGCGGGGTTCGATTCTCCTGCTACCCCTCCCCCGCTGCTCCTGTCGGATGCGGCCAAGGTAGGGGTTACGGCGGAACGATTCGGTGTGGCCTACGAGGTTCGTGGGCCATCCTCGCCCGTCAGCCTCGTCATGGCCGAGTGTAGACGCCCGTTGCTCGCTACTATCTCTCCCCCATCTAGGGCTAGCTCCTCGCCTCGGTAATTCGTGAGCTTGCCCCCGGCCTCCCGGACGATTAGGCTACCCGCCGCGAGATCCCACGGCCTAACACCCCGCACATAGTAGCCGTCCAACCTCCCAGCGGCCACGTAGCAAAGGTCGAGCGCCGCCGCGCCCAACCTTCTCGTGCCCCTGCTTAGGGCCGAAAAGCGTCCGAAGAGCTCTAGGGTCTCGGGCATCCTCTCGCGATCGTACGGGAAGTCGGTCGCGATTAGCGCCCGGATCGGCTCGTCGGTGTCCGACACGCTTATGGGTAGCCCGTTCAGTACGGCGCCTCGGCCCCGCTCGGCGACGAAGGTCTCTTCCCTCATCGGGTCGTGTACCACCCCAAGGACCACCCCCTCGGCCGCCCTCTCGAGCGCTACGGAGACGCAGAAGATGGGCAGCCCGTGCGCGTAGTTGGTGGTTCCGTCAAGGGGGTCCACGATCCAGCGGGCGTCCCCTTCTCCCGCGAGCTCCCCTCCCTCCTCTGCCAGCATCCCGTGGGTGGGGAAGGTCCCCAACAATTCCTCCCTTATCACCCGCTCAGCCTCCTTATCGACCTCCGTGACGAAATCCACCTCTCCCTTGTAGGTGATCGCGTGTTCGGCGCCGAAGCCGGCGCGCAGCACCTCGCTCGCCTTCATGGCCGCCGAGAGCGCGGACTCGAGTTCGCTAGTCAAGGTCTCGATCTCCTCATGCGAGTGCAAGTGTGGTAATGGTAGCGTCCCTGGAGGTAGGGTGAGTGCGCACTAAGGTGATGCTCCAGGTCCACCGAAGTCTGGGCTCCTCCAAAACCGCCTTAAACGCCCTTCATGTGGAAGGATGGTCCGGCGGGGTAGAAGGCCCGCGACCAGCATGAGGAGCCATCGAAACGGCTCCTCGCACTTGCACAGATCGTCTCCAACTATTCCGCCGCCCTAAGGGGAGGGGTTGCGGCGGAAAGAATACCGTCCTAGCACGGGCGGGAGCCGATGACCAATCCGCGTGTATCCGTGTACGATGGCTCTTAGCTAGGCGTAGGTCCGCTATAGGAGGACGCTCTTGAACCAGTACTCGTTGCTCGCCCACGTCACCACGGGCTCTGCCTTGCCAATAGTCCCGTCGCGAGGGCACCGCCTACAGCCACGGCTGCCGGCAGGGCGTAGAGCCCCGCGGCCAACGCGGACAGATCGTGGGCAGCCGAGAACATGACGCCCCCGGCGCCGGCCCCTAGGGAGCCGGCCAGGAGCATCCCCCCTCCGAGCATCAACAGCAGCAATGGCAGGCCAGATAGATCTTCTCGGCTGGGCACGCTCCCTAGGGCGAAGCTCAATGACAGATACGCCAAGGCGACGAAAAGCAGCGGGGCATCGGTCAGAAACCCGCCCGCGAAGATCCCCCTTACCACGACCCCTACCGACGGGTCGGCCACCTCTTCTAAGGTGAGGGGCGTGAGCAACACGCTCGCCAACAGGATTCCCATGGGATTCAAGAGGACCGGCGCGAGCCCTATGATCGCCCTTATCGGGAGGGCGCGCCGCTCGTGGCGGACGTAGCCCAACACGAGCCGGCCGTCCGCCGAGCTCTGCGGCGAGAAAGGCGCGAAGCGGACCACCTTGGTTCCGGTGATGAGGCACGCCAGGTAGTGGGCACTCTCGTGGAGAACCACGCCAGGAAAGACCAAGAGGTAGAAGGTTATCCGCCCCACCATGCCCCCGCTACCAGCGAGACTCATCAGGCGGCCCATGGCGTAGGAACCCGCGGCGTAGAGTACGAGCAGTTCCACCGCGAGCACTAGCGGAGCCCCGGGTACGGCTTCGGCGCCCACCGCTCTCTCGACCATCCCCTTTCGAAGCTCCGGCTTGGCTCGAACCCCACGGTCCTTGACTCGCAGAGGGTAACCCAACTTCGCCGCTTCTGTACCGGTGGTAAACGGGGCCGCACATCTGGTATCTTCGGAGACCTACGAGGACACGACCGGTTCAGACGGCTCGCAACCGCGGAGATTGTACTCGTGGGAGGACTGGCTCACCCCCAAGAGTGGGCCTACCGCAGGAGGACTAAAGACGTGGTGCTGTTCGGGCGGGACATCGCCATAGACCTGGGGACGGCGAACACGCTGGTCTCGGTAGCGGGCCAGGGCGTCGTGCTCTCGGAGCCCTCGGTGGTGGCCCTGGACACCAAGACCGACGAGGTACTCGCCGTGGGATCGG
>JBKPSF010000281.1:0-12928 GCA_046734875.1 Actinomycetota bacterium | reverse complement strand
CCTCGTAGCCCAGCGTCTCGCCGGTAGCCCCGAGCCGCACAAGCTCTCCTACATTCTGCCAGCCTACCGCCGCGCGAGCGTGGGCCGCGGACAGAGCGCCGAACTCTACCAGGCAGGCGTGGAAGTCGTAGGCTCGGCGAGCCCAAGGGAGGACGCGGCCACGATCGCGTTGCTCGTAGATGTCCTGCAGAGCCTGGGCCTCCGTGCACCCTCCGATTTCGCCGTCGTCGTCGGCCAGTCGGCCTTCTATTCAGGTTACTTGCGTCACGTGGCCCCCGACGTGGCGACCTCCATAACCGCGGCACTTGTCGCCAAGGACCTCGTCGCCGTCGACACGCTCGCGGGGGATTTGCCCGAAGGGACCGCCTCCGGCATTAGGGGCATACCGCGCCTCGTAGGTTCCGCTGCAGACGGATCGGTCGTCGAGCAAGCAGAACGCTTCGCGGTGGGCGAGGCAAAGGCGGCCCTGGAGAACCTGAAGGAGATACTGCGCCATCTCGAGGCGCACGGCGCGCTCGGCGCGGTCATCCTCGACCTCGGTCTGATAGGGCGCCATGACTACTACACGGGCGCGATCTACGAAGCCTACGCCTCCGGGCTGGGGTTCACCATCGCCAACGGAGGGCGCTACGACAACCTACTGAAGCGCTTCGGTAAGGAGATGCCGGCTACCGGCTTCGCCATCTACCTGGAGAGGCTTCTCTCCGTGCTGCCCGAGGAGGAAGCTCCGCCCCTGCTCCTCCTCGTCGGGGGAGACACGGGAGGCGTCGAGACGGCTGCGCGTTTGCGCGATAATGGCGTTTCCGTCTTGCATCTGTCGGAGGATCTTCCGCCCGAGGCCGCCGTGGAGTATGCAAGAAGCGTCGAGGCGGCCTGGATATGCTACCCCGCAGAAGGGGGCGTAAAGCTAGCCACCGTCGAACCCCCAGGGGAGTTCGAATTCATGGATCACCTGTCTGTCGCAGAGACGGTGCTGCCTTGAGCGGGTTGCGCATCGCCGTTCCGAAGGGCGCCATCTTCGGGGACGCCCTGTCGGCGCTGGAGGCGGCCGGCCTTCCCGCTGGAGTCGTGCGCGAGAACGGACGCAGGCTTATCTACAGGGCCGGGGACGTCGAGTTCATCGTGAGCCGCCCCTCCGATGTGCCCGTCTTCGTCGAGTACGGTGCCGCCGACATCGGCATCGTGGGGAAGGACGTGCTGGAGGAGCACCGGTTCAACGTGGTGGAGCTAATCGACCTGGGGACGGGAAGATGCCGCATGATCCTGGCCGCCCCGGAGGCAAGGGCCGAGGACGTGCAAAGGGCCATCCGTCACGCCGAGGTCGTCAGGGTCGCCACCAAGTTCCCCGACACCGCAAGGCGCTACTTCGAGCGGATGGGACGCCAGGCCGAGGTAATCGAGCTGCACGGCTCCATCGAGCTCGCCCCCCTCGTCGGCCTGGCCGAATGCATAGTAGACCTCACCGCGACCGGAACGACGCTGCGAGAGAACGACCTCGTCGAGCTCGATGAGATCTCCACCTCCACAGCCCGCCTCATCTCCAACCGCGGCGCCTACCGCCTGCGCCACCAGGAGATCTCCGCCCTCGCCGACGCCATGCAAGGGGGCGAAGAGCCCGTTGGCTAGAACGCTGGACGCGAGAAAAGAGGAGCCCCGCGAGGTCGTCAAACGCCTGCGCCGTCCCGGCGGGTTCCTGTCCGAGAGGATAAGGACCGCGGCGCGTCGCATCCTAGAAGATGTGCGCGACAGGGGAGACGCCGCCCTCCTCGAGTACACCGAGCGCTTCGACGGCGTGAGGCCGCGCGAGATTCCGGTTCCGCAAGATGAGATAAACCGCGCCACAAATTCTCTATCTCCTGATCTAAGAGAAAGCTTCCTGATCGCCATCGAGAACGTCCGCGCCTTCCACGAGCGCGAGATGGACCGCTCGTGGGAGAGGAATCGGCGCGGGGCCACGACGGGCCAGCGGGTGCGCCCTATACGGCGCTCTGGCCTCTACGTCCCGGGGGGACACGCCGCCTACCCGAGCACGCTCGTGATGTCCGCCGTCCCCGCCAGGGTTGCGGGGGTGCGCGAGATCCGGGTCTGCACCCCACCAGGCCCGGACGGACGGCCGGATTCCCACGTCCTAGCCGTCGCCGGCCTGCTCGGCCTCCACGAAGTTTACGCTGTGGGCGGAGCGCAGGCGGTGGGCGCCCTGGCTTACGGCACGGAGAGCGTGGCTTCCGTCGACAAGATCGTGGGTCCTGGCAACGATTACGTAACGGCGGCGAAGCTCGAGGTTTTCGGGGTCGTCGGCATCGACGCGCCGCAGGGTCCGAGCGAGGTGCTCGTGATCGCCGACGCGAGCGCCTTCCCCGAGCGGGTAGCCCGCGACCTGATGGCCCAGGCCGAGCACCTCTCCGGCGCATCAGCCATCCTGCTCACCCCGAACGGGCGTCTGATCTCGGACGTCGAGCCGCTCCTCTCCGGCGAGCCGGCCAAACACGTTACCCTCGTCCAGGTCGAAGACCTCGCCCAGGCCGTCGAGATCAGCAACCTCTACGCCCCGGAACACGCGCACATTATCTCCGAGGACCACGAAGCCATACTCAATGACCTGGAAGTGGCCGGCATGGTGGCCGTTGGGGATTTCAGCCCCGTGGCCCTCGGAGACTACGCCGCCGGCCCCTCGCACGCCCTACCCTCCGGCGGCGCGGCAACCTGGGCCTCCGCCCTCGGTACCCACGATTTCATCGCCCGTACCAACTACATCCACTTCACCCGGAACGCCCTGCAAGACCTCGGCCCCCACGTCGAACGCCTCGCCCGCCTCGAAGGCTTCGAGAACCACGCCGCAAGCGTCACCGCAAGGTTGCGGTGAAGGCATCAGGCTACAGGTTTCGGGTTTCGGGTGGTGCGGTTAGAATGCTTGGGCTCTAGAGATTCAGGAGGAAGATGGCGCGTAAGGGAAGCGCAGAGCGCAAGACAGCCGAGACGTTCGTGAGTGTCGACCTCCAACTAGATGGCGACGGCCGGGCCGAGGTCGAGACGGGCGTGGGCTTCCTGGACCACCTGATGCACCTTTTGGCCCACCACTCAGGCATGAACCTGGCGGTAGAGGCGGAGGGCGATACCTGGGTGGACGACCATCACACGGTGGAGGACACGGGGCTAGTCTTGGGGCGGGCCTTCGACGAAGCGTTGGGGGACAGAGGTGGCATCGTTCGCTTCGCCGACGCGAGCGCGCCGCTCATCGAGGCGCTAAGCACTGCTGTGGTAGATCTCGGGGGCAGGAGCCATCTCACGTGCAACCTCGGCCCTATGCCCGAAAAGATAGGAACTTTCGACGTCGAGTTATTCCCCGAGTTCCTGCGTGCCTTCACCCAGTACGGACGCTTCACGCTGCACTTCAACTGCCACTACGGCGAGAACGCGCATCACAAGGTAGAGTCCGGCGTCAAAGCAATGGCCGTCGCGATCAGAGAAGCCGTAGCGTTCCGCGCGTCAGGCAGCGCCTCGACGAAAGGGGTCGTTGATTAGCACTTCAGCATTTCAGCACGCTCCGGCTTCGCCTGCGCTTGTCAGCACGCTCGCTCCGCTCGCTTGTCAGCACACTTCGGCTTCGCCTCGCTTTCAGGAAGTCGTCTCGGAGCGTAGCCGCGAGCGTTGGATCCGATCGTCACCTGCGGCGGTGCGTTGTCCGCGACCGGGCGAGGCCGGAACGGCAAGAAAGCTGAAAGCCTGCGAAGCGCCGTGCTGACAAGCTTGAGCGTAGCGATCGTTGATTACGACGCGGGGAACACGCTCTCCGTGACGCGGGCGCTGGAGAAGGTGGGGGCGAGGGTGGATCTTACGCCCGACCCGGAGCGGGTGCTGGCGGCAGATGCCGTGGTGTTGCCCGGCGTGGGGGCTTTCGGGGACTGCATGAGGAAGCTGCGCGGGCGCGGGATGGACGAGGCTTGCGGGGAGGCGTTCCGGGTGGGGAAGCCGTTTCTCGGGGTCTGTGTAGCGCTTCAGGTAGTGTTCGAAGGTTCGGCGGAGTCGCCGGGTGTTGAGGGCCTGGGGCTTATGCCGGGGAGGGTTGTGAGGTTCTGGGGCGATGGGCTCAAGGTTCCGCACATCGGGTGGAACGAGTTGTCCCTCCTACGGGGTCATCCCGTCCTCGACGGTCTCGATGGTGAGTCGTTCTACTTTGTTCATTCTTACTATCCAGAGCCGGAAGAGGTGGGTGACCTCGTTGGCGAGACAGAGTATGGTGGGCGATTCTGTTCGGCGGCGGGCAGGGATAATCTGGTGGCCGTGCAGTTCCATCCCGAGAAAAGCAGCGGGGCCGGTCTCAGGCTGTACGAGAACTTTTTGGCGTGGGCGGGGAGTGGGGGATGACGGAAGATCGGACAATAGGTGAGACCTTTCTGCGCGGTCCTCGCGTCCGGCTGCGTCCGATGGAGCGCGCCGATCTTCCGCGTTACCAGGAGCTGTTTTCGGACCCGGAGCTAAGCATGTCGTATGGTGGCCTGGGCGTGCCGGATAACCTCGCGAAACTGCAACGCGGTTACGATGCCGGGGAGTACGACACCACCGACCGGTTTCTTATGCTCGTGATCGAAGCCGAAGGCACGGTTATCGGATCGATGGTTCTCAAAAACGAGGAGAATTTGCCGAGCCGTTCGGCAACGTTCGGTATCATCATCGGGGATCGGGAGTACCTGGACAGGGGATACGGTACCGAGGCCAGCATGCTCTTCCTCGACTACGCGTTCGCGGTTCTGGGGTACCACAAGATCAACCTCGACTTCTTCGAGTACAACGCCAGGGCGCAGGCCATGTACGAGAAGCTCGGTTTCGTGATGGAAGGCCGCCGCAGGGAGAACCACTGGTCGCGCGGCCGTTTCTGGGACGACATCCTGATGGGCGTCACCGCCGAGGAGTGGTGGGATAAGCACGGTCGGCCCCGACCACCCGGCTTCGCACGCTGATGGCAGAGAACACCTTCACCGTCTTTCCGGCAGTAGACCTGCGCGGCGGCAGGTGCGTGCGGCTGAAACAGGGGGATTTCGGCCGCAGCAAAGAGTACGACGCTGACCCCGTCGAACGTGCCCGCGAGTGGGAGCGCCAGGGGGCTCGGGCGATACACGTAGTCGACCTCGACGGCGCCGAGCTGGGCAGGCCGGTACAGCTGGATCTCGTCGGGCGAATGGCAGACGTGGTGAACGTCCCGCTGCAGGTGGGGGGCGGCATAAGAACCCTGGAAGACCTCCGCGCTGCACGAAAAAGCGGCGCGGAGCGCGTCGTGATGGGCACCGCCGCGGTCGGCGACAAGAATCTGCGTCTCGAGGCGGTCGAGGAAGCCGGACGTTCCCTCGTGGTCGCGGTGGATGCCCGTGACGGCATCGTTGCGACGCACGGCTGGCGCCGGTCGAGCGGCATCCCCGTAATGGACCTCGCGGAAGAGCTGGTCGCCGATAACGTCGTGCAGGTCCTCTACACCGATGTGGCCCGCGACGGCATGGACGTGGGGGCGTCCTTCGAAGGGACGGCCGCCCTGGCGGAGGTGATACCGACCATAGCCAGCGGTGGCGTCCGCGGCGTAGAAGACGTGGCTGCGCTCTCCGCCATGGCAGGCGTGGTCGGCGTAATCGTCGGCACCGCGCTCTACGAAGGTCGCGTCACGCTAACCGAGTTGATCGCGGCCTGTCGCTAGAGCAATCACCACGCAGATGCTGTTAGCGAACCGCCGTTAGAGGCAAAGCTGACAAGGCGCGAAGCGCCGTGCCGACAAGCGGAGCCCGGCGAAGCCGGGCGCAGCGTGCCGACAAGCCTGCGAAGCGGGCGTGCTCTAAAATTCGAGGCTCGAGCCGACGGGCTTGCCTTCTTCGTATTTGGCGGACTGGACGGCGCGCCACGCGAATTTCGAGAGCGCTTCGTCGGTGGGACCTCTTTCGTCGAAATCTGCTTCGGCGATTGCTTCTCTTGCGACTTCCGAGGCCGCGTCCAGGGCGGCGTTTATCTCGTAGGCGCGGGCGGCCTGGTATTTGATCTCCAGCCCGTGCGGCGGCGATTGTCCTACGGAGAAGACGAGTTCGTACTCTTCCGTGCGGCTCTCGTAGTCCCCGACGCGCCTGGCCGTGCAGTTCAACTGGGGCATGGTCGCATCCTACCACCTGCTTGGTGTGAATTGCTTTCCGTCGTCCATCCGGTTGGGGTAGACTACGGCCGGAGGGCCGTGAACAACTTCTTCGAAACCAGCAAGAAGAAACCGAAGAAGCGCCCGCTCGGACGCTTCGTGCGGGCACTGCGCGCCCTCTTCAACCTCGCCTTGATCCTCGGCGTGTGCACCATCATCGTCGTCGCCTGCCTCTACCTTTTCGTCTCCAAGGAATTCGAGGGCGACCTCGACAGGACCTACCCCGAGCTGGCCGAGAATTCCTACGTCTACGACGTGAACGGCCAGGAGATCGGGGAGTTTCCCGTCGCCGAAAGCCGCGAGACCGTCGGTTTCGAGGGGCTCGGTGAGTACCTGCCGGGGGCGGTCATCGCCGTCGAGGACCGTCGCTTCTACGAGCACTGGGGCTTCGACCCCGAGGGCCTCGCCCGCGCCGCGTGGACCGACCTCAGATCCTGGCACGTCGATGAGGGCGGCTCCACGATCACGGAGCAGCTCATGAAGAACCTCTACGTCGCCGAAGGCGAGCGTTTCGAGACCTCTTTCCGCAGGCGTTTCGTCCAGGCCGCGCTCGCCTTTACCTACGAGCGCAAGCACGACAAAGACGAGATCCTCACCGCCTACCTCAACACCGTGTACTTCGGGGACGGCGCCTACGGCGCGGAGGAGGCGGCCAAGACCTTCTTCGGCAAGAGCGCCAGAGACCTCGATCTCTCGGAAGCAGCCACGCTCGCTGGCTTTCTCCACGCCCCCTCGACCTACGTCACGTGGGAGGGCGACGTGGTAGTGGATCAGGCGCGAGAGCGCCGCGACAGGGTACTAGAACTCATGCAAGAACAGGGCAAAATCTCCCCCGAAGAGCGCGAGAGGGCCGAGGCCGCACCCCTAAAGTTCACCCCGGAACCGCCGTCGCAGGACCCCGCGTACACTCCCTTCATCGAAAAGGTGAGGCGCGACGTGGAAGAGGAACTCGGCCCGGAGGCCCTGCAGCGCGGGGGGCTCAGGATCCAAACCACCATGGACCCCGACCTCCAGCACGCGGCCGCCGAGACTACCAAGGACGTGCTGTCTTATAAGAGCGATCCCTCGGCCGCCGTGGTCACCGTGGAGCCGCAGACCGGCGCGATCAGGGCCATGTCCGGCCAGGAGGGCGAGTTCAACCTGGCCCTGGACGCAAGGCGCCAGCCCGGAAGCTCCTTCAAGCCCATCGTGCTTGCCGCGGCTTTGAGGGAAGGCATCTCCCCCCAGAGCACCTACATTTCCCGTGACCTGGACTTCTATTTCGAGAACCAGCCCTACGAGATCCACAACTACGACTATGTAGAGCGGGGGGAGATCTCGGTCTCCGAGGCGATGGCCGAGTCGGACAACACGGTCTTTGTCCAGCTCGCCGCCGACGTGGGCATGAACGACGTGGTCGAGACGGCCGAAGACCTCGGCATCACGAGCCCCGTGGATCCCTACCCCTCGACCGCAATAGGCGGCCTCGGCACCGGCGTAAGCCCGCTCGACATGGCCTCGGCCTACTCGACGTTCGCTGGCGGCGGTATCCACCGTGAGCCGTACGCCATCGAGAACATCGAGAGGAACAGCTACGGCCAGAGCGAGACGCTCTACGACCACGAGATCGGGGGCCAGCGCGTGCTTAGCGGCAACGATGCCGCGATCGAGACCCAGGTCTTGCGTGGGGTAGTAAAGGACGGGACGGCGACAATGTTCCACGACCTGGATGAGGAGATAGGACACCCCTCAGCCGGCAAGACGGGAACCACGGACAACTTCGCCGACGCCTGGTACGTGGGGTACACGCCGCGCCTGTGCACCTCCGTGTGGGTAGGCTACCCGGAAGGCAATAAATCCCTGGTCGGCGTACACGGCGTACTCGAGCCGAACGGCGAGACATTCCCCATGGACATCTGGTCGAACTACATGGCAGAGGCCACCCAGGACGACCTCTCGCTCGACTTCCCCGGAGCCGACGAAAGCGACCTCGAAATCATAAACGGAGACTACTCGAGCGGCTTCTAGCGCGACGCTTCGCGCCGCGCAGCTTGTCAGCAAGTCAGCACTTCAGCATGTCAGCTTGGCTACTCCTTGTACCGGAGAGCCCCTGCGTCATCCCCACGAGAGGACAAATTCACGTGCGACGCCTCGACGTCTCTGTAAGCAGGGAACTGAAGTGCTGAAGTGCTGACTTGCTGAAATGCTGAACGGGCTGTTGCATTAGAATGGCTTCGTGAATTTGCGCAGGCTATATGCTGGGTCCTTTATAGACTGGGAGGCGGTCGCCGCCTCCTGGAACAAGCGCACCATTCCGTCCCGGCTTCTGCTCTTCGCCGCCCGCCGCTACCTCGACGAGGGGAACGTCCTCCCCGACCCGGAGCGCGAGGAGATGCTAGCGCAGGCTCCGCTACCCGAGGAGATAAAACTTGCCTTCGCCTCACCGCCAGCTTCCGATGCGTCTCTTTCGCGGGGCTGGGGCGAGTTCGTCGACGCCGCCGTCGCCGCCGAGCTGGAGATGGTCTCCTACGGCGAGAGGCCGCCGCTGTTGCACGAGCTGCGCGCCGGCCTCGACCAGGCAGCCGCGGAGGCAGGCCCCGACACCGAGTCAGGACGCTGGTTCCTCGCCCGCCGCGACGCTCTGCCGGGCCTCGACCTCCCCGAAGACCCAGGCTATCTACCGATTTAGCACTTCAGCCGGTCAGCATTTCAGCAATGAGGAAACTGACAGGCTGCAGTGCTGATCGGCTGGCAGGCGCGGAGCGTCGCTCTGACATACAATCATCCTCGTGCCATGCGTGGGGCGGGCTAACGAGAAGAAAGGCTACACGAGATGGAATCGATACCTAGTGCGAGCTACAGTCTGACCCTGCGGGTGGAGTTTCCGCACGAGGCTGGGGCTTTGGGGAGGATCTTGACGGCCGTGGGCGAGGCGGATGGGCTCGTCGGCGCGGTGGATATCGTGCGGATGAGCCAGGACAGGACCGTACGCGACATCACCGTAAATGCCCGCGATTCGGAGCACGGACAGCAGATCGTGCAGGTGGTCGAAGAGCTGCCGCAGGTCAAGGTTATAAACGTCTCTGACAGGACGTTCTTGATGCATCTTGGGGGCAAGATCGAGGTTCGCTCGAAACTCCAGATCCGCACCCGCGATGACCTCTCCATGGTCTACACGCCGGGCGTGGCGCGCGTGTGCCGGGCGATAGCCAGCGATCCCGAGAGGGCGTTCAACCTTACCGTGAAACGCAACACGGTCGCCGTCGTCTCCGACGGCACCGCCGTGCTCGGGCTCGGGGACATAGGGCCGCTGGCGGCGATGCCGGTAATGGAGGGCAAGGCCGCCCTCTTCAAGCAGTTCGCCAACGTCGACGCTTTCCCTCTTTGTTTGGACACCAAGGACGCCGACGAGATCGTGGAGACCGTCAAGAACCTGGCGCCGGCGTTCGGCGGCATCAATTTGGAGGATATCTCGGCCCCGCGGTGCTTCGAGGTCGAGGAGCGTTTGAAGAAGGAACTCGACATACCCGTATTTCACGACGACCAGCACGGCACCGCGGTCGTGGTGCTGGCCGCCCTCATCAACTCCCTCAAGATCGTCGGCAAGAAGCTCGAGGATCTCCGGATCGTGGTCAACGGCGTCGGCGCCTCGGGGGTGGCTTGCGCGAAGATCATTATGGCCGCCGGCGGCAAGAACATCGTCGGGTGCGACTCCAAGGGCGTCGTGCACGAGGGACGCGAGGACCTCAACGAGTCCAAGAGGTGGTTCGCCGAGAACACGAACCCCGAGGGCAAGACCGGCGAGCTCTCGGACGCCATCGCCGGGGCCGACCTTTTCCTCGGTCTCTCCGCGCCCGACGTCCTCGACCTCGAGCACGTCGAGAGCATGAAGACCGACCCTATCCTGTTCGCCATGGCCAACCCCGACCCCGAGATAAGGCCCGAAGTGGCTATAGGCAAGGCCAGGATCATCGCCACCGGACGCAGCGACTACCCGAACCAGATCAACAACGTCCTCTGCTTCCCCGGTATCTTCCGCGGCGCCCTTGACGTGAGGGCGCGCGAGATAGACGAGCCGATGAAGCTGGCCGCCGCCAACGCGATAGCCGAGGTGATCCCGGAAGACGATCTCTCCGAAGACTACATAATCCCCTCCGTCTTCGACGAAAGGGTGGCCCCCGCCGTCGCCGAAGCCGTCGCCGAAAGCGCGAAAGGTACCGGCATGGCCAGGCGCGTTCAGGAACGTATGGAGACGGGCCTCACTGCCACGAGCTTCTAGAGCAGCGTGCTTTCGGCGTGCCGCGGCTGGAATTATCCCGGCCGCGACATAGAATCAGGGCGTGGGAAAGCTCTGTCAGATCTTCGTGTGCGCCACCCCAGGCGAGGGACGCTGCGGCGCCAAGGGTGGCGGTGACCTTCTCGACGTGTTCAGGGAAGAGGTCGAGCGGCGAGGCGTAGCTCCGTCTACCGTGCTCCGTAACGCCTGCACCCGCCGCCATGAGGAAGGTCCCGTGGTTTTTATCTACCCCGACGACGTCTGGTACACCCACGTGAAGCCGGAAGAAGTGCCTGCCATAGTGGGTCGTCATCTGGCGCCCGTGCGGGTCGAATCCTAGGACTCGGGATGCTTTCTCGTGGCGTCTCTCCGGGTATTACGGCGGTGCTACATACCGGTTGAGGTCGGACTTTCCGGAAGCACTGGCTGATTGCTCCCGAAGCCGACGCGGCCGAGGGTCCTCTCCATGGCCCAGTCGGCGCCGGTGAGCAGCCTGTCGCGCCGGCTCTTGAGGTAGTAGAGCAGGACGCTCCTGTAGAGGGCTTGCGCCGCCGGACCGCGTAACTTGAGGCCCACGGCGTCGGCGACGGCGCTCTCGGGGCCTAGGCTTACGACGTAGCCCCTGTCGAAGAAGCGGAAGGGTGGCCTGCCGCGTTTGCTCCCCGCGCCGCGAAGCCGGCGCTTGAGATCACGCGCCACCCAGGGGCCCTGCTGCACGGCGATGGAAGCCGTGGGGGGCAAGAGGCCGAGGCGCGGCTCGGTGTAGGCCCCGGCATCGCCGAGCACGTAAACCTCGGGGTGACCCGGCAGCGTGAGGTACTGGTCCACGTGCGCGCGGCCCGTCGCGTCGTGTTCGCCGGGCAGCTCCGCGACTAACGGCGACGCTTCCACCCCGGCCGTCCACACCCGCGTGCCTGCATCCAGCCAGTCTTCGCCGGCGAGAACACCGTCCCCGCCCGCTTTCTCCACGGGAGCGTTCAGGCGCACCTCGACGCCTAAAGATGAGAGCGTACTCCTCGCGACGATGTCGAAATACGGGTCCAGCCAGTCCATCAGTCGGTTCGTGGCCTCCAGGAGCACGACCCGGGGTTCTTCCGACGGTGTGCGGTGCGAACGTTTGCCGAGGTAGTCGAAGAGCGTTGCCACCTCGGCCGCCAACTCAACGCCGGTCGCCCCGCCGCCGACTATCGCCACGGTCAGGGCGCCAGGGGGGAGCTCTGGTCCGGGGCTTGTGGCGGCGCGCCAGGCTCTGTTCACGGCAGTTCTCAGGCGAAGGGCGTCGTCCAGGCTCCAGAAGTGTTGGAAATAGTCGCTCAGGTGCGGCGGGGGCTCCGAGGCTACGCTGCCGGGGTTCATGACGAGGTACTCGTAGCCGATTGTGCCTTCCGGAGTTTCGAGGGTCTTTTCGGCGAGATCGACGCCCAGCACCTCCGTGTTCAGGAAGTCACAGGAGCCCGTGCAGAGGGGGGCGATGGGTGAGGTTACGCTCTCGGGGTGGATGCGGCCCACGGCGACCTCGTGGATCAGGGGCGCGAACGTGAACTCCTGGCGGCGGTCGACGAGGAGCGTCTCGCCGGATCTCCGCAGCGCGGGTGGAAGGCTCCTCAAGAGCGAGGCCCCCGCGAACCCGGCTCCTACGACCACCACGCGCGCCCCGCGCTCGACTTTCACGCTACGGGCCACCTTCAAAAGCTCCCTTCCGGCGCGCTGCTTCTGGATCGAGACCTCCCACGTCGAGTTATTATATCGGTTCGGTTTCCCTCTCTTGGCGAGGCGCTTTACAAACCGCGCGCCCGAACGTAGACTGCACGGACCGCCAGCGTATGGGGTGCCGGCGGTTTTGGGGGTATAAGGAAAAGGGGTATGACCCCTCCGGGGGCTAGAAAGGGACCGTTTTGGTGATGAAGGAGGGAATGGGCCTCGGAGACATCGCGCCCGGGCTCATCGTGAGGCACACCAACCGCCGGCTCGGAAAGCTCGACCCCAGCGAGGCGAGCGAGCGTCTGATCTCGGGGAGCATCTCGTTCTCGGAGTTCGTGGACCAGGTCGGCGAGGAGTACAGTGAACTGCTCGACTTCATGATGGACAACGACCTGCACCCAGGACGCCCGGAAGAGGTTCTGTTCTGCATCGACTGCCACGCCAGCCTCTACGACCGCAACCTTCTCCGCTCCCAACTAGAATGCCTCTACAGCCACGACAGACGACGGAGGGCCGGTTGACCCCGAACGCGGGTAAGGTCGCCGAAAGCATGTTCGCCGGAGGTATGAAGCCATGAACGACGAGACGCAGAAACGCCTGATCTCGATCCTCTCGACCGGGATCGCCTACGTCCTCGCGAGCCAGCTCGCCGAAAGAATCATAAAGGAGCCGGAGGTCAGGGGAGTCAGGGACGACGTAAAAGAAGCGCTGCTCCAGGCCGGCTTCTCCCTGGCCTCGACGATAATCGCCTCCATCCTCATCCGTCAAATCCTCAGCAGCCGCTGGGGCAAGTAAAGCACGCCGCC
>JBKPSF010000280.1:0-3032 GCA_046734875.1 Actinomycetota bacterium | reverse complement strand
GCGCGAAGGGCACAGAAAGCCGTTACGCTCGTCCACCTCAGGAGGCCGCCACGTCGGCCCTTGACAGATAGTGCCTTCTCATGGAAGTTCGCCCTAAAGGCTAGGCAGGAGCACGCTCCTCGTATAAGGGGCCGATCCGTCCCCGCCTCGGCCGGTCGCGCGAACCCGAGGGTGAAGAATGCCGGAGGCTCCTCTACCATCGGGGAACGGCTATGTTCTCGGAAGAGGAGGAACGCGATGGTCGACCAACCCGGCGCGGCTGACCACATCACGGGGTCCGTGAGGTACGTCGACCCGGAGGGTCTGAACAAGAACCCGGCTTTCACCAACGTCGTGGTCGTCGAGGGGCCCGTCAGGACGGTGTACGTCGGCGGCCAGAACGCCGTGGATGGCTCCGGCAACATAGTCGGTAAGGGCGACATCGCCGCGCAGACCGAGCAGGTACTCGCGAACCTACAGGCGGCGCTGGCGGCCGCGGGCGCAGGGCCCGAACACGTGGTCAAGTGGAACCTGCTCGTGGTGGAGGGGGAGTCTTTAGAGGCCGGGTTTTCCGCCTTTCGACGCGCGTGGGGCGACCCGCCGAGCCCGCCGACGATCACGATGGCGTTCGTGGCAGGGCTCGCCAACCCGGACTACCTGGTGGAGATGGACGCGGTCGCAGTCGTGCCCCTGTGAGCCACGCCGCGGTTCGCGGATACTTGACGTCCGCTAGCGTCGCCAGAACACGTACAGACCAAGAAGGCCACCGCCACCAAGCCCAGCCCGTTCTGCGCGATAAGCCATCTTCAGGGAAAGGGATCCGCCGAGTGCCCGACCACAAATGCGTGGAAGGTTAGTTCTCGGACCTTCGCCCATACGGCGTTCTCTAGGAAGTCCGTTCTGTGTACAGCTCGGAGGGCACCAGGTGTAACCTCCCCGACCTTCTTGCGTATCTAATCCTAGAGATATCCACGAGGCAAGGAGGCACATGGACAAGGCTAAGGGCAAGGCCAAGGAGGCCTTCGGTGCCATAACCGGCGATGAGGAGCTGAGGGCCGAGGGCAGAGCCGAGCAGAGAAAGGCCGAGGCCGAGACGGAGGCCAGGCAGAGGGAGAAGACCAGGCGGGCGGAGGCGGAGGCCAGGCAAGCGGAGAAGGAGCGCGACAGGCAAAGGCTCAAGGACGAAGGCCCCCTGGGTGGCATCGCGGACGCTGCCGAGGACCTCGGAGGCCTGACTGACAAGTTGACCGGCCGCTAGGAGGAGCAGAAGGGCCTCGGGCGGCGACGAGAAAGGCAATCCAACGGAGAGGAGCAAGCGTATGGGCCTGCTAGGCGGCAGCGGCGGCAGGGACGACAAGGACGAGGGAAAGATGGACAGGGCCAAGGGCCGGATGAAAGAAGCCGGCGGTGCCCTGACGGGCGACAAGGGCAAAAAGCGGGAAGGCCGCTCGGATCAGAGGAAGGGAAGGGCCAAGCAGAAGAAGGGAGACCTAAAGGACCTGCTCTCGTAAACGAGGAGCATCAGCGAAGGGGCTGGGGCGGCCAATAAGAGCCTCGGCCCCTTCTTCATGCCCTTATTCAACCAAGCGCGTGGAAGGCTAATTCCGCTAAGTTCGCCTGTCGAAAGAGCGTGCGCCGTGTTGCGGTAACTGGCATCATTCTCATAGGTGGGAAGGGTTCGACCCGCTCTAGGGTTCTAAGCGGATACCAGAAGGAGGAGCATGTCGGTAGAAGAGAACAAGGCTCTTGTGCGCCGGGAGCAAGGGGAGCTCTGGAACCATACCGGCAACCTCGACGCCGCAGCAGAGCTCTTTGCCCCCGATCGCGTCGAGGATGCCACGCAGGAGGCAGCCAATGTCCGTAGAGGCTTTCCCGACTTAGAAAGCACCATAGAGGACCTCATAGCCGAGAGGGACAAGGTGGTAGCCCACTGGAGGGCTCATGCAACCCACCAAGGGGAGTACATGGGCATCCCTCCTACGGGCAATAGGGTGAACTTTACGGGCATCTCTATATATCGCATAGAGGGAGGCAAGATCGCCGAGTCGTGGAGCGTCTCCGACCTGTTGGGCATGATGCAGCAACTTGACGCTGTTCCCTTGCCAGGGCAGGAGGAGAGTTAGTTTCTATGCACTGAACCTCGTAGAAGAGCTTTTCTCAGAAGTTCGCGGTAACGGAGTTCTAGGGAAGTCGGCCAAAGGGGGTGGGACTCACCGCGCCTCTAGGCGTGTTTGCGTAGGAAGGATAGCGGCGCTTATCCTGATGGTATGGCACGGGAAGTGCATGAGCCGACGGACGAGCGATGGGCTTCGGCTCGCCCTAGCATTAGAGACTCGTCGATGGGACTGGGGGCAGACATGGAGCAGATGGAACACGGCGATCGGCCGACCTGTGGTGAGGGACTCGCGGCAAACGCGGTCCTTCCGGCGAAGCTCGCCGAACTGATGGCCGCACAGGCAGAGGTCCTCGAGCGCCACACTCGGGCACTGGATCTGACCGACGCGACTTCGCAAAATGAACTCGACGCCTACACAAAGCTGGAGCGTGCCCACCGCGACGTGGCTGGCGAACTCGCCGATCTTGCCGAAGAGATGGCTCGCTACCGCGACCTACCGATGGGTCGGCACGACATGGCAGTAATGACTGATCCCAAAGGGCAGATGGAGGCCTTTCGTCGCTTCGTCGCCGTGGAGCGAGAGCTCCTGGAGCAATTACAAGCGAAACTGGAAGGAGAGTTGCTACGGTAATGATGAAGGGTGTGAAGGTCTCGTGTGTCACACTCGCGCCCCTGGGGTTAGAGAAACACATCCAACTCACCCTTGCCGCTTGGACCGATCTCCGCGCGGTACGCCACGCTGGGCGTTGCCCCAGCTTGCTTGCACCCAGGAGAAGGCGGTAGTAGTTCGCAACCCGCCCGGCGCCTCCCCGCATCCCGCGCACCGGCGAATTAGGCTCCTTCGTTCAGCTACTGCCATTCTTCTGGTGGCCTTGTACTCAGGGCTATTGCTTCGTGGATCGATGCCGCCACCTGCTGAGGCAGCGGAAGCCCTACT
>JBKPSF010000279.1:0-16808 GCA_046734875.1 Actinomycetota bacterium | reverse complement strand
CTACCACCCCGACTACAAGGAAGGGTTCATGCTCGAGGTGGCCGCCGTGAGGAGGGTGCGCGAGGTCTTCGGGCTCAAGAACCTCAAGGTTATGCTCCCGTTCTGCCGCACACCTGAGGAGGGAAGAAAGGTTCTCGAGGTCATGCGCGAAGGTGGGCTCGCGCGGGGCGAGGACAGGCTGGAGGTGTACGTTATGGCCGAGATCCCCTCCAACGTCGTCCTGGCCGAGAAATTCGCCGCCGTCTTCGACGGCTTCTCCATCGGCTCCAACGACCTGACGCAGCTCGTGCTCGGCGTGGACAGGGACTCGGAGAGGGTGGCACCGCTCTTCGACGAGCGCGACGAGGCCGTCAAGAGGATGTGCGGCACGCTCATAGAAGAGGCCCACCGAGCGGGGCGCAAGGTAGGCATCTGCGGGCAGGCTCCCTCCGACTATCCCGAGTTCGCAACCTTCCTGGTCGAGCGCGGCATAGACTCCGTAAGCCTCTCCCCCGACGCCGTGGTGCCGACCACCCTGAGGATTCTGGAGACGGAAAGGGCCTTCGGCAGCGCGTCGGACGACGGCGAACCCCACGAAAGCGAGGGCGAACAGTGAACGGCAACCCCAAGACGATTCTGGTGGCGACCGACGGCTCCCACGACGCCGCATCCGCGGCGCGCAGGGCGGCGGGGATGGCGCGGGCCTTCGGCGCCGAGTTGTACCTGGTTCACGTGGTTCCCGTGTCGGAGCCGTACCACATGCTGGGAGCGGACTTCGAGGACGGGCCGAGCCTCTACGAGGAGGACACCGAGCGGGCCAGGGACCTGCTGGATAAGCAGGCCGGGCTGGTCGAGGAAGCGGGAGGAGAGGTCGCGAAGACCTACCTCAAGACGGGCGAACCGGACGCCGAGGTGGTCGCGCTGGCGGAGGAGATCGGGGCGGATCTGATCGTGGCGGGCAGCAGGGGGAAGAGCCCCTTGAGGCGCCCCATAGGCAGCGTCTCGAGCAGCATCGCGGCCCACGCGCATTGCCCCGTGCTCGTAGTGAGGGAATCGGAGGGAGGGTTGCAAGCACCGATATCGGAACATGACGAGGGTTCGAAGGCCCCGACGAAAGGAGAGGACGGATGAAGTCTTTGGTCGTCTACGAGACCGGGTACGGCAACACCGAGCGCCTGGCGCGGGCCATCGCCGAGGCGCTCCACGAGCAGGGGGAGGCCCGCGTATCCCCCGCAGGCGGGGTGTCCGGGCTGCGCGCCGGTGAGGTTGACCTCCTGGTCGTGGGAGCCCCCACGCAGCTTCACGGGCTCCCCGACGGGATGAGGGAGATGCTCGAAGGCTTCCCCAAAGGGGCGCTGCGGGGGATGCGCGCCCTAGCCTTCGACACGAGGTACCGCGGGCCGCGCCTCGTCAGGGGTTCCGCGGCGAAGGACATAGCGGGGCTCCTGCGCCATCTGGGCTGCCGGCTCCTCGCGTCCCCCGAGAGCTTCTTCGTGAAGGGCGAGGAGGGGCCGCTAGAGCCGGGCGAGGAGTACCGCGCCCAAGGCATGGGCCCTGCACGCCCTGGGACGCCCGGAGGAGGCGATTCCCGGCGGCGGCCGATGATCGTGCACGGTCGCTCCGAGCCCGCGCATCGCTTTCGCGAGGGCGCCGCCCACGAGCACGGGGAGGTGTGAGGCATGCCCCTGACCAAGATTCTCCTCGCGGCCGACGGATCGGAGGACGCCGCCCTGGCTTCTAAGGTGGCAGCGGACCTGTCCGCGAAGACGGGGGCGGAGCTGCACGTGGTCCACGCCTGGCATCTTCCCGCCATGGTCGAGCCCGCGCCGCTGCCGTTCGAACTCTTCGAGGAGGACGCGCGCAAGCTCTTGGCCGAAGAACTCGGCCTCGCCGCGAAGCATGGGGCAAAGACCGTGGAGGGGCACCTCAAGAGGGACCACCCCGTCGATGCCATCCTGGGTCTCGGCGACGAGCTGAGGGTCGACCTGATCGTGGTGGGCAGCAGGGGGCGCGGGCCCGTGTTGCGCATCGCACTGGGGAGCGTCTCCGAGGGGGTAGCCTACCGGGCCGCGCGTCCGGTGCTGGTGGCGCGCGGGGACGCCGGGACGTGGCCGCCTCGGAGGATCGTCATCGGGGACGACGGCTCGGACGGGGCTCGGAGGGCGGGGGAGCTGGCTGCCGAGATCGGACACCTCTTCGGAGCCAGGACGACCCTCATGCGGGCGACCGAAGACCCGGCGCGACCCCGCGGGTTGCCGGAGGCAGAGGCGAGCCTCTACTAGGGTTTCCTAGGCGAAGCCCGTACCAGGCACGAGGGAGAGCTCGCGCAGAGGGCCGAGGAGCTGGCACGCACGACGGGAACGCCGGCCGAAATACGGCTCACAGAAGGCGACGGGGCGACCGCGATCCTGAACGCCTGCGAGGAGGATCCGGCGACTCTCGCCGTCGTAGGTGCCAGGGGACGTAGCCTGGTCCGGAGGGCCCTCTTGGGCGGCGTGTCGACGAAGGTCCTTCGGGCCGCCAGCGGCCTCGTCCTGGTTCACGCGATGCCCCCGGGAGCCGCCGCATCCGGATCCGCCAGTATGGTGGACAGTGCGGCCCGCGTGTGACCACCGCCACGAACGCATGCCGCGATGACGCCGCCGCACGGTCATCCGGCAGATCGGCGGGGAGTCCCAGAATGGAGCGCATGGGGGAGCCTACCTTGGCGGCCGGATCGGTCCTTCGCGATTCCGCCCGCTTGCGCTGGGGTTTGAGAAGAGGCGAAGATCCGCGGGGATCTCCGGGTCTGGTCAACGGATGAGGACCTGGAAGGCTACCATGGCGAGGACGGAGAGGGTAACGATAATCGCCACGAGGTTGCCCGACTCCTCCTTGAGAGCGTCGGGCATGAGCTCCGAGAAGACCATCCAGATCATGGCCCCCGCTGCGAACCCGAGCCCGTACGGTAACAATGACTCGAAGGTCTCGACGAAGACGAAAGCGGGAACGGCCATCAGTGGCTGCGGCAGGCTGGAGAACACACTCCAGAAGGCCGCACGGCTCCATGGCACCCCGCGCGGGATTAACACGAGACTGATAGCCAGGCCTTCGGGGATGTTGTGAACAGCTATGGCCAGCGTGATAAACAGGCCAAGCTCCGACCCACCGCCGAAAGAAACCCCAACACCGACACCCTCGGTGAACGAGTGCATGGTCATCACCCCGACCATCAGCAGCGCTTTGCGGGCGTCCAGTTCGCCCATCCCGGCGAACACCGCCGGGTGCTCGTCGCGCTGGAGCAACTTGCGCACGCCGACGATGAACACGAGCCCCGTCAGTGCCCCCGCGAGCGTGCGCCCCAACCCGTGGGCCACACCCTCGTAGAGGAGGCCAAAGCTGGCGGCGAGCATTAGCCCGGCGGCCAACGCGTTGGAGGCCCCCAGCCATCTTCGGGTGAGGTCCTTCACGAAGGCGAAGGGCAGGGCGCCTAACCCTGTGGCCACAGCCGTCAAGAGGGCGAAAACAAAAACCTGAGGCAAGCTCGTCGAGTGCACGCCGCTTGCCTTAGCCCGCTCCCGTTTCCCTTGCGACCCTCGTTCTTCGGCCCTCCCCCTCGTGGCGGCCAAGGCCACTTGACCGAGCCTCTGGAGCTCCACCGCCTCCGCGGTTATCGCACGGGTATGCCGGCGCGCTCGATTTCGTCAATTGCTCCACCTCCACTCGCGGATCTCGGGCGGGTCCTCGAGGTACTCGCGCGCGTAGGCGCTGGCCTTGGATATAAGGGCCTCGCACTCGGAGATCAGGGTAGGCGCGCTGGCCTGCGGACGCGAGTTCGGGTACTCCGCCGAGCGCCTGATGGCCTCTGCGGCAAGGTGGTAGCGGCTCATGCCGTTGAGCACGGTCATCTCGAACGGCGTCGTGGTGGTGCCCTGCTCGTTGAAGCCCCGCACGTGGAAGCGGTCCACGTCGACGTGGCCGTGCACGATCTCGTGGATGGCCCTCTGGTAGCCGTGGAAGGCGAAGACAACCGGTTTGTCCGCCGTGAAGAGATCGACGAAGCGTGTCTCGTCCATGCCATGCGGGTGGAACTCCCTGGGAAAGAGCGCCATCAGGTCTACCACGTTGACCACGCGGACCCTGAGCCCGGGGGCGTTGCGCCGGAGCCAGTGGGCGGCGGCGATGGTCTCCAGGGTCGGTATGTCTCCCGCGCACCCGAGGACGATATCCGGCTCTTCTCCCTCGGGGACGTTGGAGGCCCACTCCCAGACGGAGGTACCCCTCGTGCAATGCTCGATCGCGGCGTCCATGCCGAGCCACTGGAGTTGCGGCTGCTTGTCTATGACGATCAGATTGACGTAGTCGCGGCTCCTGAGGCAGTGGTCGGCGACGGAGAGGAGGCAGTTGGCGTCGGGGGGCAGATAGATGCGTGCAACGGTGCCCCTCTTGGAGAGCATCACGTCTATGAGGCCTGGCCCCTGGTGGGAGAAGCCGTTGTGGTCGTTGCGCCAGCAGGTCGAGGTCAGGAGTACGTTCAGCGATGAAATCGGCTCGCGCCAGGGGAGCCTCACCGCCTCCTCGAGCCACTTGGTGTGCTGGACGGTCATCGAAGACGAGACCATCGCGAAGGCCTCGTAGGTCGCGAACAAGCCGTGGCGGCCGGTAAGGAGATAGCCTTCGAGCCAACCCTCGCACAGGTGCTCGGAAAGAACTTCCATCACCCTTCCCGATGGGGCGACGTGGTCGTCCACTGGGAGCGTCTCGCCGACGAAGCAGCGGTCGGTGGCCTCAAAGACGGCACCGAGGCGGTTGGAGTTAGTCTCGTCCGGGCAGAAGAGGCGGAAGTTGTTCGCTTCGGCGTTCCTGAGGAAGGTGTCCCTGAGCATCTCACCCAAAAGGCGGGTGGACTCGCGGCGCACGGTCGCCGGTGATGGCACCCCGACCGCGTAGTTGCGGAATTCGGGCAGGTCGAGATCTTCGAGCAGCCTGCCGCCGTTGGCATGAGGGCTCGCTCCCATGCGTTTGGCCGCCTCCGGGACGAGTACGCCGAGATCCGGGACGGGCCGCCCCCCCTCATCGAAGAGCTCGTCCGGGCGGTAGGAGAGCATCCACTCCCGCAACCGCCCCAGCCTCTCGAGGTTATCCCTCACGCTCGCCAGCGGCACCTGGTGGGAGCGGAAGGTGCCCTCCACGGGCAGGCCGTCCACCTCCGCCGGTCCTGTCCAGCCCTTGGGCGTGCGCAGCACGATCGCTGGCCAGCGGGGCCTCCCCGAGAGCCCGGTCTCCCTGGCGCCGGTCTGGATAGCGCGGATGCGGTCGTGGCAGGCTTCGAGCGCGGCGGCGAAGGCCTGGTGCACGCGCGCCGGGTCGTCCCCACCGACGAATCGGGGCTCGTAGCCGTGCCCTTCGAGCATGGAGCGGACCTCCTCGTCGGGGGCCCGCGCGAGCACGGTGGGGCCGGAGATCTTGTAGCCATTCAGGTGCAGCACGGGGAGCACAGCGCCGTCACGAATAGGGTCGAGGAAGCACGTGGATTTCCACGAGCCCTCCAGCGGGGCCGTCTCGGCCTCGCCGTCGCCGATGACGGCGCAGACGAGGAGGTCGGGGTTGTCGAAGGCGGCGCCGAAGGCGTGGGCGAGCACGTAGCCGAGTTCTCCGCCCTCGTGGATCGAGCCGGGGGTGGGGACGCTCACGTGGCTCGGCACCCCGCCCGGCGTCGAGAACTGTCGGAAGAGGCGGCGCATGCCCGCCTCGTCCCTCGAGACCCAGGGGTAGACCTCGGAGTAGGTGCCCTCGAGGTAGACGTTGGCCAGCACGGCCGGGCCGCCGTGGCCGGGGCCGGCTAGGAAGATGGCTTCGACGCCCCTCTCGCGGATCAGGCGGTTGAGGTGAGCGTAGACGAGGTTGAGCCCCGGCGAGGTGCCCCAATGCCCGAGGAGCCTGGGCTTCACGTGCGAGGGCCTCAAGGGCTCCCTGAGGAGGGGATTGTCCTGCAGGTAGATCTGGCCGATCGTCAGGTAGTTGGCCGCCCGCCAGTAGCGGTCGAGCGCGTCTAGCTCCGCGGCCGAGAGGGGGCCTCCCTCGTCCGTCCTTGGCGGCTCGGGAGCTGTCCCGTCGTCGGGGACGGCGCTGGATACGGTCTCCTCAAAACGATACATCGTCGCTTGCTCCTTCCCGTGCGATGAGCCTTCTGGTGTGGCGGGCGACCATCAGGTTCTCGTCGGTGGGCATAACACGTACGGCGACCCGGCTGCCCTCCCCGGAGACGACGCCCTCGCCTTTCGCGTTGCGGTCTGGGTCGAGCCGAACGCCGAGGAACCCAAGCCCCGCGCAGATGCGCTCCCTGACGGGGGCGGCGTGCTCCCCGATCCCGCCCGTGAAGACCAGGGTGTCGAGTCCTCCGAGCGCCGCCACGAGCGCCCCGAGGTGCTTTCTGGCCACATAGCAGAAGAGGTCCACGGCCTCGGCGGCGCGCCGGTCCTCACCTTCGCGCGCCAAGAGATCGCGCACGTCCGATGTCGTTCCGGATACGCCGAGTAGCCCCGACTCTTCGTTGACGAGGGCGTCCAGAACGTCGATCTCCATCCTTCGCGACCTCAGGAGGTGGACGAGCACGCCGGGGTCCAGGTCACCGCTCCTCGTGCCCATCGCAAGGCCGCCCGTGGGGGTGAACCCCATCGTGGTATCCACACAGGTGCCACCCCTCACGGCGGCCATGCTCGCCCCGTTGCCGAGGTGGGCGATCACGAGGCGCCCGTCGGCCGCCGCGGGATCCTCCCTGCGCAGCTCGCCCGAGACGTACTCATAGGAGAGCCCGTGGAAGCCGTATCGGATGATTCCCTCCTCTGCTAGCCGCCGGGGTAGAGCGAAGAGCCTGGCGACGCGCGGCATCCTGGTGTGGAAGGCGGTGTCGAAGCAGGCAACCTGGGGGACCGAGGGAAACTCCCGGCCCGTCGCCTCGATGGCCGACAGCGCCTGCGGCATGTGGTTGGGGTCCACGGATACGAGCCCCCTGAGCACGTCTACGAGCTCCGGGCCGATCCGGACAGGTTCGCGGTACAGGCTCCCGCCGTGGACGATCCTGTGCCCGACCGCCAGGAGAGACCCGGCGTGGCCCATCCGCCGCAGCCGCTCTAGCACGGCCACAAGCGCGACGGCGTGGTCGGGAAGGTCGATCTGCTCCCAGCCACGGGCCTTGCCGCGGCCCTGTGCGAGGCGGAGCCGCCCGTCGCGGGCACCGATCCGCTCCGCCTCCGCACGCAGCTCCAGACTCTCGGATCCCTGCTTCGCACGATACAGAGCGACCTTGAGGCTTGAGGACCCGGTGTTGACGGCCAGAATCCTGGCATCGTCCGCGACGTTTTCGTCCGCGACTCCACCGTGACGTCGCCTGTCTACGCCTTCGGCCGGGACTACCGTCTCTACCGCCCTCCGCGCTTGGGGCGACGCGCCGGGCGTAGCAGCCACACGAGCGCCAGGCCGTGAACTGCGCCGACCAGCGCCCCCGCGCAGGCCAGCGTCAAAGCGAGGATGGGCACTATGCCGGGGTTAAAGCCGCCGCCCAGCGCGAGATCGATGCCCGCGAAGATGACGACCATCCCACACGCCCACGCGAGGGCGTTGGCCGGCACCCAGAGCGCGGCCCTCCTCACGAACCGTCGCAGCGCCAGCCACTGCGCGACGCCGAGTACAGGACCGAGTGCGAGCCCCATCAGGAAGGCGAGCCCGAGGACCATCGCCTCCCCCGGTTCTGCGGGCGTTGCGCCCCCTCCGGAGCCGAGCGAGAGGAGGGTGCTGGGGATCATGCCGAGCGTCCAGGCCAGGAAGGCTCCTGCGCCGGTCGCAAGGACCCACGTTCGCCAGCGCATCCGCGGCAGTGGTCCCCTCAAGACGAGCCATTGGGCGGTGCCGACCACGGTTCCTTCGATCAGGGTGCCTGCGACAACGGAGAATGCGGCAAGGACGAGGATCGCGTAGAGACTCGCCCCCTCACCCGCGTAGAGCACGGAGAGCGCCCAGACGAGCGCGGTGCCTCCCAGGCCGAGCGCCTCGCCCAGCGCGTTTGCGAGTACCCACCTTAACCAGAGACCCGCACCGGCACCTCCCGTGTTCTGGAGGGTGATCACGTTCGACTTGCCTCCGCGAGGCCACTGATTCTGACGGGAACGTTCCCCCTGCTCAGGTGCGCCAGGTCAGCCGGACCTTCGGGGCGTCCGTCCGGGCCGAGCTCGATCTTCCAGTGACGCCTGTAGGTGGGCACGGCTCGCAGCACCGCGAGCAGTGCCACTTCTGCGGACGCGCCTTCGAGGACCTCGGCCACGCCTTCTTCGTCTCGGCCGCAGATAAGTAGTCTCACCGGGGCCCCGCCGCGGAGGTTCTTCCACCAGGTGTGATCCCTGGCCGCGACGAGGAGCAGGTCCTTACCGTCTCGCACATAGTTGACCGGCGTGGTGTAGATCCTACCGCTCCTGCGGCCCTCGAACATCAGCAGAAGTACGGAGCCGCTCATCAGGACGTGGAGCGGTGAGCGCAGGAGCCACACGACCAGCGGGTTGTAGAACTTCCGAAAGTTCAACGGACGTCCTCGTGCGTGCCGGGGGCGGAGCGGGTACCGAGCAGGGCGGCGTAGAGCTCGAGTTCGTCGGAGATCAGGCGCGGGAGGAGGAAGCGCTCCTTCACCGCCTCCTTCCCCGACCGTGCCAACTCCGCGCCCTCTTCGGGATTGCGGAGAAAGAAGAGCAGCTTCTCCGCGCACTCCTCGACCGAGCCGACCAGGAATCCTCCGGCACCGCCTGGCATCTGCATGGGGATGCCGCCGGCCTCGCCGGCGACCATGGGGGTGCCCTTCCAGAGGGTCTCGGAGACGACGAGCCCGAAGCCTTCGCGGATGGACTTCTGGACGCACACATCCGAGAGGCGCTGGAACGCGTTTACCTCGACGTTGCCCACCCCGGTCAGGTTCGTGAAGATGTCCACGTCCGGGTCGCTTCTGGCCGCCTCCTTGATCTGGCGGTAGACTTCCCAGCCCTCCGGGTCGTCGAGGGCCATGGAGCCGACGAGGGCGAGCTTGAGGGCGGGCACCTCCTCCTTGACCATCCGGTAGGCCTCCACGACGCCGGGCTGATCCTTCCAGGGATCGAAGCGCGAGACCTGCGTAACGAGAGGCCCGTCGAGGTCCACCCCCAGCCAGCCGAGGAGGCGGCCCGCGAGCGCGCGGGGCAGCTCGACGTTCTTCGGGCTTTCGGGATCTATGGCAGGCGGAATGATCTCTACCCTCCCGACGGGAAACTCTGGCGGGACGAAAGCCGCTTCGGTGAAGACGGCGGCGTCGTAGTCAGCCAGGTAGGGCCTCAAGAAACCCCAGAGGTCCTCGTTTGGCTCCGAGGTGTCGATGTGGCAGCGCCACGCCCAACGCGCGCCACCCCTCCCGTGAAAGTGGGGGACGGCGAGCGGCTGCGGGTCGTGGGCCACGACGAGGTCGTACTCCTCCTCGAGGAGGTGGGCGTTGCGGGTGGAGTAGGTAAGGTAGATCTCTTTCTCGTGGTCGGTGAGCGAGCGCTCGTGGCCCTGCAGGGCGTTGTGCATGGTCTTGGTGACCGCGAAGAACGACGTGTCGCCGGTTATGATCTTCCAGTCGGCGGCAAGGCCGAGATCCCTAAGCAGGGGGACTTCGGACCTGAGGATCTCCGCCACGCCGCCGCCGTAGGGCGTGGCGTTCAGGTGAAGTACACGCGCCCCCTTCAAGGGCTTGGCCAAAGCCCTTAACCGTTCGACCGCCTCGCGCCCCGCGGTGGCCTCGTAATCGGCTATCGCGCGCTTTCCTACGTCTACGCTCTCCAGCACGGGCCCTCCTCCCTAACCCCGGCTTTCTTCGGGCCTGCTATCACAAGGATCGGGGCAGATGAGCACCGGTCCCTTCGCCGCCCTGAGTACCTTGGTGGAGACGCTGCCCAGCCTCGCGCGCCTCAAGGGACCGAGCCCACGGCTGCCCACGGCGAGGAGCGTCTGCTCGCCTCCGTGCACCTCCTCGGCGGCCGCGAGCAGCGCTGCTGTGGGGTCTCCGACGTCTATGCGGACCCTCGGCCGGACGCCGAGGTTCTCCTCCAGCCATCCGGCCCGCTCCTCGAGTTTTCTCTGCTCGCGCCTTAGCTCGTCGTCGACCATGCGCGCGTCGAGGGCGCGTCCCTCGAGGTCCATTTCCGGGAGCTCGGGATAGGCCCGAAGGATAAGCCCCTGGGCCCCGAAGATCCGCCCGATGCCCGCGGCCAGAGAGGCAGCCTCTCGTGCCGCCTGTGAGCCGTCGTCCCCGATCACGACACGCCTCGGCGGCCAACCCTCGTCTCCGCCGCGCATCACGAGTACGGGGAGGCGTGCGTGGTGGACGATGCCCTCGGAGACGCTGCCCAGGATCAGACGCTTCACGGGACCGCGGCCGCGACTGCCCACGACCACGAGGTCAGCCCCGATCTCGCCGGCGAGGTCGAGTACCCCTTCCACCGGAGGACCCTCTTTGAGGTGCGCGCCGGCGACCTCCGCACCGGCCTTACCGAGCAGCGCCTCTTGCGCCTCGAGCAGCTCTCGCGCCTCCAGCAACAGCCGGGACCGCACGAACGCCTCGAAGCGCGTGGTGTGCACCGTTTGCCAGAAGTGCGCGACGTGCAGCTCCGAGCCAGCCCCGCTCGCGACGTCGACGGCCGCCCTGGCCGCGAGGGCGGCGTCTTCCGAGCCGTCGGTCGCGAGCAGAACCTTCTCGGGGGGAATGACCTCTGTCCCGCTTGCCCCCACGCGCGTGCCGCTCATCCTTTCTCCAGGACTAACCACGAGCCCCTAAGGCCCATTCCGCCGCCACCCTCCCTGGCCGGGACGACGCTGAGGAGCCGGTCCTGGTGTGGTGAGAAGTTTTGGAGCGCGTCGGCGAAGGCGTCGGAGGCCACGACGTAGACGACCTGGTGCGTGACGGTATCACCCTCCGGCGAGGTCAAGTGCACTTGCTCTTGGTTCATGGTCGCGGCCAGCAACCTCTCCCGCTCTGCCGCCTCGGCCCACAACTCGTCCCTGCTGGCCTCGGCCTCTTGCTTCAGGGCGTCGTCGTGGCGACGCCACTCGGCGACGCGGTCCTCAACCCTTTGAACGATGCCCTCGAGTACGGGTATGCGATGTTCGCCCATCACTGGCCTCCTCCTTCTCCTACGTCGGTTCGTGCTGCCGCGGCTCCTCACCTGGCCATGAGGCCGCTCATCGCCTTGCGCCCTACCTCCATCGCCCTCCATTGGAGTCCACCGGCGTGGAACACGTTGCCCATCCAGAGCGTAGCGGCAGGTAGAGCCCGATTAGCCCTTCTTTGCCTCCTTCTCGCTCCACGGTTACGACATTGCATCCGGACCGCGTCCCGAGCAGATTCCGGACTCAACCGCCCTCTGCGCCCGAGAGGACGGCAGCCGTCCAGGTCCTGATCACGCGCTCGAAAGACCGCTCCTCGTCTCGTCCCACGCGGCACTCGTCCCTGAGGGCCGCGAGTTGGGGGAGGCCGTCCGGGTCTGAGGCGAGGATCCTGGCGCACTCCCCGATCTCGAGGGCCGCGACGTACTCCGCGATCTGGTGCTCCCCCCGGATTTTGGCGTGCGCCTCCCTCACGCCGCGCCAAATCTCGCGCCGATCCGTCCCCGTTTCTTTCCCTCGGCCTGCGTTAGTGCCCCGACGCTCTACCACGGCTCACCCCCGTCGCGCTTCGTTTCGTGTCCCACAGGGAATCATAGCGTGGACGCACCGTGACGCCTTGACCAATTTGATTCATGCCACTGGCAAGGATCTACCAATCTGCGCGTTCCCACCGCGGGGCCAGCCGCGGCGGGACCCGCGCCATTGCCTCCGTCTGCGGGCATCCCAACGGACCCTATCCGACACGGATAGGGAATCCTATCGCGCATGCCCTCGCGATTCTGTTGATCGAGATCCTGTTGATCAAGGTTACCCAGGAGAACGGCGCATATTGCTCAGGCCGATCCGGCCCACGACGCTACACTAGAAGGGACAGCAAGGTCGGCGCAAGGAGGTCGTGCTATGGGTGACGGCTCGAAGGTCGCGCTCGGCGCCGTGGTGGGGGCCCTCGTGGTCCTGCTCCTATTCGGGGGCTTCTCCGGCGGCATGGGACGCATGATGGGCGGCTCCATGATGGGCGGTGGCGTCTTGGGGATGCTGGTCTCCTTGGTGTTCTGGCTCCTGATCTTGGCACTGCTGGTGGCGGTGGTGGTCTGGCTCTTCGGCAGCCCCCGGCGCGGGTAGCCCGGGCGAAGCCCGCGGCGGGCAGGCGTTCGACCTCCGGGCAGAGTCCGAGCGCACAGCCGGAAGCCGCGTGCCCTTTGGTGCCCTTGGTGCCGTTCTACCGGAGCGGTGCAGGAGCACGGCCCCGGTCCAAAGCGAGGGGACGTATGCAGGAAGATCCTCCTCGCGCCCGGGGCGGGCCGTCCTTTTTTTCGTATCCTGTGTCGAACGGCGAGCAGAGGAGGTGCCCAGTGACCGGGCAGCAGCGTGACGAAGTGTTGGAAAGCTTAATGGAGATCTTCGGGGAGCGCGTCAAGCGCCCTCGGGTGCCCGACGGGGTGCCCGACGCAACTGGCGCGGGCGGCGCCTTGGCGTCCGCCCTGGCGTCCGTGCAACCCTCCGACGTCGAGGAGGTAAGGCGCCTCGCGGAGGTCGCCGCGAAGCACTCCGTGCCCCTGTTGCCCCTCGGCGCCGGGACGAGTTTCGAGTCTGTTCCGCCGGGGGGAAGCATCCTCGTACGCTTCGAGCTGATGCGCTCCGTGCGCTTCCCTGGCCCGGAAGGACCGTGGATCGAGGCCGAGCCGGGCGCAACGTGGCTAGAACTGGACGAGGCCCTTCTCCCCGCCGGCCGGGGCCTGGCCGTCTACCCTACGAGCGCCCCCAGGGCCACCGTGGGGGGTTGGTTGGCCCGGGACGGCCTGGGCGTCGGCTCCTTCGAGCACGGGTGGCTCAGCGAGAACGTCGACTCGGCGAGCGTGGTGATGGTCGGCGGGGAGCTCCGCGAAGCCAGAGCGGAGGAACTCGGTTCGTTCTTCTCCCCGGAGGGCGCCCGAGGCCTAATAGTGGGCGCGAAACTGAAGACCCGCCGCGCCGATGCCGACGTGCCGTTCGCCGCCTCCTTCCCTGACGCGGAGACGTTGGCCGGCGCCGTGGCGGGGCTTACGGAGGCGCGGCCGCCGCTGTGGCATGTGGAGCTGCTCAACCCCGCGATGACCCGCGCGAGGGCTTCGTCGGAGGCCTACGTGCTGTTCGGGGCGTACGCGAGGGAGCACGAAGCAGAGGTTGCGGATCCCCTTCGCGGGATCTTAGAGTCCCATCGCGGCCATGTTTTCGGCGCGGCGGACGCCCACCGGGTTTGGGGGGAGAGGTTCTTCCCGGTTGCTCCTTCGCGCCCTACTCCCGAGCCCACGGACCGGGTGCTCGCCGACGCAAGAGATTTGCCGAAGGTCCTCGAACGCCTCTCGCGCAGGGCCGTCCAGGGGACGGTCGCCCGCTCGGGGGAGGTGCTCGTCATCGCCTTCGACGACGCCCTTGCGGAAGACCGGTCGCGCTAAAGTCGCGGGATCGGTAGTTCCGGGAAGCGGCCGCCGTGCGAGGCGTATGGCAGAACGGAATCCGCCACCGAGGTGCGCCGTCTTCGGTGGCGCTCCGAGGGCAAACGAGCGGATAGAATCGTCGGAAAGAACGCCCGAGAGCGGTCACCGAGGAGACGATGAGGCCGGGAACGCGCGTGCTGGTCGTCGAGGACGACCGCTACATTAGAGAGCTGGTGTCGATGGAGCTCGAGCACCGCGGCCTGGAGGTCCTCTGTGTCCCCGACGGCCCCTCGGGGCTGGAGGCGGCCGGTCGGTTTCGTCCCGATATCGTGGTCCTCGACGTGATGTTGCCGGGACTCGACGGGGTTGGGGTGCTCAAGCGGCTGCGGACGAGCGGCAGCCGGGTGCCCGTGGTGATGCTCACCGCCCGCGACGCTCCGACTGACAAGATCCACAGCCTCGACCTCGGCGCCGACGACTACCTGACCAAACCCTTTCACGTCGAGGAGCTGCTCGCCCGCATGAGGGCCGTACTGCGGCGGACGGAAGGGGAGGAGGTTCTCCAAGTCGGGGATCTCACGATCGATCGCGCCTCCATGGAGGTGAGGAGGGGGGAGAGGAAGATCAAGCTGACCGCCCGCGAGTACCGGCTGCTCGAGTTCATGGCCCTCAACGCTCGCCGGGTGCTTTCGCGCGAGGTGCTTCTCTCGCGGGTCTGGAAAGACGATCCCGGCGTCACCTCGAACGCCGTAGAGGTCTATGTCGGCTACCTCAGAAAGAAGCTGGACGCCCCCGGCGAGCCCAGGCTCATCCACACTGTCAGGGGCGTGGGGTACGTCCTGAGGGAGGGTTGAGCTAGGACGTGCCCATCCGCTGGCGCCTCACCCTCTTCAACGCCCTGGCGATCGGGGGCATCTTGCTCCTTCTTGGCCTGGCGCTCTTCTTCCTCATCCGCGGGATGCTCCTCTCTGGCCTCGAGGCCGACGTCCGGGGAGACGCCGAAACGGCGGCCCGCACCATCGATTCCGGCGGTACCTTGGGCCGCGCCGAAGCTCGCCGGCTCGCCCTGGACGGCGTCTTCGTCGTGGTTCGCGACGGCGAGGGCAGGGTGCTCTCGCAGACGATCGAGCTCCCGGACGAAGGACACGCGGGCGCCGGACGGCCCGTCTGGCTCCGGGCCCTCGAGTCTGGCAAGCCCGCGTCCGGTCTCTCCGGGGTTTCGGGCGAGGACCGCTCCTACGTGTACGCGATCCCGGTGAGACCGCCCGAGGACCGGGCCCGCGTCGTCGAGGCCGGCAAATCCTACGAACCGATCCACGAGACGGTCGAAACTTTCGGCCTCCTGCTCGCGGCCGGCATCGGGGTCGCCTTTCTCTTTTCTCTGATCGGTGCCTACGCCCTTGCCGGGGCGGCCCTCTCGCCCGTCGAGGCAGTCGTGCGATCCGCCCGCGATATCACGGAGGGGGACCTCAGCCGTCGTCTTCCGGTAGACAACGCCAAAGACGAGATAGGTCGCCTTGCCGCCACCATGAACGGCCTCCTCTCCCGCCTCCAGGCCGCGTTCGCCCGCCGCGAGGAGGCCATCACCCGCCAGGAGGAGGCGCTCGCCCGCCAGAGGCGTTTCGCCGCCGACGCTTCTCACGAGCTCAGGACGCCCCTCACCACGATCGGCGGCTACGCCCGGATGCTGAAGGACTGGGGCGCAAGGGATCCGGCGGCGGTCTTGAGGGCCGCTGAAGCCATCGAGAACGAGTCGGAGCGGCTCCAGGGGCTGGTCGAGGACCTGCTCAGCCTGGCCCGGGGCGACGAGGGAAGACCGCTCGCACTGGCACGCGCCGACCTCGCCGCGGTCGCGGGGGAGGCCGCCGAGACGGCCCGCGCCGCCGCGGGAGGGAAGGTCACCATCGACTACCACGCGCCTGATCGCCCGGTGGAGGCCGTCTTCGATCCGAGCAGGATAGGGCAGGCGGCGACGATCCTTCTGGACAACGCGGTGAAGTACACCCTGGAAGGGGGGAGCGTCGCTGTCGAGGTTCGCGGTTCGGACGACTGGGTGGAGCTCGTCGTCTCAGACACCGGTATAGGGATACCCGAAGACGAGCTGCAGCTCGTCTTCGAGCGATTCCACCGGGCCGACGCGTCCCGCTCCGACGAGCGCGGCGCGGGACTCGGGCTGGCCATAGCCCGCCAGATCGCCGAGGCCCACGACGGCCAAATAGGGGCCAAAAGCCGGCCCGGCGAGGGCTCCGTGTTCGTGCTACGCATCCCGAAAAAGGAACCTCCGCACATCGAGCAGCCCGCGCACCCGTAACCGAACTGTTATCCGTTTATCAAGGTGTTCTCAGGTTTGGGGGCGACACTCGCTTGCGCAGCCCTAGAAGTCGGGGACGGCCGCAGGGGCCGTCGGCCTGATAGGAACCTCGGGCTCAGGAGGTAGAAAAATGACCGAGTCAACACCCAAGAAGAAAGGCGTCGGCAAGGCCGGGCGGGTCTCGAAAGAGCGGGAGCTGGCCGTGGTCACGCTTGCCGCGGTCGCCTCGATTTCGGGCGTCGGCGGCCTGCTTGCCGCAGGCCAGCATGTGAGCACGCCGGGAGGGCCGGCAAGCGCGTCCGGTGGCGCCGTCGCGAGCCTCGCGCAACCTAGGCATGCCCACAAACCGCTGGCGCTCAGGCAGGCTTCCTTCCGGGGCGACGAAGGCGAAGAGGGCGGCGGAGACGATGGACAGTTCATCCTCCGACCCGCCAAGAAGGTGGTTCCCTTACGCCAAAACGGCAACGTCGCCCCCTCGCACGCGAATCCCCCCTCTGCGGTGAGCCGCGGCTCGGCACCGGTGAATTAGCGAGAAGGGGAAGAAGACCATGCAGCTCGAGAGACGCACCTGGACCGGAAAGGCACTCGGGACCGAGGTGACGCTCGTGGTCGTGACCTCCGACGCGATCGCGGGTGACGAGGCGCTCTTGCGGGCGGCACAGGATCTGGAGGAGACGGAGGAATGCCTCTCCAGGTTTCGGCCGGAGAGCGAGCTCGGCGTGCTCAATCGTGAGGGAACTGTCCTCGCCGGGCCGCGGCTCCAGACGGCGATCGGGGCGTCGATCCGCGCCCACGAATGGTCCGGCGGGTTGCTCGACCCCCGCATCATCGACGCCCTGGAGGGCTTCGGGTACCGCAGCTCGCTCCCCAAAGGGGACGTCGGGGCCGTCGAGCCCCGAGGTCCGCTCAGCTCTACGGACATGTCGGGATGGGTAGACGAAGCCGAGGACAGGATTACGCTG
>JBKPSF010000278.1:0-4051 GCA_046734875.1 Actinomycetota bacterium | reverse complement strand
CCATGGTCCCGTCTCCGGCCGTGAACGTGACGGTGCCCTCCTGAATCACGAAGACTTCTTCGTAGGGATGCCTGTGGAGTTTCGGTCCGCTCCCGGGCGGCGCGTCTATCACGATTACCGAGACGGCGGCGTTATGGTTGTGCCCCTGGACCTCGTTCGAGTCCTCTCCGTAACCCGGGTCGGACAGATCGATGATGCGCGCCCTTCCAGTGTCGCCTTCTCCTGTTCCTCTAACACCGGTATTCACGTCGTCTTCCTCCCTTGTCGTGTGCCTGACGCCGTTCCAGCTTAGCTTCCGCGGAGCCCCGTCGCGGGACTCCGATCCCCGCGACGTTGGCCGGTGTTGCTTGGTGTGCGGATATTTCTCGCGCTTCAGCCGTCGGCGGGTTTGTAGGTCAGATAGACGACGCCTGTTGCGAACGTTTGTGAGTCCACGAGTTCCAGCGCCGTTTGCTTCTCGCTCTTCTCGAAGAGCTTCTTGCCACTCCCCACGACCACGGGGTGGACCATGAGCTTGAGTTCGTCGATCAGGCCGTCCTCGAGCAGCGAGCGAACGAGGGCGCCGCTACCAGAGATCGCGATATCCTCGCCGGGCTGGCGCTTGAGCTCGGAGATCTCCTCGGCGACGTTCTCCCCGATCAAGGACGCGTTTTCCCACTCGAGGGGCTCTTCGAGGGTGGTCGAGACCACGTACTTCCTGACACCGTTCATGGTCGCGGCTACAGGGTTCTCCTCAGGGTCCTGCTGCGGCCAGAACGCCGCCCACTCCTCGTAGAGGACACGGCCCATGAGCAAGGCGTCCGATGTCGCAAATCCCTCCCCGACGGCCTGCCCCATCTCGTCATTGAAGTAGGGGAAGTGCCACTGATCGGGCGACTCCATCACGCCGTCCAGCGACAAGAACTCCGCCGCCACTACCTTCCTCATTTCGGTCCTCCTTCGTCGTTACGGTTGTTTTCGGGGGCGAGGTCCGAGATCTCGACCACCTGACGGACCTCGAACGCGTCGCGAGTCGGGGCGGTAGACCTCGCCTACCCTTTCGCGTGAGGCTTCGGCCTGGTACTCTCCCATGCCGTCCGTGCCTAGCATGTACCTATGTTAGCGGGTGCCGTCGTCTGGGCAACGCCCGATCACCAGGACGCGTAACCCTCGTCCACGACAAGGTTCGTTCCCGTGGCGAAGCCCGAGGCAGGATTTTTCCGTCGTAACGTTCAAAACAGCGTGTACCCACCATCGATGACGAGGACGGAGCCGGTCATGAAGCTGGAGGCTTCGCTCGCCAGGTAGATGATGCTCGGGCCCAGTTCCTCGGGCGTGGCGTAGCGTTGCATGGGAGTGTCCTCGATCCAATGCTGTCGAAATCGTGGCTCGTCTACGGGGGCCATGGCCGTCTTGACGTAGCCCGGGGCGAGCGCGTTGACGCGGACGTTATGCGGGGCCCATTCGGCCGCCAGGGACTTTGTCAACTGGTGGACGGCGGCCTTGGAGGCGTTGTAGGCGGGTTGCCATTGCGGGCGGTTTACGATCATCGCTGAGATCGAACCGATGTTGATTATGTTGCCGCCGCCCTCTTCGATCATGCGCCTACCCACCCTCTGGGCGCAGTGCCAGAGCCCGTGAACGTTAACGTCGAAGACGTCGCGCCACTCTTCAGGCGGCACCTCGGTCGCTGGCCTGTGGTAGCAGACGCCGGCGTTGTTGACCAGGATGTCTACAGGCCCGAGGCGTTCGGTTACTTCCTCCAGCATCCTGTCCACCTGCTCGGGGTCGGTGACGTCGAGGTCGACGGCGATGGCTTTGCCTCCCTCGTCCGAGATCTCTTCGGCCACCCTGTCTGAGCGCTCGCGGGAACGGGCGGCCAGGGCGACGCTGGCGCCGGCCTCGACGAGGGCGCGCGCGAAGGCTTCGCCGAGACCCGTGTTGCCGCCGGTCACGACGGCAGTCTTGCCCGTAAGGTCGAAAGCGTCGAGAACAGCCACCTGATATCCCCCCTCCGGTTATCTGTGGGATAGCAGGGAGCCGGTTATCCCTGCTATCCCACTGTGTCCTCCTTACCCGAACAAGAACACGAAGGCGGCGGCGCCGAGGGTGCCGCCGATTATGGGGGCGACGACCGGGATCCAGGCGTACCCCCAGTCGTTTCCGCCTTTACCCGCTATGGGCAGCACGGCGTGCGCGATGCGTGGCCCGAGGTCGCGAGCCGGGTTGATAGCGTAGCCCGTGGGCCCGCCAAGAGAGAGCCCGATGCCGAGGACCAGCAAGCCTACCAGCAGCGGGGCGATCCCCGAGCCGAAGAGGGAGGCCAAGTCGCCGCCCATTACCCCTGCGTTCGCGCCGATGCCAAGGATGCCGAAGAGCAGCACGAAGGTACCTATTATCTCGGTGACGACGTTCGCCGGGGTGTTGTAGATCGCGGGCGCAGTACAGAAGACGCCGAGTTTCAGGCCGGGGTCTGCCGTCTCCGGCCAGTGAGGCAGGTACGCTAGCCACACTATGATGCCGCCGACGAAAGCGCCGAGGAACTGGGCGATTATGTAGCCTGGAACCAGGGCCCAATCGAACTGGCCGGTTACGGCAAGGGCGATGGTCACGGCAGGGTTGATGTGGGCGCCGGAGAACTGGCCGACGCAGTAGACGGCAACCGCGACGGCCATCCCCCATCCGAAGGTTATAACGATCCAGCCCGAGTTCTCGGCCTTGGAGTTCCTTAGCAAGACGCCTGCGACGACGCCGTCACCGAGGATGATCAGGATCATCGTCCCGATGAACTCCGCGATGTATGCCTCCATTCACTTCTCCTTTCTAGAAGGGTCGGCCCGCGGCCACGTCGCACGGCGCTTCGAGGTAGCCTTTGAACTCGTCATCGAGCTTGAGCAACGTGATGGAGAAGCCAGCCATCTCAAGCGATGTCATGTAGTCCCCAACATATGGCATCCGCCAGACCTCGATGCCCTCGCGCCCGAGCACGTCGGCGACGTGGGCGTAGGCGACGTAGAGTTCCATGAGTGGGGTGCCACCCATGCCGTTGACCATCACGGCGACCTCGGAGCCCGAGAAGTCCACGGAGTCGCCGAGGATCTTGGCCATCATCTCGTCGACTATCCTGTCTGCGGGCTCGACGTTCTTGCGCTCGACGCCAGGCTCGCCGTGGATACCTATGCCTATCTCCATCTCGTCCTCGCCGATGTCGAAGATGGGCTCCCCGCTCTCGGGCGGGGTGCAACTGGTCAGCGCCATGCCCATCGACCGCACGTTGGAATTGACCCGCTCGGCGAGCTCTTTGATCCCGGCGAGATCTTTGCCGTCGTCGGCGGCGGCGCCGCAGATCTTGTGCACGAGGATGGTGCCAGCGATGCCGCGCCGCCCGCTCGTGTAAGTGGAGTCCTCGACCGCCACGTCGTCGTTGGTAACGACGTAGTCGGTCTGGATATCCTCGGCCTCGGCGAGTTCGCCTGCCATCTCGAAGTTGAGCACGTCGCCGGTGTAGTTCTTGACCACGTAGAACACCCCGGCCCCGCCGTCGACAGCCTTGCTCGCCTCGAACATCTGGTCCGGGGTCGGGCTGGTGAACACGGCGCCGGCGCACGCGGCGTCGAGCATGCCAGGTCCGACGAAGCCGCCGTGGGTCGGCTCGTGGCCCGAGCCGCCGCCCGAGATGAGGGCGACCTTGCCAGAGACCGGGGCGTCGGCACGCACCACGACGTTCACCTCTGGGATGACCCGGATCAGGCCGCCGTGCGCCTGCTCCATGCCGCGGAGCATGTCCTCGACGACCCTCTCGGGCGCGTTGATGACCTTCTTCATCTGTTCCCTTTCCCTTTTACGCGAGCGGGGACTCGACCGCTTCCTGCGCCCACTCCTTGGACCTCGAGACGGCCTCTTTCCACCTGCCGTAGAGCCTCTCGCGCTCTTCCTCGTCCATCTGCGGCTCGTAGCGGCGCCTTAGACGCCACCGGCTCTTGAGCTCCTCCTGATCCTCCCAGAACCCGGTCGCGAGCCCGGCCAGGTAAGCCGCGCCGAGGGCGGTAGTCTCCAGGGTCTCGGGCACCTC
>JBKPSF010000277.1:0-4133 GCA_046734875.1 Actinomycetota bacterium | reverse complement strand
CCTGCTTCGGCTCTTTCGGCGTCCGTTGCCAGTTCTGCGAGGGTGACGGCGAAGATGGCGTAGATGAGGGGTTTGCCGAAGAGGCCGAAGCCGCCGAGGGCTGCCTGTCCGGTGAAGAAATCTACCTGCAGGATGTCGTGGGTGGCTACGGACCAGTTCAGCACGGCGATGCTGAACAGGATGTAGCCGAGGTAGAGCAGGATGCGGCTAACGCGCGGCATGCCAGGGGAGTCGTTGTTGGCCCAGAAGCCGATGGTGAGGGCGTCCCAGACCAGGCCAAGGGCTATCATCCCGACGCCGGTGAAGCCCAGGACCGGGCTGAACGGGTCCTCGATAAACCCCGTCTGCCGCATGAGGAGGGTGATGATGACCAGGAGCAGGAGCCACCTGGCCCTCGCCTCCGAGAGGGTGCCGCACGCGAGCCAGTACAGGGCGACGGAGCCGAAGATCACCACCCACCAGAAGTCCACGGGCTCGAGCCCACTCCACCCGAAAAAGCTCAGCGGCATTCCGGGGTTGGTGAGCTGTATCCAGAGCGCGTTGGCCCCGACGATGCCGAGGTAGAGGGCGAGCGTGCGCCGTCCCTTTCGCGCAAACCAGATGGACGCGACGATCGCCAGCGCGGAGAGGAGCGTCTGCCAGTTGGCGTCCTGGGCGATGAGCCGGGAGATGGAGTCCATCATCGCATCGAGGCCCTCCATCTGGCCCAGGCCCAACCCGAGGACCACGAGGCCGAGGAGCCCCACTACCAGCGTGGCGACGATCTCGACCGCCTGCAAGCTCAGGTAGACGGCTATGAGCGGGAGCGCCACCCTCTTGGCCAGCTCCAACAACCGCTCGACCGTGACCGTCTCGCCTCCGTAGCGCCGGACCATCCACCACACGGCCCCGACAGAGAGGGGTACGACGAGCGCCCCGGTGTAGGCCGCCGCCTGATCCCCGAAGGAGCTCTTCCCGATCCTGTCGATGGTCTCCAGCAACACCGAACCCAGCCTCCAGGCCAGAAGGAGAAACAGGATCCCGTACAACACCCTGCGTCCGGCCCAGGCTTCGGTAAGGCCAGAGGTCCAGCTCGCCGTCTTGTGCACGAACTCGGCGATGTCAACCCCGAGGTAGAGAAGGAGCGGGATGACCAGCAGGTCGAAGGTGTAGACCATGGTCGGCACGTTGGCGAGGACGCCGGGGATGCCGCTGGTGCGCCAGGCCCCTATAGCGTAGAGTTGGGAGGTCCCGAAGGTAAGCGAGACCAGGACGAGCAATACCCCGAACTCGAATGCGGGCGCCTCTTTCGACCGCCTCCTGAGCAGGAAGAAGACGGGCACACAGAGCAGCGCGCCCCACGAGAGCACCGCAGCGAGGATGCCGTTCGCCGTACCCGCCGTCCAGACGCTGGCCACCATCAGGTACAGCAAGAGAACGGGAAGCTTGACGATACGCCTGGTGCGCAATGCGCCCGTGAGCATAAAGCTCCATGCCACCGCGAAGACGAAGATCGTCAGGGGAATAAGGACGTAAGGGACGAGCTCCCCACGACCCGTAGTGCCCCCGATCATGGGCAGCAAAGGGAACGCCGCCCGCAGGGGCTCGTTGAAGAACAGCAGGCCCACCCCGGCGAAGAGGAACAGGAAGCCGATCCAGGCGAGGGCGCGCGTGGGTCCCGGAAGGTCGCCTACGTGCACCACGCCAGGCCGCAGGTCCTCGATCACCAGCTTCCTCATCCCGTCCGAGAAGGTCGTGAGCGCCGACCGGCCGTAGGACACCGCCGCGCCACGCCCCTTCGGGGGGTTCGTAATCCTGACCCGCCGCAGCCTGCTCACGGCCCGCCCACCCCGTCAGGAGGCGCGAAGCCGAACACGTACGTACCCACACCGAGCACCAGCGTGCCGCCCACGAACGCCGGTCGCTGGTCCAGGTTCGTGCCGCTAAGGTTCAGGCTGTAGTCGTTGGAGCGGGCCGAGATCTCTCCGCTTGCGGCATCGAGGGCGAGAACCTCCCCATTCTGCAGGGCGAACCACACCCTTCCCCCCCGTACCGTAACGTTCCCGAACCGGGGAGACGGCGGCTCGTAGCGCCAGACCTCCTCGCCGGTCTCGGCGTCGAGCGCCACCACAGCGCCGAGCAGCAGCGGTACCACCACAACATCCTCGCTGACCCAAAGGCGGTCCGAGGGGTCCACCGCGTCGCCTCCGAGGCCGGCGCTCCAGACCTCCTCACCACTCGCGCTGTCAACGGCGACGACGGAAGCGGGCTCGTTGCCGCCAGCAGTACCCGCGAAGAGGACATCTCCGGACGCGCTGAGGGCTGGTCCACCGCTGGTGGAGGCCCCTGCGCTCTCCGAGCGCCAGAGACGCTCCCCGCTATCCAGGTCGAAGGCCGAAGCGGGGTTGGCGTACGCGGTATTTCCTCTAACGACCACCCCACCAGCGCCGGGGAGGGCCGCTTTCCAGAGCTCCTCCCCCGTACTGAGGTCGAGGGCGCTCAGCGTGCCTTCGTTCCCGGGCGAGGAGACCCAGAGTACCTTCTGTCCCGCGACCACGGGTGGACGGAGGCTCGGCCCGGCCTCGTGCTGCCAGAGCCCCTCCGCGTCCGGCAGGTGGACGGCGCGCAGCGCATCGCCCGAGGCCGCGAGCAGGGTGTCGCCGGCCACCACGGGCTCCGAACGTGGAGATCCGGAAGCATCTTCCAGCGCGCCCACCCTGCGTGCCTCACCGCTGTCCACGTCGAGTAGGTATATGATGTTGCCGGACCCGAGCATGAGCGCTTCGCCGCCGTAGCCGGCGGCGGTGTACTGCGGGGCGTCACCCGTAAACGGGGGGTTGGCGAAGGCGTCGGCCCAGACCGGTTCGATGTGAGCGGGGCCCGTCTTGCGGCCAAGGCGGAGGACGGCTGCTTTGTCCGAGGCCACCCAGACCGCGCCTCCTCCCGCGGTCGGTCCTATAGAGAAGGCCGGGTCGCCGTCCAGCGGGTTGCCCGCGACGTCGCCGTTCCACACGTCTCCGATTTCGCCGTCGAAGCCTATCCTCTGGATGTGGCCGTCACTGCGGGCGACGATCAGCTCATCTCGGGCGACCAGGGGCGGTCCGACGTAGGAACCGTTCGCCTTCTCCCAACGCTTCTTGCCCGTCTCGCGGTCGAAGGCGAGCAGACCCTGCGCGTCGTCGACGACGAAGACTTCCGTGTCGCCCACGGCGGGGGCTGTGCGCAGGATGTCCCCCTTCTGGGAGGTCCAGATCTCCTTTCCCGTCTCCGCGTCAAGCGCCGTGAGCTCCCCCGAACGACTCGCGACGTAGGCAACCCCTTCCACGGCCGCGACCGGGGCCTCGACGGGTCCTTTGGCGATGTAACGCCACTCTTCGCGACCGGTCGAGGGGTCCAGGCTGTACACCGCCCCGTCGTCCGAGCCGATAATCACTATCCCTTCCTCGAAGGCCGGCGAGGAGACGACGGGTCCACCGGTATGCACTCTCCAGCGCCTTTCGCCCGTCGCCGCGTCGAGCCCGTAGATGTTCCTGTTCTCGTCGCCGAACACGACCGTATCTCCCGCGACGACGGGCCTGCTCGCCACGTTGTCCCCGGTCTCGAAGGCCCACAGGAACAGGCCGCGGGCGTCGAGCGCGTAGAGCCTCTTGTCCGTCGCGCCGAAGTAGATTCTTCCGGTCTTCTGGTCGAAGGCGGGCGGCCCGTAGATGGTGCCCTCGGGGTGAAAGCGCCAGCGTATCCTCCCCGGGTTTCTCCCGGCGTCGAGGGCGAGTAGATCCCCCTCCTGCGCAGCGGCGAGCACCACCGGTGGGTCCGTCGGCACGTAGGTCGGGGCGATGGTGCTCGGGGTCGACTCCTCCGTCGGCCTGAGCCTGCCGAAGTGGCCGAGGCGCCACGATGCGGGGTCTCCCGACACGCCCGTAGCGGGTTCGAAGGTGGCGGGGGGCAGCGTGGCTTCGTGCCTGGCCGGCGCAAGATCCGTGGCCACGACGGTGCTCTGCCGTACCAGCTCTCCCGACTCGTCGAACTCCCTGGACTCGACGAGGCCAACGCCCGCACAGTAGGTGTCCTCGCAGGTGGTCCGCTCACCGGGACTGCCGGGCGGCGAGAAGGACGTCTCCGTCTTTATGGAGAGGCAGTCGTCGAAGCTGCCG
>JBKPSF010000276.1:0-6687 GCA_046734875.1 Actinomycetota bacterium | reverse complement strand
CTGACTCGTTCGACGAGATCGACTCCTCGACCTGCGAGGCCGTCGAGATCACTACCGTCTAGTAGATCTCGCTGACGACACCAGAAGGACTTCTTCGGGGTGACCGTCGAGGAGCAACCCCGAGGTCAAAGCCGAAGTCTGATTGCGGAGCCGCCCCGCTACTCGTTCGGGGCGGCTCCGCTGTCCAAGGAGGAAAGGACCAGCGATGAGGAAGCATATGACGCTCGTGGTCGCCGGCACCAACCGGCGTGCCGCTTAGCCGCTGCGCTTTATGCGGGGGAGTCAAGTCCCTATTACCGGTAAAGGTGCTCGACGGGCAGCACGGCGCCCATCGCGGCACGCGCATCCGCCGGGTCGCCGCCTGACGCAGGCCTGGAGACAATCGGGGATTGTACTAGTCTTGTTATCGTCGGACGCCTTGCTGGCGGCGCTGGTCTGGCTGGCGGCGTACGAGCTACAGGGCACATGGGGCCGGTGGAACTACTACCCCATGCAGACGGCTATGGTGGTCGGGGTTTTCGTCATAGCAGGTCTCCGGTCGCAACCACGCTTCCTTCATGACGCCACCAACGAGCTCGTGCTGACGTGGGTGGATGGCCGCGACGACCTGAACAACGAGCACGTCTTGTTCACGTCTTCGGGCGACGGTGGGCACAACTGGGCAACGCCCGACAATGTCGAGCAGCCTGGCGACCGTGGCTACTATTCGGCGCCGGCTATCTCGCCGAACGGTACGGATACGTGGCTCGTGTACAACGCATTCACCACGCCGTTCCGGGATAGCGCCGAAGGATCGACGAACGACCGGAAGCTCGTCGGTGTAGTGCTGCACGCCGACGTCAGATCTGGCGGCGAAGTCGGCGCGTTCTCGGAGTTCCATCGCGGCGTATTCGGCGACGCGAGAGGTTCTAGTCAGAACGACCTGGCCGCCGAGTTCCTCGGTGACTACGTCTACGCCGCCGCCACCCGCACCTACGGCGCGGCGGTCTGGAACGACGTGCGCAACGCGGCTGATTGCCCTGCCATAGACGAGTACCGCCAGGAACTGCACGAAGAGGCGGTCACCACCGGCACTCAGACCGCCGAGGCCGAAGAGCCTCGCGGCGAGGAGCTAAGGATGCAGCGAGGTCCGAAGCAACAGGAAGAGGAGGCAGCGGCGCCCCCGGTTCAACAAGTATGCCCGGCAAACTTCGGCAACTCCGACATCTACGGCGGCTCGTACGCCAACCCCCCGACCCCATAGCGGAGGTCGGAGCCGGGGCGGGGGTTCTTCCGAGCTCCCGCTTTTTGGTCCGCGGGTATAGGCTCATTTGCCAACCATACAATGGGCACCCGGACGGGTCGAGTGGTTACCATGAGGCGCGGGTTGGATATGGTCGAATTACTCACACCCAAGCCGGTGATTCTCGCGGTCGACGACGATGCCGAAGCCCTTGTCAGGTTAGAGCGGGAGCTCTCCGACCGCTACGCCAAGGGTTACCGGGTTGTGCGCAGTGCCTCGGCGGAGGCTGGCATAGAAGCGCTCGAGCGATGCAAAGCCGGCGGCGAGGACGTGGCACTCGTGCTGGCCGGCCAGTGGATGGCGAAGATGGAGGGTTCCGAGTTCCTCGATAGGGCCCGATTTGTCTTCCCCATGGCGAAGCGCTTGCTGCTGATCGCGTGGCGTGCGTGGGGAGAGCAAGGAAGTTCGGAAGCCATCCTCAGGTCCATGACGCTCGGATCTGTGGACTCCTACCTGATCCAGCCGTGGTGGAAATACCCCGACGAGAACTTCCACAGGACCGTCACCCACTTCCTCTATGAGTGGGCGCGGGTGAACCGTGCGGGGGTCGCGGAGGTCAGCGTGGTGGGCGAGCGCACCTCGCCCCGGTCTCACGAGGTGAGGGACCTCCTGCAGCGCAACGAGGCCTTTCATGCCTTCTACCCCGTCGACTCGGAGAAGGGGCAAGAGCTTCTCGCCGGAGCGGACCTGACCTCCCCGCGACTTCCACTGGTGATAATGCTCGACGGACAGGTGCTCGCCGACCCCACGAACGCCGAGATCGCCAGGGCCTTTGGGGTGAGCACCCGCCCGCAGCGAATGAGGTTCGACCTCGTGGTAATCGGGGGAGGTCCCGCGGGCCTGGCCGCGACCGTCTACGGGGCCTCCGAGGGGCTCTCGACGCTGGCCGTGGAGCGGGAGGCCGTGGGCGGGCAGGCGGGCTCGAGCTCCTTGATACGCAATTACCTGGGCTTCCCCTGGGGTGTGAGCGGTTCCGAACTGGCCCAACAAGCCTACCTGCAGGCATGGGTGTTCGGCGCCACCGTCGCCTTCATGATCGAGGCCACCGGGCTGCGCCGCGACGGGGACGGGTTGGTGGTGGATCTCTCAGACGATACTCACGTTAGGAGCAAGGCCGTCATCATCGCCACCGGTGCCTCCTACCGCCGCCTCGGCGTGCCCTCCCTCGAGAGCCTGGTTGGTGTGGGCGTCTTCTACGGGGCGGCGGTGACGGAAGCCAGGGCGTTGGAGGGGCGAGAGGTCTGCGTGGTGGGTGGCGCCAACTCTGCGGGGCAGGCCGCCATGCACCTCTCCAGGTACGCCTCCAGGGTGACGCTCCTGGTACGGGGTGGGTCCCTTTCGGACAGCATGTCCGATTACCTAATCAAAGAGATCGAAGCTGCTCCCAACATAGGAGTCCGCCTCAATACCCAGGTCGTCGATGGGGGCGGAGAGGGGCGCCTGGAACGCCTGATCGTCGAAGGCCCCGGCAACACCGAGACCATCCCAGCCGAGGCGTTGTTCGTCCTGATTGGCGCCGAGCCCCGCACCGGGTGGCTCCCGAAGGAGGTCCTGAGAAGCGAGCGTGGGTTCGTTCTCACCGGCCAGGATCTCTGGCATGATGGGTTCCTGGAGCGGGCTCCGATGCCGTTGGAGACGAGCGTGCCCGGGGTTTTCGCCGTCGGCGATGTGAGAAACGGGTCGGTCAAACGGGTGGCCTCGGCCGTGGGGGAGGGATCGGTGGCCGTGCAGATGGTGCATAGACACCTGGCCGGGGTTTGACGATTCGGGTCTGCGTCGCGCTACGTCTCAGCGATCCGAAAGGACCGGGATCTGGCCGTTGCGGAAGGCGTCGACGAAGAGCCTGTGGTCGTCGCGGGTGGTCTCGGAGTATCGAAGACTGAACTCCACCATCTCCTCGACGAACTCGTCTTCCTTGCCGCTTACCGCCTCGATGATCTCGTCCTCCGTCTGGAAGCCGACTATGTCCGGGTCGGAGTCCTTGTCAGCGACGCAGTGGATTTTGGCCGTCGCCCGGCCGAGGTAGTCGAGCACCGGCGACATCTGCTCGGGCTCGGTGAGATTCGACCAGTCGAGGTCCTCGACGTAGGGGGAGAGCTCGGAGACGACGAAGCCGACCCCGTCGATCTCGGTGTAGCCGAGCCAGGGGTCGGCGTGGGCCTGCAGGGCGCGCTGCGAGACCGCCGTGCGGTGCCCGTTGTGCTCGAAGTAGTGTTCGATCCGCTCGTCGTGCACGATCCGGCTGGGTGCCGCGACGCCGCCCTGCTTCATGGAGAGCACCACGTCGTTCTCCAGGGCCTGCGTCGGGCCCTCCACCAGGACGTTGTAGGCTGGCAGGCCGGCAGAGCCGATGCCGAAGCCCTGGCGGCCTACGATGTCCTTTACAGCGTAGGTGAGGCTCCGGAAGCGCTTCGCGTCAGGGATGGTGTTCAGGTAGGACTCGAAGGCGGCGTGCACTTCGCCCCTTTCGGCTTCGCCGAGGTTGCGGACCCCAGGGCTACGACGGAACCGCCGCTCGAAGTTTTCGTCGATCAGGGTCATCCCGTCGAGCAAGCCGACGCGGGTGTTCAGCCGGGTCTCGAGCAGTATGTTCCTGACCTCACCGTCGGTGGTTTCCAGCCGCAGCGCATACTCGTGGTCGCGGTCGCTCTCGACGAAGTAGCGTACCTGCTCCAGATAAGCCCGGAGGTACGTTCGGATCAAAGACTCGATGTCTGAGTCCGAGATCGCCTTCATCCAGGCCAAAAGGGCCACGCTCGCGACCATCCGCTTGATGTCCCAGGTAAAGTGGCCCAGGTAGGCCTCGTCGAAGTCGTTGACGTCGAAGACGAAAACCCCGTCGCCGGCCATGTAGGTGCCGAAGTTCTCCGCGTGCAGGTCGCCCTGGATCCAGACGCGGCTGGTGCGCTCATCGGCCCAGCGATCTCTCTGTCGTTCCATGTCGGCGTAGAACAGGCACGCGCTGCCACGATAGAAGGCGAACGGGTCGGCGGCCATCTTCCGAAACTTCTGTCGAAACGCGTCGGGGTTCGCGTCCATGAGCTCGGAGAACGCGTCGACCAGCACATCGACGATCTGTGTCTTGCGCTCATCGGAAGGCTCGTGCTTCCCTTCCCTGTCCACGGTTCCCGCCATGGAACTCCTTTCATCGTCGGTCGCCACCGGTTTAAAGGTGTCTGGCCGGTAAACAGTATCACGACGCGAACAGGCGTAACACATAACAACTCGAGGCAAGGTGCCGCGAGATCGGAGCGGGCCCTTTGTGCCCGCTTGCAGGTAGGCTTATAGTTAGCGTGAAACCGCGAGGCTACACGCTACCCGAAAGCGGTTGGAACCAGCCGGATACGAACGAGGGAAGTGTTGCTGGTGACTGATTTCGAAGGCAACTCCTCAACCCTGATCCTCAACCCCGCCGCCGGCGGCGTGGCGGCCCTACTTTCGAGCCTGACCCGGGCAGCCCACGAGCGCGGGATGGGAGTGCGGGTGCTGGAGGCCGGGGAGGACGTGAGGAGCGCGGCCGTCGAGGTGGCGGATGGCGGCGCGGGGTCGCTCGCCGTGGCCGGCGGCGACGGGTCGGTGGCGGCCGTGGCCGAGGTGGCCGTGGAGCGCGGACTACCCATCGTGGTGGTGCCCGCGGGCACCCTCAACCACTTCGCGCGCGATCTCGGGCTGGACCTCATCAGACCCTTGCGCGCTCTGGACGTTTTCGCCGCCGGTCGGCACGAACGGCGCGTGGACGTGGGCCGCGTCAACGGTCGTCTGTTTATCAACAACGTCTCCCTGGGCCTCTACGCCGAGATGCTGGGAGATCCAGGCTACAGGCAGGATAAGCTCCGCGTGGCCCAGGCGAAGCTTCAGGCCGTCTTCTCCAACCCGGAGCTCCGACACGCGCTCCGTATCACGCCACCAGACGAGGGACCACTCGAGAGCCTCGTGGCTGTGGTCGTCTCGAACAACCCGTACGAATTCGCGAGATGGGAGAAGTTCGGCCAGCGCCACCGCCTTGACACGGGAACCCTGCAGATCTCTGTGCTCGACGCCAGCACGCTATACGAGCTCGAAAAGCTGCTCGCGGGAACACTGCTCGGCGCCATAGAGTTCCGCCCCGCATTACGCCACTGGACCGCCGAGCGCCTGGAGACGGGCGTCCTCGGCGAGGTGGTGCGAGCCGGGGTGGACGGCGAGCCGATCACGCTCCAGGCGCCGCTGCGTTTCGAGGTGGAGTCCGGCGCGCTGCGCGTGCTCGTGCCGGAAGACTCACCCGAAAGCAATCAGGTGCCGCCGCTGGAGGCCGGGTGGCATGCCGCCCGCGCGCTCCGCCGCTGGCTGCACCCGTCCTAGAGCGGTCCGCTCTCAGCTTTCTTGGCCCATAAACGGACGTGCGGTTTGCTAGAAGACCGACGCTGCTCGTCTTATGGACTCTCCTGAGGCTACCGCGTGGGGGTTGGTGGTCTGCTAGACTCCAGGCCCAGAGAGCTTGCGTTCGGGGTGATCGTATGGCGCGAAACGACGTTTTGATTATCGGCGGCGGCCCCTCCGGGCTGTTCGCCGCCGCCGAGCTCGCCCGCCACGGCGTACGCGTGCGGCTCGTCGAGCAGGAGCTGCGGCCGCACCACGAGGCACGTGCCACGGTGATACAACCCGGCACCCTGGAGATCCTGGATTCCGTGGGCCTGCTTGAACCTTTTCTCGATTCCTCCGAGCACGTCCACCGCGTTCGCTTGTACGGGCCCGATATGTCCGAGCTTGCCGGCCTCGACTTCACAGGCATCGACTGCGGCTACGAGTTCCAGTGCTGCCTCCCGCAGTACGAGACCCAGCGCATCCTCGAGGCCCGTCTCGCGTCGCTTGGCGGCGCGGTCGAGCGGGGGGTCACGGCGACTGAGGTGGAGATGGATGGAAGCGACGTCTCCGTCGAGCTGGTGCACGCGGATGGCGGCGTGGAGACGGTACATCCCGAAGTAGTCATCGGTGCTGGTGGGGCGCACAGCGTCACGCGCCACTCGATGAGCGAGCACCTCGAGGGCACCACCTACCAGGGCCACTTCCTCGTCGCCGACATCGCTATGCAAGCGTCGGTACCGCGGGATCAGGGCAACTTCTTCTGCAGCAGGGAGGGCATGATGCTGCTCTCACCGCTCCCCGGTGGACGCTGGCTAACCTTCCAGGACCTCGAAGAGGAGGTGCAGACGGTATCCGCCGAAGAAGTCGTCGCCCGCACCGAGGTAAGGATCGGTGGGAGGTCTCGTCCCACCGATGTCGCCTGGGTTTCGCCGTTTCGGATGCACCGCCGGATCTCCTCGCGCCTGGCGGACGACAGGCGTTTCCTCATCGGCGACGCCGCCCACCTCTCCAGCCCGTTCGGAGGGGAGGGGCTCAACTCGGGGCTGCACGACGCCTACGAC
>JBKPSF010000275.1:0-2092 GCA_046734875.1 Actinomycetota bacterium | reverse complement strand
GGCCGTCAACTCGCTGAACTGTTGCTCGGTGTAGCGGTGGCCCGGATAGTGCAGGGTCCCTAGCACGTCGACCACGACATACAGCACCGATGAGACGACACCGCAGACGAGCAAGATCCTTCGTAACATCCCTAAGCCCCTTGTGGTTCGGGGCTCCGGCATGAGTGTGCCACGAGTAGCAAGCGGCCCGCCACGTCACACATCGACACCACGACGTTTGTGCACCCAACCTCGTAGAAGGTCAATTCTGCGAAGTTAGCAACTACAAGTAACGGCAAAGATAGTCCATATGGGGGATGGAACCCTCCTTGGTTTCGTTACGGCGTCGCCGTCCTGGCGGTCGGGCTGATACTACTGCTCAGGCTTCTGCCTGCGCCACCGAGCACGCCGCAGTCCCCTTTCCTGCTGCTTGGGGGGGCGGCCGTGATGGTCGCCGCCTGGTTCGGGGGCTTTGGACCGGGATTGCTGGCCACGGCGCTCGGTGTGCTGGCTGGCGATTACTTCTTCTTGCCACCGCAAGGCTCGTTCACGGGGCTAAATGTGGCGGCGTTGCCGCTGGCCCTGTTTGCGGCGCAGGGGGTGGTGATCAGCTCGCTCGCCGAGACACTGCGTGCTGCCAGGCGTCGGGCCGAGACGAGCGAACTGGACGCGAGGAATCACCAGGAGAAACTGCGCCAAAGCGAGGAGCGCTTCAGGCTGATGGTGCAAGGGGTACAGGACTACGCCATCTTCATGCTCGACCCCGAAGGGCGTGTCGCCAGCTGGAACGAGGGCGCCGAGGGCATCAATGGGTACGCGGCAAAGGAGATCGTCGGCAAGCACTTCTCCGTTTTCTATACCCGGGAAGACGCCGAGCGCGGCCACGCCGAGGAGGCGCTGCGCGTTGCCAAGGAGGAGGGCCGCTACGAGGAAGAAGGCGAAAGGGTCCACAAGGACGGCTCCAGGTTCTGGGCGAACGCGCTCGTGACGGCTTTGAGGGACGAGTTGGGAAACCTGCGGGGCTTCTCGATGGTCCTGCGCGACATCACGGAGCGCAAGCAGGCAGAAGCGACGATAAGGCGCAGCCTGGACGCATTGCTCGCCCTCTACGAAACGGGACAGGTCTTGAGCTCCAGCCTCGAGCGCGAGGAGATCGGATCGCGCTTGCTCGGGATTATTGGAGAGGTCCCTGGTACGACGGCGGCGATCATCAACCTGGGCGATGATCCAGAGCGCCTGCACGCATGGCGCACGATCGGACCGGAGGGCCTTCTCGCTTGGGTTCGCGATGAGCCGGGGGCCAGGGCCGCGCGACAAGACGCCTTCGAGACCGAAGAGGAAAGGCTCTTGGAGATGGATAGCCCGGGCCCACAAGCGGAGCACCTCGCAGGGTTGTTCGTCCCGTTGCGGGTGCGCGAACGGGTCATCGGCGTGCTCGAGGTCTACGGCTCGGAGCACCTCTCGGAGGGCGGGGCATTGGAGACCTTCGCCAGCGTGGCCAACCAGGCTGCGAGCGCTCTGGAGAACGCCCGGCTCTACGAACAACTCGCCGAGCACAGGCGCCGGCTGCAAGACCTCGTGGGCAAACTCGTGACGGCCCAGGAGGAGGAACGACGCCTGGTGGCTTACGAAGTGCACGACGGGCTCGCCCAGGTCGCCGCCGCCGCCTACCAGCACCTGCAGAACTTCGCGGCGGATGATCCTCCCAGCACGACCCGCGGCGAAGAGGCGCTCGATCGAGCACTGGGGATGCTCCAACAAACCGTCGAAGAAGCCCGCAACGTGGTCGCCTACCTGCGCCCCACGGTGCTCGACGACTTCGGACTTGCGACCGCGCTCCGCCTGCAGGTGGAGAGGCTTTCCGATGAGAGTCTTCGGACAAGATACGAGGAAACGCTGGGAGGAGAGCGCTTGCCAGAAGTGGTGGAGACGGCGCTTTTCAGGGTCGCTCAGGAAGCGCTTACCAACGTGCGCAAGCACGCGCGGGCGGATAGGGTGCAAGTAGCGCTCGAGCTCAGCGACCAGGCGGTCCGGCTCGAAGTGCGCGACTGGGGGCGGGGGTTCGCGCCAGAGAGCATGACCGACGGCGCCAATCCGAGCGAGAAGGTTGGCC
>JBKPSF010000274.1:0-4145 GCA_046734875.1 Actinomycetota bacterium | reverse complement strand
TTCGAGATCAGCACCAAGCGCACCTTCGAGGGACTGAGGTAGGGTTATGCTAAGCGAGGAACGCCGCGCACATCACGAGGGCGCTCTCACCGAGCCGGCGAGCAGCCGCCTGGTAAGCCCGGACATCAGGGACGAGTTCGGACTAGAGACCATAGATATGAACATGGGTCCGCAGCATCCGGCCATGCACGGATTGCTCAGGCTCATCCTCGAGCTCGACGGGGAGACCGTCGTCAGGTGCGACCCCGTGATGGGGTATTTGCACCGCTGCCAGGAGAAGATCGCCGAGAACCGCATGTACCCGGCCGTCATCCCCCTGACGGACAGGCTCGACTACTTCGCCAACATGCACAACGAACACGGCTACGTCCTGGCCGTCGAAGATCTGCTCGACGTGGAGATACCGCCGAGGGCCGAGTACATCCGCGTCCTCATGTGCGAGCTGATGCGGCTTGCGAGCCACATCCCGTCCATCGGCTTCCTCATGCTGGAGCTCGGGGCCTTCACCCCGATCCTCTACGCATTCAGGGAGCGGGAGAGGATACAGTCCATCTTCGAGGCCGTGACCGGCGCGCGGATGATGTTCCACTACATCAGGATAGGCGGAGTCAAGGCTGACCTTCCGCCCGACATACCGCAGAAGATCTGGGACTACATCGAGAGTCTGGAGGACCACTTCCAGCGTGACTTCGTTGACCTTATCGCGGGGAATGAGATCTTTATCTCCCGCACCCGCAACGTCGGGAATATGACCCAGGAACAGGCCGTCGAGATGGGCGTGACGGGCCCGGCCCTGCGTTGCACGGGCGTCGACTTCGACATCAGGCGCGACTACCCGTACAGTATCTACCCCGAGCTGGAGTTCGACGTCATTACCGATACGGCGGGAGATGTCGAGGCTTCTTACAGGGTGCGCATCGCGGAGTGTCTGCAGAGCATACGGCTCATAAAGCAGTGCCTCGAAAAGATGCCAGAAGGCGAGGTAATGGGAGATCTCGGCCGCAGGCTGCGACCGGATGAGGGCGACGGCTTCGGACGGGTTGAGAGCCCTCGCGGGGAGTACGCCGTCCACGTCGTCTCGGATGGCTCGGACACGCCTTACAGGGTCCATTACCGGGACCCGAGCTTCTGCAACATGCAGCTCTTGCAGGAGATCGTACCAGGTCATTATCTGCCCGACATCATGCCGATCATGGGCCTCGTCGACCCCGTCTCCGGCGGGTGGGACAAGTAGATGCAGACGGTCCTTGATTTGCTCGAAATGGAGCCGATCCGGCTTCTTATCTCCTTCGGGGCGGTCCTGTTCCTCGTGCTGAACCTCGCCGCCGTCCTGACTATGGCCGAGCGGAAAGTTTCGGGGTACATCCACCTCCGCTACGGGCCGAACAGGGTCGGGCCGCGCGGTCTGCTGCAGCCCGCCGCCGACGTGTTCAAGCTGTTTTCCAAGGAGAACGTCTCGCCGGGAAGATCGGACCTCTGGGTATTCCTCGGGGCGCCGATAGCCATGTTCATACCGGCCGCGCTCGTGTGGCTGGTCGTCCCGTTCGCGCCCGACGCTGTGGTCGCTGACCTGAACGTCGCGATACTGTTCTTCGTGGCCATCACCTCCATCGGCGCTTTAGGCGTCGTGATGGCCGGCTACGGGAGTCGCTCGGCGTTCTCGTTGCTCGGAGCGCTGCGCGGGGCTGCGCAGATGATCTCCTACGAGGTGCCGTTGATCCTTAGCCTGCTCGGCGTTGTCATGCTTACTGGTAGCCTCTCGCTCGTGGATGTGGTCGAGGCGCAGGGCGATACGATCTGGAGCTGGTACTTCCTGTTCCAGTTCCCCATGTTCATAACCTTCTACATCTCGGGGCTCGCCGAGGTGAAGCGGGTTCCCTTCGACTTGCCCGAGGGGGAGAGCGAGATCGTCGGCGGCTTCATGGTCGAGTATTCGGGGATGACCTGGGCCCTCATACAGGCCGCCGAGTTCGCCTCGATGGCCGTCATGTCGGCCATCACGGTGACGCTGTTCGTGGGCGGCTGGCAGCCGCCGCTTCCTTTCCTCGACCTCGGGAACTTCAACTGGGTCTGGTTCGGGATCAAGACGGCGCTCATCATGTTTACCTTCCAGTGGATAAGGTGGAGCGTACCCCGTCTCAGGATGGATCAGCTCATGGACCTCGGCTGGAAGATTCTCGTTCCCATGACGCTGATCTGGTTGTTCGTGACGGCGGGGCTGATGCTCGTGTTCCCCTCGCTTGGCGCCTAGAGGAAAGGTTTCGGATATGCCACAAGTCGGACAGGGCATCTTGAAGGGTATGGGGGTAACCCTGCAGCATCTCTTCGGGCAGAAGATCACCCGTCAGTACCCCGAGTATAAACGGGATCTTCCCGAACGTAGCAGGGGGATGCTCACCGTGGACATGGACCGTTGCATCGCGTGTCTGCAGTGCATGAGGATCTGCCCCGACCACTGCATCTCGATCGAGCAGACGAAACGCGATGCCGACGGGTCCGGCAAACCCAAGCCTTACCCCATAGGGTTCGTGATCGACGACTCGCGCTGCATGTACTGCTCGCTTTGTGTCGAGGTCTGCCCCGTGAACTGCATCTACCACACCGAGGAGTTCGAGGCGCAGGCCTACAACCGCCTGGAGCTCGCCAGGCAGTTCGGCGAGCGCCCCGTCGACCCGAGGGTAGACCCCAAGCCGGCCGTGAAGAAAAAGAAAAAGCCAACGGGCAAGAAAGCTCCAAGAACCGTGGCGCAGCCCAGGACAGGGGACGAAGCGGCTTGACCGTCGCGTTCGCCTTTCTGGCCGGGATGACGCTGGTCTCGGCGCTCGGGGTGGTGTTGAGCCGCAGCGTCGTGCATTCCGCACTTTTCATGTCTGGGTCGTTCCTCGGAATCTCCGGGTACTTCGTGATGCTCAACGCGCCAGCGCTCGCCGCGTTCCAGGTCTTGATCTACGTGGGCGCCGTTACGGTGGTGATTTTGTTCGGGATCATGTTCACCCAGAAGCCGCAGGTCAGGCGCTACCGCACCATAATCAACCGCCAGTTCTGGGCCGGTTTCGTCGTGGCTGCAGGCGTTGGTCTCTTCCTGGCCTACGTGCTGGCCGCCGAGAACTGGGGAGCGACGAAGGCTGGGAACGGGCCGCGGGAGGTTGCCGCCTTCGGGCGTGACCTGCTCGGCGTCAGCCAAGGGGCCGAGATCTTCACCCTGCTCTTCGAGGTTGCTTCGGTGCTGCTCCTGGTTGCCGTGGTCGCTGCCATCGTCGTTAGCCGCCGCAAGATGGGCCAGGGCGTCGATCGGGGGGTGCGCGAGTAATGCCAGAGATGCCGGCCCAGGTCCAGCAGGTTATCGACGCGCTCGTCTCCGCGCCGCCGCTAGAGGGGTACCTCGTCGTGGGGGCTTTCCTGTTCGCCATCGGGGCGTGGGGAGCTTTGATCCGGCGCAACGCCGTCGTCATCTTTATGTGCGTCGAGTTGATGATAAACGGCGTCAACCTGACGCTCGTCGCCTTCGCGGACTATCTGCCAGGTGCCGGGGGGCTCGGGGTTAGCTACGCGGTATTGGTCATCGCCATTGCGGCCGCGGAGATCGCGGTCGGACTTGCTATAGTGCTCGCCGTGTTCCGCTCGCGGCGGACCGTGAACGTGGACGAAGTAACCTCGATGAGAGGCTAGAGGGAGGCTTGTGCAGACCGTAGGCCAACAGCTGATCATAACGGCGATACCGGTGCTCCCTGCGTTGGTGTTCGTCGTGCTGACCTTGTTCGGACGCCTCCTCAAGGAGAACGCCCAATACGTGGCCATCCTAGGGGTGACGATCTCGCTGGTCTTCTCCGTGTTCGCCCTGCTCTTCGTGGCCGGCATCGTGCCTGGCGGCGGGGCGCCGATAGAGTTCTCCGTAAACTGGATCGACCTGGGCGCCGGCGGCTCTTTCTCGATGGGCGTTCTTATCGACGGCCTGGCGGCGGTGATGCTCGTCGTGGTGAGCTTCGTGAGCCTCATGATCCAGCTCTACTCGGGCGCCTTCATGGAGGGCGATAAACGCTTCGCCTGGTTCTATGCCGTGCTGAACCTGTTCACGGCCTCGATGCTCGGACTGGTTCTGGCCCCGAACTTTATCCAGCTCTACGTGTTCTGGGAACTGGTCGGCC
>JBKPSF010000273.1:0-3759 GCA_046734875.1 Actinomycetota bacterium | reverse complement strand
GGCCTGCGACCCCTCCGCTTTCGCCCCCGACCTCCGTACCGGTGGAGAGAGGGTCGAGCGGTATGTCCTCTCCCCGGAACCGGCCGATCGTACCGATCACCCGTTGCTAGTGCATGATCAAGCGACCTTCCGGGGAACGGAAGATGCTCGTAATGAGGACAACCGAATACCCAGCATACCCTATCCGCAAGCTCGTATGCTCCGAGCAACCCCTCCGGCTCTACGACCCTGCGCTTGCCGTGAACCCACTTGGGCTCGATGGCATTCAGCCACGGGCTCTTCTTGGGAAGAAGGCAACTGACGATCCTCACTCCGGCTTCGCTGCCGCTCTCCTTGACCTCTCGGTTGTGCTTGCCCAGCCAGCGCCTGACCTCTTTGGAGACATGCCAGGAAGCGTTGTCCCAGACGAGCACAAGGACCTTCTTGCCGATCTCTTCGAGCTCGTGCAGGCTCCACTCGAGCAATCGGATCGTTATGGAACTGATGGGCCTCCCGTCAACAAACCGCAGCCACGTATCGCCGATCTGTGGCAGGTAGAGCCCGTAGCAGGAGATCGCTTTCGGCTCGGGGTCGTCTTTGGCGACCGACCGCTGGATAAGGCGGAGGGGCTTGCCCTCCTCGGAGAAGCTGCTCAGGGTAGGCAGGGCCACCCTGCTCCACCAGCACTCGTCCAGGAAACCCACGGCCCAAGTGTCGGGGTTGGCCTGGGCCACTTCCATCAGCCGGTCGCTAGCGAAGCTGGCCTTTTTTTCTTTCGTAGAGGGGGTCGGGGGAAGTGATCCACCGCTTGGCCCGCATCCATCTCACCCCGAGAAGGCGCGCCAGGGTGCTCCTTATGGTCTCGTGCGAGACCCGCCTGCGTGTAAGCCCCTCCTCAAAGGCGGTCTCGGCGGCCATATCCAAAGTCCAAAGGCTCGACTCGTATCCGAACTCCCTCGGGGAGCGGTGGAGCATCTCCCTTAGAGCCTCGGCACTCTCCTTGTCGAAGGCGTCCCGGGTTCTCTTGGGGCGCGAGGATCTGGCAACGAGTGCATCCAGGCCCCTCTCGTTGAAGTCGTGGATAGCGTCGCGCACCGTTTGCTCTCCGCATCCGAGGCTCTCGGCTATTTTCGGGACATACTCTGGCCCCTCGAACTGGCCAGAAGCATCTGGGAACGGCGCAAGGTGAAAGCGCTTTTCGAGCGCAGAGAGGCTTGGAGGGCTTCACGCTCCTCATCTGAGAACGAACGTACGAAGATCGGAGTTTTCATGCTGCCCACTATAACTCGCAACACGAAACCTATCTTGAAGCTGCACTAGACGCCGATGGTATCAAGCATACCGAAGAACTCAAGGAGAAGGCTCTATGCACCCAACGTCGTAGAAGGTTAATTCTCAGAAGTTCGCCGGTACGAGGAACGGCGCGACGCCGCACAAGAAAAGGGCTGGGAGGTTAGTCCCAGCCCTCGACGTCTCGTTCTAAAGGGTTCGCCTTAGGAGTTGGCCCTTATCTTGCGGTCGATCTGCGCGATGAGGGTCTCGCGGTTCTTGTGGCCCTTCTCGAACTCGCGCACCTTCTTGAGCTGCTCGGCGGGAAGGCCGTCGATCCTCCTGGAGACCTCCTCCACGCTCAAAGGAAGACGGGTCCATAGAGTAGAGTACGAAGGGCCCTAACGAGAGGAGGACGCGATGGACGAAGAGCGGTACTGGTACCTGGCCCAAGGCCCGGAAGACGACCCAGAGGAGAAGATGAATGTGTTGTCGGTCCCCGCGTGGCCCGAGGCCCTTCGCTGGGAAGATGAGGACGGCATGCAAGCCCCGATGCTCTTCACCGATAGGGAGGCCGCCGAGCGGCAGCGCCGGGAACTCGGGGATCCAGGTCCGGACGAATACCTGGAAGTCGTGAACGCCCTCAGTGAGGATATCGCTAACGAGGCGTTCGACAACGCGCTCCCGTATCGGGTGTACTCGCTGCCCAGGGAATGGCTGCTGCTCAAGCTGGAGGACGCTAATTACGTCGAGTGGCTGCTCGTAGACGAAGAACTCAAGAGGAGGGCGGATCTCATGGGGGAGCTGCGCCGCGGGTAGAGCTTCGACCGAGACGCCTAGAGGGTGCTATGAACGCTAACCCAGACGGGATAGCATTCGGGCATGCCGAACAGAAAGCCTTACCCAAGCGATGTTTCCGACGAAGAGTGGGCCTTCGTTGCCCCGTACTTGGCGCTCGTTCGAGAAGACGCGCCCCAGCGCACCCACGATCTGCGTGAGGTCTTAAACGGGCTCAGGTGGGTCGTGCGCACCGGCTCTCCGTGGAGGTATATGCCGTACGACCTGCCGCCGTGGGAAGCCGTCTACCAACAGACGAGGAGATGGCTCTCTGCAGGCGTCTTCGAAGCGATGGTCCACGATTTGCGTGTACTCTTGCGTCTTTCGGAGGTCAGAGCGTCCAAGCCGATGGCGGCGATTCTCGACAGCCGCACAGTTGGCGTACGTGGACCAGGGCTATGCCGGGGAACGTCCGGCGGAAGAAGCAGAGGCTCATGGCATCCGTCTGGAGGTAGTCAAGCACCCGGAGGCCAAACGCGGCTTCGTGCTACTACCACGCCGCTGGGTCGTGGAACGCGATTTCGCATGGGCATCGCGGTTTCGGCGCCTATTCAAAGACTACGAGAGGCTACCCACCACTTTGGCAGGGCTGCACTTCGTCGCTTTCGCTCGCCTCTTTCTCCACCGAGCCATTGTTGTACTTGGGTCGAGTCCATAATTCCCTCTAGGACAGTCGCTCTAGACGATCTAGACGATCAGCGTAATGACGCCCGCGCCTACCAATGCTCCGGCCCACAAGAGATCCACGTTGAACCAGGTGCGCTTGAGGATCATGAGGCCGAGTCTGTCGTAGACCACCAGCGCAACCACCGCCATCACCGCGAACATCGCCAGGGTGTGCACGGCGACCGCCGCGAAGTCGGTGAGCACCGCCGGGTTGGTAAGGAGGAGGTGTACGCTGTGGCCCCAGTGTTCGTGCGCCTCGTGCGCCCGATGCTCCATCTCCTGCATCGTTCCGGAGAGCTCGAGCAGTACGGGGACGAGCATGAGGCCAGCCCCGTGCGCGCTGGCCATGATGAAAGACCACACAGTCAGGTCCTTGAAGCCGACTCGCATCCCGACCCAGCGCGGGTGCTTGCGCACGAGCAGCTTGTAGAGGCCGAAGAGGATGAGAGCGGTCGCTCCCAGGTACCTGAGCACCTCCAGCGGCAGCACTACCTGCGCGACAAGGACCGCCGCCACAACAAAGGTGACGGCGGCAGCGTGTCCGAGGGCGATGGGCCAGAATGCCTTGAAAACTGCCTCCCGGCGTCCTTCCTGCAGACCCAGGCTTACCGCAAAGAGCCAGCCCATCGCAGGGTTAAGGCCGTGGTAAGCGCCCAGGAGGATCAGGGCGAGCCAGGGCCAGTTCTCGTGGGCCATGCTTCCCATGCCGTTCATGAGGGGTAGCAGAACGAGTCGGAGGAAGAGTCACCGCCCTCGAGCCGGATCTGGTGTGGCCTCTCGTCCCCGAAATCCACGAAGAAGTCGGGGTCTACGGCGAGGCCGCCATCGGGGTTGGCGTTCAACTTGGCCACCCAGCCCTTGATGCCTTCGGGGTAGAACTGATCGTCCCAGCTTGAGTACAGCGAGTTGCTGAAGTAGACCCTGCGCCCATCCCGGCTCACCTCCACCATCTGCGGCCCGCCGTTCAACGGGCTTCCCGAGCTGGGGTGCGCCGTCTTGCGAACTATG
>JBKPSF010000272.1:0-4144 GCA_046734875.1 Actinomycetota bacterium | reverse complement strand
AGTCGTCTGGGTAAACCCCCTCAAGGCCGCACCGGGCTACCAACCATTGGCCCGAGGCATGGCCGCCGCGCTCCCGCACGTCGACGTGTTCCTCTCCGGCCACAACTTCGAGTCCCTGGAAGAGCTAGCCCGCGCAATCTCCGGCGTAGCGGGAAACGAGAGATAGAATAATGAAGCTGGTCAGCTAGTCAGCCGGTCAGCAAGAAAGCTGAAGTGCTGCCGACCGAAGGGAGGCACGAGTTGAATCCCGTGGTGGATAAGGTTGCGAGCTGGCGCGAGGAGGAGAAGCAGGCCGCTCTGGCGACCGTGGTGAAGGTGGAGAGGAGCGGTCCGCTCGGACCAGGGACTTCGATGGCCGTCAGCGAGGACGGGCAGGTGGTTGGCTCTGTTAGCGGCGGGTGCGTGGAGCCTGCGGTGTTCGAAGAGGCAATGCAGGCTATAGAGACAGGTAGGCCGAAGCTGCTTTCCTACGGCATCTCGGACGACGAGGCCTTCGGGGTAGGGCTGACGTGTGGCGGCATCATCCACATCTTCGTGGAGAAGGTCGATTGGTAATGGGCATCCTCTCCCGCTGGCACGCGGCGCTGAGGGAGCAATCGCCGGTAGCGATGGCGACGGTTATAGAAGGTCCCGAAGGTACCCTCGGCGGCAAGATACTGGTGACGCCGGAAGATTACGAGGGCACAGCCGGCAACGGGGAACTCGACAAAGCGATAGTGGAGTCGGCGCGGGGTCTGCTGGAGGGCGGGCGTACCGAGACGCGGCACTTCGGGCCGCGGGGCCAGCGCCGTATGGAGGACGTGGCGGTCTTTATCCAGTCGTTCGCGCCGCCGCCCAAGATGTACGTGTTCGGGGCCATAGACTTCGCCTCGGCCGTCGCCCGCATAGGCAAGTTCATGGGCTACAGGGTCATCGTCTGCGACGCACGGGCCGTGTTCGCGACCCGCGAACGGTTCCCTACCGCCGACGAGGTCGTAGTCGCCTGGCCCGACGAGTTCCTTCAGACGGCCGAGGCGGATAAACGGACCGTGATCTGCGTGCTCACCCACGACCCGAAGTTCGACGTTCCCGTGCTCAAGGCGGCGCTCGCGACGGAGGCCGGCTACATCGGGGCGATGGGCAGCCGCAGAACCCACAACAACCGCACGGCGCGCCTGAAAGAAGAGGGCGTTACGGAGGAGGAGCTCTCGCGCATTAGCAGTCCCATAGGACTCGACGTCGGGGCGCGCACGCCGGAGGAGACGGCGGTGGCCATCGCTGGGGAGATCATCGCGCTCAGGACCGGGCATGCAGGAGGACGGCTCGCCGAGCGCTCGGGTGCGATCCACGAGCCGGAGCAAAGAGAGGCAACGCCCACGGAGCGTTAGGCCGATGTATCGGATTTTCCGTCTCTGTTATACTGCCGCTCGCCAAAACACGTGCCATCGGGTGGGGACCTAGTGGCGGCATAGCCTTTGGGGAAAGGAGGAGGCGTTGCAAGTACCGGCGCGGTTCGATTACGAGGTGGCGTCCTCGGTCGAGGAGGCCATAGGGCTGCTGGAGCGGTACGGGCCGGAGGCCAGGCTCCTGGCCGGCGGCCACAGCCTGATCCCGATGATGAAGCTGCGGCTGGCCTTCCCCGAAACGCTCATCGACATCCACGAACTGGACGGAGATCTGCGTTACATCAGGGAGGAAAACGGCGCGCTAGAGATAGGCGCCCTGGCCCGCCACCAGGACCTGCTGGATTCCGAGGTCGTAGACGAGCGCTACCCGATACTCAGGGACGCGGAGACCATGATCGCCGACCCCCTCGTGCGCAACATGGGCACCGTCGGCGGCTCGCTAGCCCACGGGGACCCGGCCGAAGATTTGCCCGCAGCGTTCATGGCCCTTGGCTGCGAGGTCGTGGCCCGCGGCCCCGACGGCGAAAGGACCATCCCCATAGACGCGTTGCAGACGGGCCCCTTCGAGACGGTACTGGACCCGGCGGAGATCGTCGTGGCGGCCCGCGTCCTGCGCGCGCCGATGGGGAGCGCCTACACCAAGGTCAAGCGCCGGACAGGCGACTACGCCTCGGCGGCCATCGGCGTCGCCCTGAACTTGGGCGGCGGCGAGATCAGGGACGCCGGCATCGGGATGTGCGCCGTCGGCGGCCAGACGCTTCGTGCCCGCGGCGCGGAGGAGATCCTGGAGGGACAGCGCCCGGACGCAGGACTCTACAGGCGCGCTGGAGAAAGGGCCGCAGAGGAGAGCGACCCGCCCGAGGACGCCAGAGGTCCCGTCGAGTACAAGCGGGACCTGGTCAAGGTCCTCGTTGCTCGGGCGCTGGAGAAGGCCGTCGAGCGGGCGGGAGGAGGAGCGTAGTGCGCATAAGCATCAACGTCAACGGTGAGCCGCGCGAGGCCGACGTCGAGCCGCGCCTGCTCCTGGTCCACTTCTTGAGGGACAACCTGGGGCTGACGGGGACGCACTGGGCGTGCGATACGTCCAACTGCGGGGCGTGCACGGTGCAGTTGGACGGATACCCTGTCAAGTCGTGCACCGTGCTGGCCGTCCGGGCCAACGGACACGAAATCACCACCATCGAAGGCATCTGGAGCGGAACGGAGCTCACGCCGGTGCAGGAAGGGTTCCACGTCGAGCACGGTCTCCAATGCGGTTTCTGCACGCCGGGCATGATCCTGACCGCCACCGCTTTCCTGGAGAAGAACCCTGACCCGACGGAGGCGGAGATAAGGGAAGCCATCTCCGGCAACCTCTGCCGCTGCACCGGCTATGAAAACATCATCAAGGCCGTCCAATGGGCGGCAAATAGCAGGGAAGGGGTGAGCGCGTAATGGAGACTGCCCCGAGGCACACGATGGGCGACCGCATGTTGCGCAAGGAGGACGGGCGCTTCGTGCGGGGTAAAGGGAACTACGTCGACGACGTGCGTCTCCCCGGCATGCTCCACTCCGCTATTTTGCGCAGCCCCTTCGCCCACGCCAGGATAAATGGCATAGACACATCCGCGGCGCTGGAGCTCGAAGGGGTCCACGCCGTCATCACGGGCGCGGACCTCGACGCGCAAGGGCTGGCCTGGATGCCGACGCTCGCGGGTGACACGCAGGCCGTGCTCGCCACGGACAAGGTACGATTTCAGGGCCAGGAGGTGGCTTTCGTCGTCGCCGACGACAAGTACGTGGCCCAGGACGCCCTGGAGCTCATAGACGTGGACTACGAGCCGCTGGACGCGATCGTCGATTCTCGCAGATCTCTCGACGAGGGCGCCCCGATCATCCGCGACGATAAAGAGGACAAGGAAGACAACCGCATCTTCTACTGGGACGCGGGTGATAGAGAGGCGACACGACGGGCCTTCGAGCGGGCCGAGGTAACCGTCAGTCAGGACATGTTCTATCCGCGGTGCCATCCGGCGCCGATGGAGACTTGCGGGGCCGTGGCCGACTACGACGTCTCGACCGGCAAGATGACTATCTACATGACCTCCCAGGCGCCGCACGCCCACAGGACGCTGTTTGCCATTGTAAGTGGGTTGCCGGAACACCAGATCCGGATAATCTCCCCCGACATCGGTGGGGGGTTCGGGAACAAGGTCCCGATCTACCCCGGCTACGTCTGCGCGACCGTAGCGTCACTGATCATAGGCCGCCCCGTGAAGTGGATGGAGAGCCGCTCGGACAACCTGATGAGCAGCTCCTTCGCCCGCGACTACCGCATGACCGGCGAGATAGCAGCGACAAAAGAAGGAGAGATCCTCGGGGTCCGTTCCACCATCCTGGCCGACCACGGCGCCTTCGACGCCCACGCCCAACCAGGCGAGCAGTACCCGACCGGCTTCTTCCCGATCTTCACGAGCTGCTACGACGTGCCCGCCGCCTTCGCCGAGGCCACCGGCGTCTACTCGAACAAAGCGCCCGGCGGCATCGCCTACCGCTGCTCGTTCAGGGTCACAGAAGCTATCTATTTGATGGAACGCACCATGGACGTGCTGGCCGACGAACTCGGGATGGACCCGGTGGAGCTCAGGCGCAAGAACTTCGTCAAGAAGGAGCAGATGCCCTACGTCTCCGTCATGGGCTGGGAGTACGACGGCGGAGATTATGATGCCGCGCTCGACGAAGCGCTCCGGATCGCCGGTTACGAGGAGCTTCTCGAAGAG
>JBKPSF010000271.1:0-6998 GCA_046734875.1 Actinomycetota bacterium | reverse complement strand
AACGGGCCCGAGGAGGCCCATCCCAGCCAGGACGGGTGCGTGATCCTGGACAACCAGGGACAACCCGTGTGGCTGCACCTGCTGAGCGACGAATCCCTGGACGTGATGAACTTCAAGCTACAGGAGTACAAGGGCGAGACGGTGCTGACCTGGTGGGTGGGCCGCCACACCGGCTACGGTGAAGGCGAGTGCGTTATCTGCGACCATTCCTACAGCGAGATAAAGAGGGTAAGAGCCGGCAACGGCTTCGAGGCCGACCACCACGAGTTCCTGATCACACCCCAGGGTACAGCCTTTGTCACCATCTACCACGGGGTGGACAAAGACCTTACCTCGTTGGGCGGCCCCGCCGACGCCACGGTGCTCGACGGTATAGTCCAGGAAATAGACATCGAGACCGGCGAGGTCCTCTTCGAGTGGCACAGCCTCGACCACGTCGAACTCGTAGAGCACCCCCCCGTCTACTACGATCATCTCCACATCAACTCTATCGACGTTTTCGCCGAGAACCACATCATCATCTCCTCCCGCGAGACCTCGACGGTCTTCAAGATCAACCGCAATACCGGCGAGATCGTCTGGCGCCTCGGCGGCGAGAAGAGCGACTTCGAGTTGGGCCCCGGCGTCCGTTTCTACTACCAGCACGACGCCCGCAGCCACCCCGACGGAACGATCACCCTCTTCGACAACGGCAGCACGAACACGGCGGAGCAGTCTCGCGGCGCCGTGATCGGGATCGACGAGGACGCCATGAAGGCCACCCTGGTACGCGAGTACACCCACCCCAACAAGCTGTTCGCTCCCCTCCAGGGTAACGTCGAAGTGCTCCCGAACGGCAACGTCTTCGTCGGGTGGGGCAGCTCGCCGGTGATCTCGGAGTTCAGCCACACGGGAGAGCTGCTTTTCAACGCCGAGTTCCCGCTCGAAAGCGAAACCTACAGGGCCTTCCGCTACCCTTGGAAGGGGTACCCGAAATACGACCCCGCGATTGCCGCAGAGTCAGGGCAGGACGGCGAAGTGAAGATCTACGCGAGCTGGAACGGCTCCACGGAAGTGGCCACCTGGCAGGTGCTGGCCGGAGGCAGCCCGGAAAACCTGAAGAAGCTCGCTTCGACCCCCAAAGAAGGCTTCGAAACCGTGATCACGGTAAAAACCAGCGAACCTTACATCGCCGTGAACGCCCTGGACGCTTCAGGAGAGGTACTTGGTTCCTCCAGAGCGATCAATCCACAAAGTACCGCCTAGAGAGGAAGCCCCGTAGCGGCGCTTCGCGAACCAACCTAGCCTCCTATTCCACGGATAAAGGCTTCGGTCCTCTTATGTCATGTAAAACGCTACACGCCGCGAGTCTGTACATAAGAAAATCTGCTAGGTTGTCGTTCGCTTGTCATCGGGAACACCGAATTCCTGGGCGAGGGGTTGGGGCAGGATCTTGCCGACGTATTGGCTCGTGCGGCCGTTTCCGTTCTGCTTCGGGCGGTACAGGTACCAGTAGGGGCCGTGGAGTTCTCCGGCGGCGCACTTCTTACAGCTTTTCTTGCCGCAATTGACGCGTTCCAGCCTGAGGTAGCGCCTGTTGCGCGCCCCTTCGCGGGCCGCGGACCGTCTTTGTTCCAGTTTCTCCCGCCGCGCCCTAGCACGCTCTCGCTCGATGTCGGAGATCATGCCCGAGATCTCCCGGAACTCCGCCGGGTCAAGCCTCTCCAACCACTCCCGCGTTATCCGCCCTGATTCTATCCACGTCTCCTTTCATTTTCTTATGTGCATACTACCACCGGAACCGTTACAGATATACATAAGAAATAAACATGGTATCCTGCGCCTGGATCGGGGGCGGCACGTGGCGTGCCGAGTCGCCCACCTGCGAACCGCGCTGTGCTCTCCTTCCAGGCCTGGGTGAATGCCGATATGCTAATCCTCGAACAAAGAGCCGAGACCGCTTCCTCAGCCGCTATCGCCACCGTGTGAGTGCGGGGGGACGGTGGGGCCTTCCGAGGGCTGTACGAGGACCCAGCCTGCGCCCTGGAAAGCCACCTGGAACGATTCTCCGCTGCCGCGTCCCGTAAAGGTCTTGAAGGAGACGTCGCTCTTTACGTTGGTGCTCACGCCTCCGCTCCAGGCGATTGCGGACTCGGGGTCGGCGAAGGTGGGGGTCGAGGTGTCCAGGAGGACCGGTTTCCCGACCGAGGTGACGGCGACCTTGCCCCTGCCTTCCAGAACGACGTTGAAGAGGCCGCCCGAGAGGCGGCCTGCGCCCTCGACCCGCTTTATATCCCACTCGATTCCAGGCTCGAAGGCCAGGATGTTGTCGCCGTTCACGGTCATGCGTTCGTTCTGGAGGTCGAGGATCATGATGTCGCGCTTCTCTTGCGCCAGGAACAGGTCGCCCGTTCCGCTTGCTACCATCAGCTTCACGCCCTCGCCGGTCACGGCCTTCTTGAAGAACCGTCCCAGGCCGCCGCTCTTGTACTCGAATCGGACGTCGCCCTGGTAGGCGATCATCGTGCCAAGCTTGGCTTGTATCTGGTCGTTCTCCAGCCGCACCTTGAGCATCGCCGAGTTCTGCAGCGTGAACCGCCCCTCGGGCGTTACCTCCCTGAACTGCTCCAGGTTCGTCTCGCTCACAGCGCCACCACCTCCACTACTGGCCGCTCTCCGGCATCATGATGTACTACGCACCGCAGGGTGTCTACGCTTCGCAAAAAACGGCACCCCGAAAACATCGTCGGTCGCGGAGCATCTGCGGCTCAGAACATCTTTCCGCCCAATGGGACGTCCCGGTCGGGGGAGAGGAGCACCACCGCTCCGTTCTCGTCGGGCACGCCGAGGACGAGCACCTCGCTCTTGAAACCGGCGATCCGCTTCGGCGGAAAGTTGACGACGGCGACGACCCGGCGGCCCACCAGCATCTCGGGCTCGTAGTGGGCGGTGAGCTGGGCGCTCGTTCTCCTGGTCCCGACCTCGGGCCCGAAATCCACCGTCATCTTTATCGAGGGGTTCCTGGCTTCGGGGAAGGGCCCCGCTTCCGTGATCTCGCCCACCCTTACTTCGACCTTCTCGAAATCTTCCCAGCCTATTTCCGGCAACGCGTGCTCCTTTGTTTCAAGGCATATTCCTGACTTCGAACAGCTCCCTCAAGACATGGAGGTTCAGCTTCCCTGGCAGAAAGGTGTCGCGCGACCATTGCGCGGGCCGTCCGCTGGTCAGGTACATGGTCTGGACCAGGGACAGCGCCGCAGAGTGGGCCTTCAGGCCGAGCTTTTCGCCGATCTCCTCCTCCGGCGCGACCATAACGGCCCCGATGGACATCTGGCTATAGCCTACGGGCACGCCCTCGGAGACGAGGAGGTCAAGCAGCATGGCGTCGGGACGGAACTTTTCCCTTACCTCGCTGGCGTCGATGACGCTCTCGGGCACCACATCAACCATCCACGCGGCGGGATCTCCTTCTATAAGCAAGACGCGTGAGACCTTTGCTAGCGGGGCGCCCTGGCCGACCTCCAGCGCGGCGGCCTCATCGACCGTCGCCCCGGATTCCTCGATCAAAAGTTCCGAGCTGTCGAGCTTCAGCCCTAGCCGCGCGGCGTGAACCGTGTACGTCTCGAGCCGCTCCAGGCCGGCCGCGAGCCGAGCGCCTTCCGGGGGACGCACCAGGAACGTGCCGCTCCCCTGGCGGCGCTCCAACACGCCGCGTTCCACGAGCCGCGCCAGGCCGGCCCGTACCGTGACCCGCGACACCCTTAAAGAGTCGACCAGATCCGCCTCCGTGGGTATGCGGTCCCCAGCCTTGTACAACCCGCGCAGCAAAAGGTCCTCTATCCGCCGCTCGACCTGGAGATAGAGGGGACCACCATCCCGTACGCCCGCATTCAAAGCTTGATCTTCACCCCATTCTACGACTCCAAACCGCCGACCTCTCCCGAAATCCTACCCGACGAACCGCCTTCCGCCCGCGAACCTCGCCTATCCCCTTGTATGACAAATTGGTATTAACTATGATGCGATTGCAGTCACAAGGCTGGCAAGGGGAATTCGGGGAAGGGAGCTGAGGCGATGAGCGAGTCCGAGAGGCGGAGGACGCAAGGGATCGAGTACGAGAATGTGGGGGAAGAATACCTGGAGCACCGCCAGTTGCAGAAAGGCGCGGCGGGATGGGTGCTCCTGGCGGGGCTCGGGGTAGCTTACGTCATCTCGGGACAGGTTGGGGGCTGGCAATTCGGGATGGCCGAGGGTGGATGGGGTGGCCTGCTCATCGCCACCATCCTCATGGCCGTCATGTACACCGCTATGGTCTACTCCCTCGCCGAGCTCTCGGCCGCCATACCCGTGGCGGGGGCAGGCTACGGTTTCGCCAGGCGGGCCATGGGGGTATGGGGAGGGTTCCTCACGGGGACGGCCATCGTGATCGAGGTGGCCATAGCCCCCGCTGCCATCGCCACCTTTATCGGGGCTTATGTGGAGTCTTTGATCGGTTTCGGCGGGCCCGTGATCTACCTCCTCTTCTACGCGGTCTTTGTTGGGATGTTGCTGTACGGCACGGGCGAAGCCCTGAGGATAATGTTCATCATCACCGCGGTGGCCGTCCTGGCGATAGTCGTGTTCGTGGTCGGGATGATCCCCAACTTCGACCCGGCCAACCTGTTCGACATCGCCCCCAAGGACGCCGCCGGCGCGAGCACTTTTTTGCCGTTCGGGTACCTGGGCATCTGGGCCGCGTTTCCTTACGCGATCTGGTTTTTTCTTGGCATCGAGGGCCTGCCGCTCGCGGCCGAGGAGACCCGCGATCCTGCGCGGGACATGCCGAGGGGTTTGATCGTCGCCATGTTCGCGCTGCTGGTCTTGACGGCCCTCGTCCTCTTCTTCGCCCCCGGTGGTGGGGGATCGGCGCAGATCCAGGACTCCGGCGCCCCGCTTACCGACGCCATCGCCTCGCCCAACGCCTACGGAGGCAAGAACGCCCTGTTCGCCTTCGTCAACGTCGTGGGTATCGCCGGCCTGATCGCCAGCTTCTACTCGCTCATCTACGCCTATTCGCGTCAAATCTTCGCACTCTCGCGGGCCGGGTATCTTCCCAGGTGGCTCTCGGTCACCGGCCGCCGCCACGTGCCATGGGTGGCGCTCGTCGTGCCTGGCGTCATCGGCTTCGTGCTCGCCTGGGGCGGCGACGGCGACCTGCTCGTCCTGATCTCCGTGTTCGGGGCTACGATCTCTTACGTGTTGATGATGCTCTCGCACATCATCCTCCGCTACAGGGAGCCGGACCTCGAGCGTCCGTACAGGACACCTGGCGGCATACTAACCTCGGGCGTGGCCCTGGTGCTCGGCGCGGCCTCCGTGGTAGCCGGTTTCCTCGTCGATCCAAGGGTGCTGATAGGGACCGCCATCGTCTACGCTATCATGATCGCCTACTTCGCCTTCTACAGCCGTCACCACCTCGTCGCCCAGGCGCCGGAGGAGGAGTTCGAGGCGATCGAAAGGGCCGAAGCCGAGTTGAAGTGAAGAACTCCGAGAAAGGAGCCGAACCGTGGATACTACGCGCGCTCCAGGACGCCTGGATTTAGAGACCCTCCGCTCCGAAGTCGAGGCCGGAAGCATTGATACGGTTCTCCTCGCCATGACGGACATGCAGGGTCGCCTGCAGGGCAAACGCCTGACGGCGACCCACTTTCTCGACGAGGTCGTCGAGCACGACGCCGAAGGCTGCAACTACCTGCTCGCCGTCGACGTGGAGATGAACACCGTCGACGGCTACGCGATGTCCTCCTGGGAACGCGGCTACGGCGATTTCGTCTTCAAACCGGATTTGGACACTTTGAGGTACGTCCCCTGGCAGGAAGGCACGGCTATGGTGACGTGCGACCTCGTGTGGGAAGACGGCTCTCCCGTCGTCGCCTCGCCCCGGCAGGTCTTGAAGCGCCAGCTCGACAGGCTCTCCGAACGCGGCCTCGAGGCCTTCGTGGGGACGGAGCTGGAGTTCATCGTGTTCATGGACACCTACGAGGAGGCCTGGCGCAAGGGGTACCGGGATCTGGAGCCGGCCAACTACTACAACGTGGACTACTCGCTCCTGGGGACGGCGCGCATCGAGCCCCTGCTAAGGCGCATCCGCAACTCCATGGCCGGGGCCGGCCTCGCCGTCGAGGACGCCAAGGGAGAGTGCAACTTCGGGCAGCACGAGATCAACTTCAAGTTCGACAGGGCTCTAGCCACCGCCGACGGGCACGCGATCTACAAGAACGGGGCCAAGGAGATAGCCGCCCACCAAGGCCGCTCCCTCTCGTTTATGCCCAAGTTCGACGAGCGCGAGGGCAACTCCTGCCACATCCACCTGAGCCTGCGCGCCGAGGACGGCACCCCCGTCTTCGCCAATGGCCACGGGTTCTCGGAAACCTTCGAGCACTTCCTCGCCGGTCAGCTCGCCTGCCTTCGGGACTTTACGCTGTTCTTCGCCCCCAACATCAACTCGTACAAGCGCTACGCCAAGGGCTCCTTCGCCCCAACGGCCTTGGCGTGGGGCAAGGACAACCGCACCTGCTCCCTGCGCGTAGTGGGACACGGCGGCTCGCTAAGGGTCGAGAACCGTCTTCCCGGCGGCGACGTCAACCCGTACCTGGCCATATCGGCCATGATCGCCGCCGGGCTCTACGGCATCGAGAACGAGCTCTCACTCGAAGAGGAGTTCGCCGGCAACGCCTACGAGGCGGACAAGCCGCACGTCCCGACGCACCTGCGCGAGGCGCAAGGGTTGTTCGCGAACAGCGAAGCCGCCCGCGCGGCGTTCGGAGACGAGGTCGTCGAGCACTACCTGAACATGGCGCGCGTGGAGATAGAGGCCTTCGAGGCCGCCGTCACCGACTGGGAACGGTACAGGAACTTCGAGCGCCTGTGAGCGGAGAGTTCAGGCCGACTATCGGCGTCACGGCGGCCACCGAGAACGTAAGCTACGGAGCCTGGAGAGAGATCCCCGCCGTCGTGAGCCCCGCGAGCTACGTGCGGGC
>JBKPSF010000270.1:0-17527 GCA_046734875.1 Actinomycetota bacterium | reverse complement strand
AGCGCCTCCTCCACCAGCCCGTTCACCGACTCCTCGACGTCGGTCGCGGAGTTGAGCACGACCACCACCTGATCCCGGCCTATCTCATCCCGCACGTCGTCGAGTACCTTCTCGACATCAGCCGCGACCTCGACGGTGTTGGCGTCGGTCTCCTTGACGACGTTCAACCCCAAACTCGGCTCCCCGTTGGTGCGCGAGATGCCCGACAGGTCGGATCCCACCTCCCTCACCTCGGCCACATCACCGAGCAACACCGGCTGCTGCGGCTCCGTCGCCGCAGCAGTCGGCGACGCAGTAGGAGCGGCACTTGGCGGCGCACCGGTCGGGACGCCACCGGGGGGAGCGGAAGAGCCTGCCACCTCGGGAGCGGCACCGCCGGGGATGCTACCCGAAGGGGCTCCGGTCGGGGCTCCGGTCGGGGCTCCGCCTTCGACGCCGACGGGGAGGTCTTCCAGGGCTCCTATCCCGCCGAGGTCGCTGGTGGCGTTGATGGGAGTCTCGCGTCCGTTCACGGAGACGCTGCCGACGGGGGCGTCCACTTCGGCGCCGCTGATCGCGCCTATCACGGCTTCGGTGGTGAGGCCTTTGTCCTTGAGTTTGTCGGGATCGAGGTCTACCTTGATCTGCTTTTCCGCACCCCCGATGAGGTCCACGCTGGATACGCCGTTTACCTCTTCGATGGCTGAGACGACGTCGTCTTCGGCGTACCTGGTGAGGCCGGCGAGGTCCCCGTCCCTGGCCGCCAGCGAGAGCGAGAGGATGGGAAACTGCGAGGCAGACTGGCTCTTGACCTCTGGCTCCCCGGCCTGCGAGGGCAACGAGATACCGTCGAGCGCAGCCTGGAGGTCGCTCTCCGCCTCCTCGGTGTCCTGGTCGAGGTCGAACTCGACCAGGACCACGGAGAACCCCTGCGAGGAGGTGGACCTGACCGACTGTATGCCCTGCACCCCGTTTATGGCGTCCTCGACGGGCTGCGTGACCTGCTCGTCGACGAGGTCGGGGCCGGCCCCGGCCACCGGCGTCGAGATGGTGATGATGGGAAACGAGATGTCGGGCAGAAGCTCCTGGTTTAGCTGCGTCGTCGCGTAAGCCCCACTACCTATGAGCAGCAAGGTCGCCAGAATGACGACGGACTTGTTCCCAAGGCACCAGCGTACGATCCTCTGCATCAATTTTCCTCCGCCCCTGAACCGAAGCTCCTGGCCACCAACCTGAGTCCCTTTACGAAGGCCATGGCCTCCTCGTCGGTCATCTCGTTCATCGCCTCCTGCAACGGGCGACGGCGCTCCTCCACTATGGACCGGGCCACCTCGTGCATCCCCTCCACGTAGTCGACGAGGACGACCCGCCTGTCCGCCGGGTCGTTGTGCCTCTGTACCATCCCGTGCTCGGCCAGCCTGTCCACGAGCTGCGTCGCGGCCGGCGGCGAAACCTCCAGCTCCTCAGCCAGCTTCCCAACAGAGCGCGGCCCGCGCGTCAGCGCGATCAAAACCTGTATGTGCCCCGGCGAAACCTGCACGTCCGTCGGTAACCCACGGCGCGAGATCTCGCCCATCTCCACCGGACTGGGCCGCTCGACCAACCGCATCAACGTCGGTAGCAACATCAACGTCTCGTCGACGAGCTTCTCCCTGTCCACGTGAATTCTCCTACAAAATTTAAGTCACTTATATAATTTGGTTTTCATGCTATCCTGGGTTCGCTGATTGTCAACAAGAAATTCGGTCGACGCCTTCGGGTACGGTCACGGGCGTCGAGGGTTTCCGGGGAGGTTTGATGAGGCTGAGGACTGCGGTGGCGATCGGGGGTGGCATCGGCGGCCTCGCGCTCTACAACCGGTGGTTGGAGAGGAGCGGCGGCATGATCCGTGACCGGCTCGGCGGTCGGCGGCGCCGCTACCGGTGGCGGGGGTGGGACCTTTCGTACTCCGTGGCGGGCGAAGGCGAGCCCTTGCTCCTCGTGCACGGCGTGTACGCGGGGGCATCCTCCTTCGAGTTCCGGAAGAACTTCCGGGTGTTGTCCGAAGACTTCAGGGTGTACGCTCTGGACCTCCTGGGGTGTGGGATGTCCGAGAGGCCTGATCGGCGTTACGGGCCCGAGGATGTAGCCTCGCAGGTCGAGGACTTCGTGCGGGAGGAGATCGGGGGCCAAGCCCACCTCATCGCGAGCTCGCTCTCGGCGGCTCTCGTCGTGCCCGCCGCCGTGCGCAGCCCGCGGCTCTTCAAAAAGCTCGCCCTCATCTGCCCCACCGGCTACGGCACCCTGGATCGGCCTTCGGGGAGGTTGGGGGATGCGATCTACCTTCTCTTCCGCGCTCCCGTCCTCGGCGATACGCTCTACCACGCCATCGTCTCCCGGTGGGGCCTGCGCTACTTCCTCGAAGGCATGACGTACAACGACCCCTGCCTCGTCACCGGAGAGTTAGTCGATGACTACTATCGGATCACTCACCAGAAGGGAGCCAGGTTCCTCGTCGCCGCCTTCGTCGCGGGCAAGCTCAACCTCGGGGTCGCCGACCTCTGGCCGCGGGTACCGCACAGGACCCTCATCTGCTGGGGCCTCGAAGCGAAGACGACCCCCGTAGAGCAGGCGCAGCGCTTCGTGGGGCACAACCCCCGCTCGGAACCGCGCTATTTCAAGGATGCGGCCCTCCTGCCACACGACGAGCGGGCGGAGACCTTCAATGAAGAGGTGAAGGCGTTTTTGCGGAAAGGACGAGAGTAGCGGTTCGTCGTTGGGCGGTTCGCGAACCGCCCCTACAGGTTTGTAGGGTATTGACGACCGGCAGATGGGCCGTGGCGGAGAAGGTTTCGGGCCTCATTTCGTCACGATTTTGCGGTGGCGGCGGGGCCGGAGCGTCTCTTTTGTAGGAAAGAGGAGAAGCCTTCGATTGCTAGTGAGAGGCCCAGCCACGCCCAGCCGACGCCGAACAGGATCCAGAGTACGGCGCCGAAGGTGCCGAGGTCTCGGGAGAAGGAGATCAGGCCGCACAGCGAACCGAGGACGAAGGGCAGGAGGCCCCAGGAGGGTATGGCGCCTTCGCGGGGGGAGGTTACGGCGAAGAGGATAGAACCCGCGGCGAGGACGACGAGGCCTATGCGGAAGGTGATGTACGCCGGGGCGGTCACGATAAACCTGTCGTCGATGCCGAGCCAGTACAGGCCGATGTCGCCTGCGATGACCATGACCAGCCCAACGGCGGCCACGAGGAACCCGAGCTTATGAAGGAGGCCCGAGAGGTCCCGGTGGCGCAGTTGGAGCCCGATCAGGCCGAGCAGCATGAGAAGGGGCGCGGGCCAGAACATCTTCCAGAACACGTTGGGGGTGTGGAAGGCGACGTTGGAGATATAGACGCCTGTCGGGGCGAGGGCCCACAGCGCGCCTCCTGGCACGCAAAGAAGACCGGTCCACCTCAGCAAGAACGAAAACAGCCTACGCAACATTAGTAGTGGGGCAGGGGGCCGCCGGCGTCCTTGATGATGTAGTCGTCGAACATCTTCTTCACCACGGCGGGGTTCGACGAGGCGATGTTCTTGTCCATCTTCGGGTCCTTGTCCAGGTCGAAGAGGTACGGGTTGGAGCCGTCGTAGAGGCAGAACATCGCGTACCTCTCGTCGCGGGTCCAGACGTGGTCGTGGTAGCCGGCGGTGAAGTGGGGCCTCTGCTCGGGCTCCTTACCGTCGAGCACGACCGAGAGGTCCTGCCCCTCCATCTGCGGGTGCCGCTCGACTCCCATCGAGCCAAGGATCGTCGGTGCCACGTCGTGGGTGGAAGCGTAGTGGTCGCTCCTCTTGCCCGCGCCCTTGCCCCCCGGGTGCCTGATAAAGAAGATGGTGTCTATGAGCTCGGGATACAGCGCGCTCGCTACCTTGCCAGCGTAACCGTGCTCCCCGAAAGCGTGGCCGTGGTCGGAGAGCAGTATCAGCATGGTGTTGTCCAGGATGCCGAGGCCGTGCGCCTTGTCGAGGAAGTGCCCGAGCCAGTGGTCGGCCATCGTCACCTCGGCCGAGTAGCGCGCGTGCATCCGCTTGAGCTGGGCCTCCGTCAGCCAGTCGGAGGGACCGCTGCTCGAAGTTACGGGCTCCGGGCCGTCGAAGCCGTCGGAGTAGAGGTCGATGTACTTCTGCGGCGGGTCCCACGGCTCGTGCGGGTCGTAGTTGTCCACCAGCATAAAGAAGGGCTGGGCTTCTTTCGCCATCTCCAGGTATTCGGCGGCCTTGGTAAACACCTGTGGTGAGAACCAGTCCTCCTCGCGCTGGCGGCCGATGGTGTTCGCCCAGTATTGGCGCATGATCTCCTCGGAGTGCGCGGCGCTGGGGCCACCGATCAGGGTGTTCTGCATCTTCTTCTCCGAAGCGGGCGAGGGCGGCTTGAAGAAGTCTCTCTCCTGGCCCCTGATAAAGTCAAAGGCGTGGAAGCCGCGGTGCATATCGTAGAAAGGCCTGAACTGGTGCAAGGTGTCCGTGACCATCAGGTTGTAGAAGCCTTCTCCGAGCAGGATCTCCGCGAGCGTCACCTGACCGCGCGGGATCGGCTGCCAGCCCCAGAGGTTGACGTCCTCGTCGTACCACTTCTGCCAGTCCCTGAAGGGGAAGGTCCTTATCCCCGTGTGGATAGCGCGCCGCGCCAGGATGGTAGGCAGCGACTCGGGGTGCGAGCGGTCGAAGCGCAGGCTCTCCCCGGCCAGAGCGTCGAGGTTGGGGGTCTTTATCCAATCGTTCCCGTAGACGCCTAGGTGGTCCCTTCTGAGGCTGTCTATGATGATGAGTATTACGTTCATTCTGGATCCCCCACTCGGAAGGTACTCGTCGGATACGTGCGTGAGGTTAGTGACGAGAGGGCTGCACCCGGCCCCGCCGAGCATGGTGGCCCCGGCAGCGCCCGCACCGGCAACCTTGAGAAAATCCCTGCGCGTAAGGGTGCGGTTCTTCAACTTACAAAAACCTTTCTCGTTACATCGTGATGAGCCGCCGGAGATTGTAGCGAATAGCGCTCCAGTCCGCAGGATTCTACTACGTCGCCTCCCGAATTCGCACCAGAGAGGATGTTGGTCTAAGGTATGCGCGGCAAAATACGCTAAGCAAGGACGGTTATGCATCCACTTTTGGAAAGTCTCGAGAGCACTCTCTCCCCGAGGCGGTTCTCGTGAACTGGCTCGTCACGGGCGGCTGCGGCTTCATAGGGACAGCCCTGATCCAAACCCTCATGCAAGAGGGCGGCCACAAAGTGAGGGTGGTCGATAACCTCGCTGTAGGAACGCGTGAAGACCTCGCCGCCGCAAGCGACTTCACCGAAATCTCGTCCGAAAAGCCCGGTCCCATATCCTCCGACGGGCAGGTCGAGCTAGTGGTCGGCGACATAAAGGACGATCGGCTCGCGCTACGCGCCGCCGAGGGCGCGGACGTGATCGTTCACCTAGCGGCCAACACCGGGGTGATGCCCTCCGTAGAAGACCCCAGGGCCGACTGCATGAGCAACGTGGTAGGCACCCTCAACTTTCTGGAAGCCGCCCGCCACAACGAGGTAGAACGCTTGGTCTTCGCCTCGAGCGGGGGGACCGTCATAGGCGAGGCGGAGCCGCCGATACACGAGGAGATGGTCGCCCACCCCGTAGCCCCGTACGGGGCGAGCAAACTAGCAGGCGAGGGCTACTGTTCGGCGTACTTCCAGACCTTCGGTATCAGTGCCGTGGCCCTGCGCTTCGGCAACGTCTACGGGCCGCTCTCGGGCCACAAGAACAGTGTCGTCGCGCGGTTCATCAAGCGGGCCAAAGACGGCGAGATACTGGAGATCTACGGCGACGGTACCCAGACCCGCGATTTCATCTTCGTGGACGACCTGATCCGGGCCATAAAGCTCTCGGCCACCACGGAAGGCGTCGGCGGCGAGGTCTTCCAGATAGCCACGAGCGCCGAGACTACCGTCCAGGAACTGACTGACAAACTCCTCCCCGCCCTCGCTGCAGCCGGCCTGAAGGACGTCAAAGTCCGCAACACCGCCGCCCGACGCGGCGAAGTCCGCCGCAACTACGCCGACACCTCGAAAGCAAGCCGCATGCTCGGCTGGGAGGCCGAGGTCAGCATCGACGAAGGCCTCGAACGCACCGTGGATTGGTTTATGGGCGGGTACGGTTAGCGGCCAGGGTTCCCGCCCGATCGCCCGCGCATCGCCAGATAGAACACCCCTTGCACCACGGCAGCTACCAGGGTGCCGGCGGCCAGGGAGTAGGAGACCCTCTCGACCACTCCGACCCCGAGCGTGGCCAGGCAGACAGCGGAGGCGAGCAAACCGCAGAACCATCCAAGCGCGGCCAGCCGGCCGCGCCCGAGGGCGAAGAGGCTCTGGCTCACCGTCTCGGAAAGGAGGTAGAAGGCGGCCATCCCCGCCAGGGCGACAAGCACGGCCCGGCTCGCCACAAACCCTTCCCCGGCGAAGAGCCTGAGCCCCCACCCCCCGAGCAACCACGTACCCCCGACCATGAGGACGCCGACGAGACCTACGGCCCCGAGCGCCCTGATTACGAAGCGCTCGAAGGCCGGCCTTCCCTCGGTGGAGAGCACGCGGCTCGCGCGGGGCAGCAGGGCGCCGATAGCCGGGCTCAGCACGTACTGCGGGATGCGCGTAAAGATCAGCGCCGCTGCGAACAGCGACACCTGGGCCCTCGTGCCGCCTATAAGGTCGGCCAGGATGGGTCCCCCGTTCATCAGGGCCTGGGCGAAGGCCATGCACGCCAGCACCGGCGCGGCGAACTGGAGCGCGTGCCCGGTCGAGAAGGTCTCCCCCGCCCGCTCCGGCGGCGGCACGGGCGCGGGCCTGACGGACAGAACCCCGATCAGTGGGGCGAGCACGATCGCTAGGGCCGGCCCGAAGACGCCCCATCCCAGGGCGAGCAGCCCGGCGGCGACGAGCACCCGGCCCGCCGACTCGGCCACGATCTGCACCCCGAGCCTGACCGGCTGCCTGTGCCCGTTAAAGATGCCGCGCCTGAAATACTCCGGCGAATAGAGCACGACGGCCGCAACAAACGCCACCGTAAGCCACGCGCTGCCAAAAAGGTCGGTAAGCGCCGGGCTCGCCAGCAACGCCCCCAGCACGAACACCACCACGAGCCCGATCTGCCAGCGCCTCACAGAAGCCACGACCGGCCCCCAGTCCTCGCCCCGCGCCTCCCTCTCGGCAACGTAGCGACCGAGGGTCTGGGTAGCCCCGATCCAGAGCACCTGCACGCTCAAGAACGTGGCCGACCACAACAAAGCGAGCGGCGCGAACCCCTTCACGCCGAGAACGTGGGTCGAGATGCTCTGAAAAGCAAAGGTAAGGACCCCGGAGACACCAAAGGAGAAGGCGATGTACAGACTCCCCGCCCCCGCGCCTTGCCGCGACTTCAAGCTTGTCAGCATTTCAGCTTCTACCTTCATCGTCACGAGACGAGTTGCTTTTTGCGGGCGGTCGTGTGGGTGGACATGCCCTTCCTGAAATGCTGACAAGCTGAAGTGCTGAAATGCTGAAGTGCTGTTCAGCTCTCAGCGCAGCCACGTCGAGATTATCACCCTGAAGACCCCCAGTGGATAGGCGAGCTTCGGGGGCTTCTTCGTCTCACCGGCGGCGCGGCTCATCATGGAGACGGGGACCTGCTCGAAGCGCAGCTTGTTCTTGAGGCCTTCGACGATGATCTCGTTGGCGTTGAAGCGGTCCTCGCGCAGGTTGAGCTTGTGGAGTTCGGAGACCCTTATGGCGCGGTAGCCGTTGGTGCAGTCGGAGACTTTCGTCCCGGTGAGAAGCGAGATCATGCGCGAGAAGAACACGACTCCTATGTGCCGCACGCTTCCCGCTTCCTCGTAGAAGCCCATGAAACGGGAGCCGAGCACGAAGTCGGCTCTATCTTCGATTATGGGCCCCACGAGCCGGTCCAGCTCCTCGGGCTTGTACTGGCCGTCGGCGTCGAGGTTGATGACGATCTCGGACCTTTCGGCCTGCGCTATGGCGAAGCCGGTCCTCAGGGCGTCGCCCTGGCCGCGGTTGACCACGTGCGTGACCACGGGCACGCCCTCGGCCCTGGCGATGTCCGCGGTCCTGTCGGCCGAGCCGTCGTCGACGACGACCGTCTTGACCTCGTGGCCCAGGACCTTATCCGGGATGCGGCGCAGGACGCCCTGGATGCCGCCCTCCTCGTCGTAGGCCGGCACGATTATCAGGACCTCGCCGGGGTGTCCTTCGGCTCTCTCTTCGGACGACAAATACTTCTCCGAGTACTCTTTTACGGCGAGGCCGGTGACGATCTCACCATTACGGCGCCCGGCCTCGCGCACGCGGGCCAGGAGGTTGAGGAAGAGGCCCAGGAGGAGCAGGACGGCGATGGAGAGGAGCGCGAAACCCCTATCCTCGAGCCCGAGCAGGCGGGTGAAGATACCGAAGATCTGGGGTACGACGGAGACGAGGACGACGCCAAGGGCGATGAGCAACGAGAGGAGCAGGTCGAGCCTGCTTCCCCCCCCACGATACCTGTAGACGCCGTACGCCGCGAAGAGCGCGGCGATGATGAGGCCGGCGATGCTGACGTGTCCGGCGGCGAGGCTCACGGTGCTTACCGGCTGCCCTCTCGCTGGTGCACGCTCTCCACCCGCGGCCTCCACAGCGAGGTGGCTGGGATCTTCGAGGTATCGCAGCGGTAGGCGTACCTGCTGGCTATCTCGGTAACCTCCTCCAGCAGCCCTTCGCTCAGGGTGGTCGGTTGCAGGCCAAGGTCCAGGAACCTATCGTTGCGGACGTGCAGATCGTTCTCGGCCGCCTCGTTGCGCGGGTTCTGCACGTATTCTATCTCCGCGCCCGTGCGCTCGGAGACCAGCGTTGCAAGGTCGCGCAGACGGTGGGTCTCGGTCATCTGGTTGTAGACGTTGACCCTGTCGCCCCTCTCGGGCGGGTTCTCCAGGGCGAGCTGTATGCAGCGCACGGTGTCCTGGATGTGGATGAAAGCGCGGGTCTGGCCACCCGTGCCGTGGACGGTGAGCGGGTAGCCCACGGCGGCCTGCATCAGGAAGCGGTTGAGGACGGTACCGTAGTCGCCGTCGTAGTCGAAGCGGTTTATGAGGCGCTCGTCCAGCCTACTCTCCGCGGTCTGCGTCCCCCACACAATGCCCTGGTGCAAATCCGTGACGCGCGTCTGGTCGTTCTTGTTATAGTAGGCGAAGAGGAGCTGATCCTGGGTCTTGGTCATGTGGTAGATGCTGCCGGGGTTCGGCGGGTAGAGGATTTCCTGCTCTACGAGCTCTCCCCCCTGGGTCTCGACCTTGACCGTAAGATACCCTTCGGGGATCTTCATCCCGGCCGTGCCGTAGCCGTAGACGCCCATGGTCCCGAGATGCACCACATGGGTGTCGAGACCACTCTCGGTGATCGCCGCGAGCAGGTTGTTGGTGGCGTTGAGGTTGTTGTTCACGGTGTAGCGCTTGTGGTAGCTGGACTTCATCGAGTAGGGCGCGGCCCGCTGCTCGGCGAAGTGGATGACCGCGTCGGGCTGCCACTCGAGGAGCAGGTCCAGAAGCTGGCGGTAGTTCTCGGCGACGTTGATGTTGTGGAAGTCTATCCGGTTGCCGGTCATCTCCTCCCACACGCCGAGGCGCTCGCCCATGGGGCGAATAGGGGTGAGCGACTCGCACTCCAGCTCGATGTCTATCTTGCGCCGGGAGAGGTTGTCTACTATGGCCACCTCATATCCCTGCGCCGAGAGGTGCAGCGAGGTGGGCCAGCCGCAGAAGCCGTCGCCGCCTAGAACCAGTACCTTCATTACTCGCACTCCCTTTTGCTCTACGCTATTTTATCGTTCGGAGTCCAGCCCGAACCGAACTCGTCAGCCAGCGATTGTAACGGAAAAACGGCGAAACGAATACCAACCGCGCGTAATCGTCCCGTTGCGTGCACTCCCGCCTGCTCACCTCCGAGTGCGTCTGCCGAGGCCCGGCAGAAGCTATATTAACGCAGATTAAGGCAGATTAACATCCAAACCCCACCCGGATACAATAACCTCTGCAAGGCGTTCGGCAAAAGGCATCTCACAACGTGGCACCGAAACAGGAAAAGTTTGCTCGCCAGGCGGCGAAACCGTCTCCGGAGACCGGGGGACGAGCACGCGTGGCGGCCGTCCTGCTCGCCGGGCTCGGCGTCGCGGCGGTCGTGTTCTTGCTCTACCTGAGGACGCTCGCCCCGACCGTGCTCTACCTGCAGGACCCCAAGCTGCTGGACGCGGTGATGGTTCAGATGCAGGTCGCCGTCCTGGGCATCACCCACCCGACGGGCTACCCGACCTACCTGATGCTGACGCACCTCTTCACCTACCTGCCGTTCGGGGACCCGGCCTACCGCGCCAACCTAGCCTCGGCCGTCTACGCTGCGCTGGCGGTGGCGGTGGTCTACAGGGCGGGGCTTCTACTCAGCAAACGAATTGTAGCGGCGGTGGCCGGCGCGCTCGCCTTCGGGCTGGGCGCGGCGCTCTGGTCGCAAGCCGTTATCGCGGAGGTGTACACCCTCAACGCGTTACTCGTCTCGGCGACCATCGCGGTGTTGCTCTTCTGGCGCGAACATCAGAGGGACCGCTACCTGTTGCTCGCGGCTTTCCTCATGGGGCTCTGCCTGACCAACCACCTCACCAGCGGGTTGCTCCTGCCGGCGGGCGTCCTTCTCGTGGCCCTCGTGGACCGGCGCAAGCTGAGAGATGTCGGGCTCGTGCTCAGGGGCGCCGGGCTCTTCTTGCTCGGCCTCCTGCCGTATCTATATCTGCCGATTCGGGCCGCCATGGACCCGCCCATGGACGCCAACAACCCCGACACCTTCGGGCGGTTCTGGTATGTGGTAAGCGGGGGGGATCTCACCGGCTCCCTCTTCGCCTTCGGGCCTTCGGAGTTGGCGGGAAGGGTGTTCTTCTACTGGCAACACCTGCTAGAGAACATGCCCTTCCTCGTGGTGATGGCCGCATTGACGGGCGCCGTCGTATTGGTAATGAGGGACCGCGCGGTGGGCATCTTCCTCGGGTTACTCTATTTCGGCTGGCTCCTCTACTCCCTCGAGAACGACATCCCCGACATCGACCTCTACTTTATTCCGACCTACCTCGTCATCTCGTTGTGGGCCGCGGCCGGGTTCGGGACATTGCTCGACGAGGCCGAAGCCCTCGTCCGTGGCCGCCCGAAGGTGGCGAGGTGGGGTGTGATGTGCGGTCTCTGGGTGGTGCTCTTCCTCTTGCCGCTATACGGCGTGGGCGAGACCTACGCCATGAGCGACATGAGCGGGGTCCACAGGGGACACAAAGAGATAGAAGCCGTCGCCGAGAACGCCGCGCCTGACGCCACGGTGCTGCACCACAGGAGCAGCATGTGGTACATGGTGCTCGTCGAAAAGCGGAGGCGGGATCTCACCCTCGTAGACCCGTTCGCCCACAACACGCAAGTCTCCTACGCCGACATCGTGTGGCCCGCTGACATGGACCTCGCGACCACCGACCGCCGCTACGGAACCGACGACCTCTCCGGCGTGAAGTCAGCCAAAATGGCCGCGAAGAAGGGCCGCGTCTACCTCCTCGACCAGGAATCCACGAACACCGAGCCCTTCCGTAAAGCCGGTTTCAAAGTGGTCGTGGTGAAGGATGGTCTCCTCTACGAGTTGCTACCATCGGGCAGGAAGCCCTACGCGAAAAGCGGAAGCTAAGGACTGTTCTGCTGGCTGGCCTCCGGCTGGCCCTTTGGCGGGCCGGGCTCGCCGCCTTCGGCGACGCGGCACTCCTCGGCCTTGCACTTCCTTAGCGCGTCGAGTTTCGTCTCCAGCCGTCGCTTGAGGTCCGGCGGTGCCGTCTCGTAGATGTTGTCTAGTTCGTGTGGGTCTTTCCTGAGGTCGTAGAGCTCGTGTTCGCCGGTCTTGTAATCGACGTAGAGGTAGTTATCCGTTCTCAGGGCCTTCATCCAGGGTCTTCCCCACTCCTCACTCAGCTGGGCGCTCGCGGCCGAGGTCCTGCGCCAGTTGTTGGGCAACGGGTCGCCCGTGAGCAGGGGCGCAACCGTGCTCTCGGTGACGAAGGGGGGCTGGGCGACGCCGCTCCGCTCCGCGACGCCTTCCAGGACGAAGCGCTGGCGCCAGTCTGCTACGGGCGGCGGGTCGTCGCCCAGGAGGGGCGCTATCGAGCGTCCGTCCACAAAGTGGGGCGCTCTGGCACCTTCCAGGTCTGCGAAGGTCGGCGCGAGGTCGTTGTTGAGGACCATGTGGTGCAGGGTCCTGCCTTCCGGGACGCCGGGTCCGCGTACGATCAGGGGCACCCTTATGTCCTCTTCGTAGGGGGTCCATTTGCCCGCGCCGAGGCGGTGCTGGCCAAGGTGGAAGCCGTTGTCGGAGGTGAAGAAGATGTAGGTGTTGTCGAGCTCGCCGGAGTCGTGCAGGGACTTTATGAGGTCCCCTATCATGTCGTCCACGGCAAGCATGGATTGCAACCTCTTGCGGTACAGCTCGTCCATGTACCCTTTCTGCTCCGGGCTCAAGGGCGGGTTGTCGTTTACCCAGTCCGGCTTGTCCGAGACGTCTTTCTCGTCGAAGTTGGGTGGTCGCGGCAGCGTGACGTCCGGGTAGGCGTGCTCGTCGCGGACGGCCGGGGTCGCCGGCTGGTGGGGGGCTTTCGTACCGATCCACATCAGGAAGGGCCTGTCGGCCGTGTAGAACGGGGGGTCGGCGCCCGCCGTGCGCGTGACGTAGTCCGAGGCTTTGTCCGAGATCACATCGGTGTCGTAGTCGGTCTCGGGGTCGTAGTCGACCATGCGGCCGTTCTCGTTGAAGGTGTGGCTCAGGTAGTTGCCCGTAACCGCGTACCACTCGTCCCACCCCGGCGGGATGTAGGTATCGTTGTACCCGTTCAGGTACTTGCCGAAGAAGGCCGTCCTGTAGCCCTGCTCCTTGGCCCAGGTGGCCATCGTCGAGTTCTCGTGCCCGAGGAAGCGGAACTTCTCGAAGCCGCCCAGCGGCGGTTCGTTGGAGAGGATCTGGTGGTTGTGGGTGTACTGGCCGCGCAGGATCGTCGCCCTTGAAGGGCAACACAGGGAGTTGCTGACGAAGGACTCGTCGAACGTCGTGCCCTTTTCGATGAGCATCTTCTTCAGGTTGGGCATGTGCCCGAGCGTGTTCGGGTTCAGGTCGTCCGAGGTCAGATCGTCGGTGAGGATAAGGACCACGTTCGGAGGTTTCGGCTTCTCGGCCGTCTCCTTGGGCTGCTGCTTCCCCTCGGCCGAAGGGAAGCAGGCCGAGAGCGCGCAGGCCACGACCAGCCCCAGGAGCGCGTACATCCCTATGACGAGCGTCTTCTTCGTCTTACTACTGCCTTCGCGTTCGTTTTTCCGGACGGATCTCTGCGGAGAGCCGTTCCAGTTCTCTCTAGCTATACCCTTGAGGCGGTACGTACAAGCAAGCTCTCGTAGCTCTGGGTTTCATCAAGGTTAAGTGTTATACATTCCCGCGATGTACGAGTCCACTTCCAGAACACCCGTGAGGCGGGGCGGCGTTTGATCGGCGACCTTCTACAGACCCTCCCCGCGGTCCTGCTGATAGGGGTCCTTCCCGGATGGTTCTGGACGAGGACCCTGCTAAGGTCGGGCGACCTCGCCGAGCGGCTGGCCTTTACCATCGCGCTCTCGATAACCCTGGTCCCGACCGCGGCCCTCCTGCAGATCTACCTGTTTTCGACAGGCGTCACCCTGACGGTAACCCTCGCTTCGGCGGCGCTGGTGTTCATCTCGGGGCTTGCCCTATATCTGCTGCTCGGGCCGGCCAAAAAGGACGGGGGGCCGGTCTGCAACCGGCCCCCACCACCAGGCATAGCCACGCTCGTACCGCTTGCTGCAGCCCTCGCGCTGGCACTCGCGATGCTCCTCGGCCTGAGCGACTGGTTCATGATCCCGATTGCCGTCCTCGTGCTCGCCGCCGGGGCGGCCTACCTGTGGGCCCCGCACGGGAGGGAGACACCAGGAGCGGGGCAACCGGAGGACGGAAGACATGTCGTCCCCGCTGTCCGTTACGCCCTGCTCGGCGTGGTGTTGCTCTTCGTGCTCGCACGCGGTTATCTCGGGCCCATCGTCAACGGCTGGCCCTTCCCGCGGGGCATAGACCGCTACGAGCACGCGGTGATGGCGGGCATGATGATGAGGAGCGGGTCCAACGAGTCGTTCATGCTGTATCCACCAGGGTTCCACGTGCTCACGGCCATGATCTCGCACCTCAGCGGCTTCGGGCCGCTTGAGGTGTTCCCGGTACTCACGCCAGCGTTCCCGCTGCTGTGCGCGCTGGCGTGTTACGCGCTGGCGCGGCGCATGTGGGGCTGGGAGTGCGGGGTGGCGGCGGCCCTCACCTCGGGGCTGCTCCTCGGCAGCACGTATCTGCAGTTCGAGGAGGCGCGCCTGCCGAACTTTATCGGCGAGTACTTCCTCATAGTGCTCGCGGTGGCGGCCCTAGTCGGCTCGTACGCCTCGCCGGGACCGCGCGGCGGGGTACTCCTGGCCCTGCTCGGCTCCTCGACGGTCCTCTACCACCAGATCGCCGGCTACAGCCTCGCCGTGCTACTCGGAATAGTGGCGGTCCTCTTCGTACCTTTTCTGCTGCTGCGGGACCGCAGGAGGGGTGTCTACCTCCTGCTCTCTCTCGCCGCGCTCGGCCTGCTCTCGGTGTTCTACGCCTGGGACACCTACGACCTGCCCAACCTGGTGGCGGGGATGTTCGGCGGGTCGGAGACGGGGAGGGGCGGCGAGGCCGTCGCGATGGCGATTGGAACCAAGCCGCCGACCGGCCCAGCCCACTTCCTGATGACCCTCTCGCACCCCGTCCTCTGGCTGGGCCTCCTCGGTCTCCCGTTCATGCTGGCCGGCCGTGAGAGGGGCATCCCCGACAGCCTGGCGCGCCTCACCCTGCTCGTATGGACCTTGCTCTTGTTCCTGGGCAGCGTGACCTCCTACAGCGGCTTCCCGGATCGCTTCGAGCGCGATCTCGGCGTGCCGCTCGCGCTGCTCGCCGCCCTCGCCCTCGTTACCGTGCTCGAGGTGCCGCTCTCGCTCCGGCCCACCGGGGGCGCGGCCCTCGCGACGGTCGTCATCGCGGTCGCCCTCTCTGCGACCCTCGTGGGCGCGCAGTCGGTGGGGAGCCTGGAGCAGGCCTCGGGGCCGAGTGCCCGCCTCAAGGACAGGCCCGCTCCTCCCGAGGTCGTCGCCGCTGGTACCTGGCTCCGGCAACACAACCAGGGCGGAAGCATAGTCTCGACACCCTACCTGGGCTACGTCCCAAGCCGCGCCATGCTCGCGATGGGCGGTTACACCAGGATGCAGTCCTACGACGCGGAGAGGATAAAGCGCGAGAGGGACCTCCCACCCTTCGGGGCCGGCCCGCTGTGGGACGCCTTGCACATACTCAAGAACCCCACCGGCGAACGCACCGCCAGGCTGATCGAAAACAACGACGTCCACTACATCGTCTTTTACAAGGACTCCCCCGACGCGGACTGGGGCCGCTACGCCCTCCAGAACGACCTCTACAAAACGGTGTTTCAGAACGAGAGCGTCATCATCTTCGCCCCCCGCGGTTAGAGCGGTCGGCCTTCGGCTTGGCCGAGTATAATCCCCCGGCGGCGCGGGAGATTGCGGACCGGTGATGAAACTCGAGGGAGAGAAGGGCAACGGGGTTGGTTTCGTGCTCGCCGTCTGGGCGGCGAGCCGGCTTCTCTACCTCGTCTGCGGATCTATCTTCGCCAGGGTGGTACCCACCTCGGAGTTCCAGCGGGTTACCCTGGACGTGCCTTCGGGGAGCATGAACCTGTGGTCGCACTGGGACGGGGAGCACTACGTGATGCTGGCGTTGGGCGGGTACCTCACCCCGCCGGACAACGTCTCCCCGGCCTTCTTCCCGCTCTACCCGCTGCTGATGAAGTCCTTCGCCGAGCTCTTCGGGGGCCCCATCTCCAGAGAAGCCCTCTCCGTCTGGGGTCCCCTCCTCTCTATCCTCTTCCTGCCCTTCGCCCTCTTCTTCGTCCACCAGATAGCCCTCGCTTGGGGCGAGAGGGTTGCCAGGGGCGCCGTGCTCGCCCTCGCGTTCTTTCCCACCGCCTTCTTCCTCAACGCGGCCTACACGGAGAGCCTGTTCCTCGCCCTCTCCGCAGGCTCCCTGTGGGCCATAAGGGTAAGGAAAAACCTCCTACTCGCGTGCGTGTTGGCAGGTCTCGCATCCGCGACCCGCAACGTCGGGGTGTTCCTTTTCGTGCCGTTGCTGTACGAGTGGATAGAGGACCTGGAACACTACCGGTGGCGGGGAGCGTACCTGGCGCTCGTCCCGTCAGGGCTGTTCGCGTACATGGGATACCTGTGGGCACGCTTCGGGGACCCTCTCCTCTTCTACTCGGCGCAGCAGAACTGGGGAAGGCAGGCCACGGGACCGCTCGCCACCGTGAGCCTGGCGTGGTTGTCTGCCGTCGAGGGAGTGTCCAGGCTCCTAGACCCTACCCTCTGGGCCGACCCCACCATCGGGAGCCTGGCGAACCACCTTGCCGGGGCTGGCAACCTCACCAACCTGGCCCTCTTCGTCTTCGCCGGGGCGCTGCTGCTCGCCGGCTTTAGGCACCTGCCCCTCTCCCTCACGCTCTACGGCCTCCTGCTCGTCGCCCCCGCCACGCTCTTCGGAACTCCCCAGAGCCCGCTCATGGGCACCCCGCGCTACGTACTCGTCGCCTTCCCAATCTTCATAGTGCTCGGCCTCCTCTCCAGGAACACGCTGCTCTTCCGCATCTGGCTGCTCCTGAGCACGCTAACATCCCTGCTGCTATGCGCCCTCTTCACAACCTGGCGCTTCGTAGCCTGAGAGCACGCTACGCCCTCCGGGCTCCGCTTGTCAGCACGGTGCTTCGCGCCTTTCAGCACGCTCGGGCTTACGCCCTCGCTCGTCAGCACGCCGCCCCGCTCCGCTTGGCGGCTTGTCAGTTTTTCCAGCTATGGCCTCGCCCGGACGCGCACGACGAACCGCCGCCCGATGAGGTAGGTCTCACGCTCGCGGCGACGCACCGAGACGACTTCCTGAAAGCGAGGCTGGCGAAGCCAGCCGTAGCGTGCTCTATAATGTCGTTGCAGGTATTTCTTTACGGAGGTTTCGGGATGGCGGAGAGGGAGTTTCGGCTTCCTGGCTCCCCCTACGAGGAGCTGGTCAATATTATCGTGGCGTATGGCACTCGTGAGGATGCGGCGCGGGCCGGGGACGTGGGGAAGCTCGATTCGGTGCACCAGTCTAGCGTCAGCCGCAACAACGCTTTTCTGGTGGAGATCGGGGTCCTGCAGGGGGAGACGAAGAAGATGGTCACGCGCCGGGGGCGCGAGCTGGCCTCGGCGCTCGCGCGCAAGGACCGCGCGGAGATCCGCAACAACTGGCGGTCGATCGTGGCCGCCAGCGAGTTTTTGCAGAACGTGGTCTCGGCCGTGAAGCTGCGCGAGGGGATGCTCTACCCCACCGTCCAGGCCTACATCGCGCACGCCGC
>JBKPSF010000269.1:0-8140 GCA_046734875.1 Actinomycetota bacterium | reverse complement strand
CCTCGGTGGAGCCGTCTGGGCTACGGCGGTGGTCCTGATTGGCTACTTCTTGGGGAGCAGCATAGGGCTGGTGGAGCGTTGGCTGGGACGAGCCACGCTGGTGCTCGCCTTGGTGCTTGGCGTAGTGGTCGCCTTCTACCTCGCATACCGTTGGGCCGCGCACAACCGGGAGCGGCTGGTGGGGTGGGGTGAAGCGGTGCTTGCCTACCCTCCCGTGGCCCGCTTGCGGACACGCTACGCCGCCCAGCTGCAGTGGCTGCTGCGTCGGCTGAGCCCGGGACAGTATCTCGGGCTGCACCTCACGGTAGGGCTGCTGGCCGCGGCGGGAGGCCTGTGGCTCTTCGGCGGGCTTGCCGAGGACCTCTTGACGGGCGACCCCATCGTGCGCTTCGACCGGGTGGTAGACGACTATCTGCACGCCCACGCAACACCGCACCTCACCACGTTCTTCCTCATCGTTACCGCCTTGGGCTCCATAGAGGTCATAGTGCTCTTGGGGATCGTCGTGGCCGGCGTCCTCGCCTGGGGGCGGCGGTGGCTCTTCCTTGGAAGCTGGCTCGCCGCGGTGGCTGGCAGCGCCGTCCTCAACCAGCTGCTAAAGGGCTGTTCGAGCGGCCACGCCCCCATTTCGAGCACCCCTTGCTAATTGAGACGAGCTACTCCTTCCCGAGCGGACACGCGATGGAGTCCTTCGTGGTCTACGGGATGCTGGCCTACTTCGCCGTGCTCGGCCTGAGAAGCTGGGAGTCGCGCGTGGGAGTGGTGTGTGGGGCAGCACTCCTGGTTGTGCTGATCGGATTCAGCCGGATGTACTTGGGCGTGCACTACTTCAGCGACGTCATCGCCGGATACGCGGCCGGGGGAGTATGGCTAAGCGCCTTGATCACGGGCGTAGAGACGATCCAGCGTAGCAGGAAGGAGGCTAAGATCGGAGGCCGAACTTCGGAGAAAAACCCTTCTGACAGCGCGTTTCACAGTAGTTGACCCGCAGGGCCGTATCCGGCATGCTCGAAGAAGCCCCGGGCGTCTCGAGCACTGATCGCCGAGAGCGCCGCACCAATCGCCTCCACCAACGTCCCCCTGCTCCTGGCACACGCCTCGCGTAAGAGGTGCTTGATCTTGGCGAAGGCCTCTTCGATGGGGTTCTATGGTCCGGAGAGTAGGAGGGCAGGTACAAAAGCTCACAACCCCTCTGCTCCACGAGCTCCCTCACCCTCTTGGGCCTGTGGGCGCCCAGGTTGTCCATCACCACCACCTGCCCCGCACGTAGGCTGGGAGCCAATACCTTCTTGACGTAGGCCTCGAACATCCTCGCGGTCGTGGCCCCCTCTACCGCCAAAGATGGTCCCATCCCAGAGAGGGTCATGCTCGAGAGCAGCGTGGTGTTCTTGCCCCGCCTCCTGGGCACCCGAAGGCGCAATCGCTCGCCCCTGGGCGCGTATCCGTAGATCGGCGCCATCGAAGTGTGCGTCCCGCATTCGTCCTTAAGAAGACGAGCCTCTCCGGCGCGACCTTCGCCGTCACCATCACCCTCCAGGCGACCCTCAAGAACTCGTCGCGCTGGGTGGCTACTCGCCCCCCTTTTTCCTGGTGGGTCCTACGCGGGCTATGGCGCGGCACATCGTGGAGCGACTCACCCAGAGTCCCGTCGCAACCCCTATGTACTCGCAGCGTTCTCTTAGGGTGGCGAAGGGGCGCTCCTTCAGGTCTCCCTCCAAGAGCTTCATGGCCTTCCCGTCGAGCTTCGGGACGGCCCCCGGCTTCTTCTTCGGAGCCAGCGATCCCCCTCCCCCGGCCCTCTGCACGTAGCGTTTGACCGAGGAGAGGCTCACGGAGAAAGTGCGGGCCGCCTGAGCCTTGGGCATCCCGGCTTCTACCGAGGAAACTATCCTGCGTCTTAGGTCTTCGGAGTAGGCGCTCATCATGCTGCCAGGATCTCATCGGTTCACTTCCCCTGCAACGTGCTGTCAGACGGCTGTGTGGTACTCCACTGGGCTGTTCGCCGTGCCCGTGCGCTGGGTCTGATCCGTGATCTCGAGGGAGATCTCAAAACCAAGGCCGTGCTGTGCACGGACCTCGACGCTGGTCCGGAGGAGATCCTCCGTTGGTTTATGATGCGCTGGCAGCTGGAGGTGAGCTTCCAGGAGATGCGCAGACATCTTGGATTCGAGACGCAGAGGCAGTGGTCGGAGTTAACGATACAGCGCACTACACCGGCGCTCTTAGGGTTGTACTCGATCGTTACCCTATCCGCCCACCAGCGGATGAGGCGAAGCATGCAAGCCGTCCGCAAGGCGGCGTGGTACCGCAAATCCCGCCCGACCTTCGCCGATGCTTTGGCGTTGCTGCGAAAGGAGTTGTGGGATCAGGAGGAGCGGACTTTTTGCGGGTCGCCTTCAGCGACCGACACGGTAAAAGTCCCACGGGCATATCTGGAACGACTAACCGATGCGGTTTGCTACGCGGCGTGAATGGCTAAAGTCGAGTTCCGGGTACTAGGGTGAAGATGTACCCGAAGAAGAGGCGGATCAAGGGAATATATGGTGACCGGCCCTAAAGCGCTTGCCGAGGAGGCCGTCGAGAGCGCGGGTATCACCGTTCTACGACACCGCTACGTACACGTCCGTGTAGAATCGGTAACAAGCAAGAGAGGAAGTATGAGACCGGGAACGCGTGTACTGGTCATAGAAGATGATGACTATACGGCCCGCCTCCTGAAGCTGCAGTTGGAACATCGTGATCTCAACGTGAGATCCGAGTACGATGGACCTTCGGGGATTAAAGCGGCCGTGCAGTTCGATCCCGAGGTCATTGTCCTCGACATCATGCTGCCTGTACTCGACGGCGTGGGAGTGTTGAAGGAGCTCAGACGCAAAGGCAACCGGGTGCCGGTAATCATGCTCACCGCCCGCGATACGCCGCTGGACAAAGTCCACAGCCTCGACACAGGTGCCGACGACTATCTCACCAAGCCTTTCAGCATGGAGGAGCTCTTAGCCAGGATCAGGGCTCTGCTACGGCGAGTTGACGGCGAAGAGGTGCTTAGGGTAAATGATCTCGAGGTAAACACGGCAACCCGCGAAGTGAAACGCGGCAAGAGGAAGTTGAGCCTTACCCCGAGGGAGTATGAGCTCTTGGAGTTTATGGCACGAAACCCTCGGAGGGTCCTTTCGCGCGACTTCTTACTCTCGCGGGTCTGGGGGCAAGAATCCGGCGTGGAGACTAACGTGGTGGACGTCTACGTTACCTACTTGCGCAGGAAATTGGAGGCGCCCGGGGAGCCAAAGTTGATCCAGACAGTCAGGGGAGTTGGCTACGCATTGAGGGGGGAGTAAGTACTTGCCGATACGCTGGCGCCTGACCCTCTTTAACGCACTGGCACTAGGAACAATCATGCTCGTTTCGGGGCTCGCTATCTACTTGTCACTACGAGCAGCCTTGCTGTCCAGCGTCGAGAAAACTGCGCGCGACAGCGCGCTTGCGGCCGCCAAGGCCGTGGATTCCGGAGAAGCTTTGCACCCAGACAAGGTGAAAAGGTTAAGCTTACAGGGTGTGTTCGTCGTCCTCCGAGACGGTGAGGGCACAATACTCACCCGCACTGGGGATCTACCGGACCAGGCCCAAGGGCGCGACCGTGTATGGCGGCGAGCGTTACAGAGCGAGCGACCCATCGGCAGCACGGTGCAAATCACAGAGGACGCGCCGGCTTACGTGTACGCCGTGCCCGTCGAACCACCACACGGCAAGGCCCGGGTCGTGGAGGCCGGACAATCCTACGCCGTTACTGAGCGGGCGTTGGAAACCTTCGCCACCGTGCTCGTCGGTGTGGGCCTCTCGGCCTTCTTACTATCGATAGGTGGAGCTTACCTGCTGGCGCGGGCGGCACTCTCTCCCGTAAACGCGGTGGTAGCTTCCGCTCGAAAGATCACGGAGAGCGACCTCTCTGAGCGCCTCCCTGTAGTTAACCCCAAGGACGAGATAGGGGACTTGACCGCAACCATGAATGCTCTCCTTAGTCGCCTGGAGGAGGCCTTCGCCCGTCGCGAAGAGGCACTTGGGAAAGAGCGACGTTTTGTCGCAGATGCCAGCCACGAACTCAGAACACCCCTCACCAACATCGAGGGCTACGCAGAGATGCTCGAGGGATGGGCGATCAAGGATCCAGGAACCGCCCGAGAAAGTGTGCACGCGATTCGGGAAGAGTCGAGGCGCATGCGGCACCTGGCTGAGGAACTGCTTGCCTTGGCCCGTGGCGACGAAGGGGCTCCACTCGAGCTTAAATCGCAGGATCTCGGCGCCGTAGCCCAAGAGGTAACGAGAATCGCACGAGACGCTGCAGGCGGCAAGGTCACCGTCGAGCATGGTCTTCCGGAGCACAAGATCATCGCGGTCTTTGACCGCAGCCGCGTCCGGCAGGCGCTCTCTATACTTCTGGACAATGCCGTAAAGTACACCCCGGAAAGAGGAGAGATTCGGGTATGGACGCACGAAAGTGACGGCCAGATAGAGGTGGTCGTCCGCGATACCGGCGTGGGAATCCCTGATGAGGAACTGCCCCACATCTTCGAGCGCTTCTATCGGACGGATGAGGCACGCACAAGAGGTGGTGCGGGCCTCGGGCTTGCCATAGCACGCCAGATCGCCGAAGCCCATGGCGGCACCATCGAGGTGAGGAGCACGCCGGGCAAAGGTTCTACGTTCATTCTACAGATTCCTCAAAACGGTCCCGATCACTAACTCCCGCATGACACTTAGGCAGCGTCCATCCTAATCTCCAATCGTTCTCTAATCCCGTTCTAAGGGATCACCAAGAGTCCTTGGCGATAATTTGGGTGTGTTCGGAAGAGTAAAAGAATGGAGGCTGAACGATAGACAGTAAATGTGTCGAGGAGAAAAGTAACCGTCTTGAGACTCATTTAGGGCGCTAACGAATGAGTGAGGAGAGAAGCGAAGTGAACATGACCATGGGAAATCGCAGGTCACAGGAGTCGGAACTCATTCAAGAGCAGTACTGGAACGAAAGAGATCCTCACGCCAAATACAACGCGGTGTCGGATGCTTGCTGACTATACCAAGACTGGGAACTCGAGCAGAATCTGCGTAAGTATGACTGGCGTAAGGCCCGCAAGCGGGTCCTCGGGCGTGGAGCGGTAGGACGGGAGTGGATGGGACGAGGCAGGGGAGAACTGCGTCTTGAGCGTAAGGGCCTGGAGATGCGCTTTGCCGACGGTGCGCGTGTCATGGGCTGGAAGGAGCTCCAAAGGTTCATCCGGGCTAGGCGATCCTAAACGTCGAAAGGAGACGGCGATGAAGGTTAAAGCCGCTCCACTTTCTAAGAAGATCGAGAGAGCGCACGCGGCACGGTGGCGACCCTCGGAACAAGGATAGGTGAAGCTGATGAGACACAAAGCGGTATTCGGCGCGCTCGTGGCAGTGGTACTCCTACTCACGGCAGGCTTAGGGGGCACCGCATTGCGGATGACGACAGGCACTGCCTCCGCCGGGGGTACGACCCAGGGGACGACCCAGCAAGCTTACGCGCCCCACATAAACCCCTCCGACTTCGCCACCAAAATAGACAACAAGTACTTCCCCCTCAAACCCGGCACCACCTTCGTCTACCAGGGCAACAGTGGAGGAAACCCAGAGCGCGACGTGATGAGCGTAACCCACTCCACCAAGCGGATAATGGGCGTGAAGTGCGTGGTGGTCAAAGATAGGGTGTTCGCGAAAGGCAAGTTGGGAGAGAAGACCTTCGACTGGTACGCCCAAGACAAGAAGGGCAACGTCTGGTACTTCGGGGAGGACTCCAAGGAGTACAAGAACGGCGAGGTGAGCACCGGGGGCTCCTGGGAAGCCGGTAAGGCCGGAGCCAAGCCGGGCATCATCATGCAGGTTCACCCCAAGGTGGGACAGACCTACCGCCAGGAGTACTCAAAGGGCTCGGCAGAAGACACGGCTAGCGTGCTCAAGCTGAACGGCTCGGCCCAGGTACCCTACGAATCCTTCGATCACGTGCTGGTGACCAAAGAATGGGCGCCTCTGGAGCCGGGCGTGGCCGAGCACAAGTACTACGCTGCCGGGGTGGGCGACATCAAGGAGGTTTCGGTCAAGGGCCCGTCGGAGACGCTAGAACTGGTTGGCGTGAATCATAGCGGCTGAGGGGGGGCTCCCCACACTGATCTTCTCCAAAGAACCCGGAAGCCGTACGACGGCTTCCGGGTTCGCTCGTTCCCCGACGTTTGTGAAAAAGGCCCAAGCCTCGTGCGCTCATCGGTGAGCACGCCGATGAGGAGAGGCCGCTGGGGGAGTTCCTGACGGAGGACCCCGACACCTTCGTCGGGAAAGACTGGGGGCAGGAACTGAGTTGCAGAATCGGCTTATCTAACCCGGATTATTCACGAAGCCGAGCTTCGTTGATGAATAGGAGGAATGGAGTTTTGAGTGGTTGGAGTCAATGTACGGGCTGTTAACGGCATCTCGGGCATATTCATCGGTGTTCCCGCAAGTGGACCGAAGACCGCCAGATCGTTCGTGAATAATCCGGGCTAAGCCTATCTTCTTGCTGGCGGTTGCGCACCGTTGCTGCGCGCTGCGCTCTGGGTGGTGTCAACAGTGGTGTCAAACGGCATCAGCCTCTCCATGTCCCGATGAGTCATGGCGCGCCCGGGGCCTCGCCAGGAAGCGATGAGGAGTGCAAGGTTCCATCCCTTATCCTAGTTTTCCCAGCGCCTTACGAGCGCTCATTCGCACCGACGCTGTAGCCACGGGGTGTGCCTCGATCGCTCAAACTGGCTGAGATTCCCCGGGAAGTATTGCCCTACGAGGTTGGGAAACTGTCCCCTACCCCCCGGGATAGAAGCGCCATTAGAGTGACCATATCGGGCTCAAGAACCTCACATAGGAGACGCACCGAATGTAGGAACGAGCGAAAGGTTTGCAGAGGATGCTCATGAGGACGAGAGGCGGGAAGGAGGTGCCATCTGAGCGGAGCCAGTCGAAGCTAGCAGTTTGGTACGGAAGTGAGGAAGAACGGAGAAAGGACGAAGCGATGATCGCAAGATTCGACCACCGACCGATGCTGACGGCGGTGTTGGCGCTATCGACGACCGTGTTGGCCGTGGTGGTGATAACGCTTGCCACGTTGCTCATCACGGCGACGCCTCAGGCAGCGACCTCCTCAAGCGAAAGTGGCGGCGGCACACCTGACACAGCAGCGGCCGTGCCGGGCACCGGCGACTTCTACGGAGACGGGTGGAACAACTACGGGCACGACGCGGATCTACCACAACCCGCTAAGGCGGGCAATGGCGCAGGCTCCGCCGTCCACCGCCACGCCGAAGTAATCGCCCGCCACAACGAAGGCAGCCTTCGTTAGATGATTTTGCGTGATGGCCCTCGTTGCACAGAGTACCTCGGCCGGTAAGGGAGCGTAGCTCTAGGAAAGGAGCACAACCCGGCAAAGGAAGGGCCGGAGCTACTGAGATTCCCGGCTCTTTCCTTTGTCCACATTGACCCAACCTCGTAGAAGGTGCTTTTTCCGAATCCCAAACACGGGGGATGCCCCGGGAAGGATTGCCCGAAGAAGTCGGGAAACTGGCCCCTACCTCCCGGGATAGTCGTGCCACTAGAGTGACTTTGTAAGGTCCAGGAAAGGAGATGAGATATGTTGAGACGCATCACCTGGCTGGCTACGGTCGCCCTTATTGCTCTGGGCGTGATCGCCTGCACCGCAGGCGTTGGAGCCGAGCAGCAACGAACCGAGGCCCGCCCGCTGCCCGAATCAGCTCAAGACCTGCGCCCTGGCGAATACCGCACCGAGGCCTTCGAGCCAGCTCTGTCGTTCACCGTCGGCACGGGCTGGGCGCTCGAGTGCCCAGAGGGCCCAGATTTCGTATGCCTCCTCCCTCCGGGGGAGCAGACACGGTTGAGGTTCGTCAACGTAGACGAGGTCTACGAGCCGAGCGGATTGATAGATATGAGCGGAAAGACGACGCCACCGCCCGCAGACCTGGTCGGCTTCTTCGAGCGGCACCCCTACCTCGAGACCGACAAACCGCAGCAGGTCAGTGTGGGAGGGATCGAAGGCCGGCAGCTCGACGTGGCCGTCGGAGAGCTGCCGAAGGGCTACCCCGAGGGG
>JBKPSF010000268.1:0-3923 GCA_046734875.1 Actinomycetota bacterium | reverse complement strand
AATCGCAGGTTGGCCGTTTTAGGCTTCGTGCTACTTCTCGCGCCGCTCTACTTCGTTTCGGCGTCGCTTCTGAAGTACGGGTTGGGGGTGGGGTTCTTGTTCGATCCCCTGGAGGCCGTGCTGTCCGTCGCCGGACGGCGGGAGGTCTTCAACCTGGTCTCACCCGTCGTGTTCCTTGGTGGGCTAAGTCTCGCGATGGCACTGAACGTTTATGCCGTTGTGCGGTTCGACATCAACAGGGAAGATGGCACTATAGTGAGCATGGTAAGGGTCACGCCCGGATTGTGGAACATCGCGGTTGCAATCGTAAGCGTCATGTTGCTGGTGACGCTCGTAGGGTACGCGTTTTTGGAGAACTTCACTTACCGTCCGTAGTCTTTCTGACGCTATACTCTCTTGCTGATCTTACTTTCATCAGGAGAGGAGTCGCGCATGACCGAGGCGGTCGAGAAGCTGGTCAAGAAGAGCGAGGACCCGAGCAGGTGGTATCTGCAGCTGGTGCGGATGGCCAAGCTCGCGGATTACGGGCCTGTGAGGGGCACGTTCGCCATAAGGCCCTACGGGTTCGAGATCTGGGAGCGCGTACAGCGCGACCTCGACGACCGCTTCAAGGCTACGGGCCACAAGAACGCCTACTTCCCGCTCCTGATCCCGGAGAGCTACCTCAAGAAGGAGGCCGACCACGTCGAGGGCTTCGACCCGGAACTGGCGTGGGTGACGATAGGGGGCAGGGAGGAACTGGAGGAGCGGCTCGCCATTCGTCCAACCTCGGAGAGCATCATCTGCGATTTCTACAAGAACTGGATCCAGAGTTACAGAGACCTGCCTATCCTTATAAACCAGTGGTGCAACGTGCTGCGCTGGGAGAAGGTCACCCGTCCGTTCCTGAGGACCGCCGAGTTCCTCTGGCAGGAGGGACACACCGTCCACGCGACCGCCGAGGGCGCGCGCGAGGAAACCCTGCGTATGCTTGGCGTCTACCGCGACTGCTTCTACGAGGCCATGGCCATTCCGGTGCTCACCGGTGCCAAGAGCCCCTCGGAGCGTTTCGCCGGCGCGGTCGAGACCTTTACCTGCGAGGGTTTGATGGGTGACGGGCGCGCGTTGCAGGCGGCGACCAGCCACGACCTCGGGCAGAACTTCGCCCGCGCCTTCGACATCACCTTCCTCGACGAAAACCAGGACAGGGTCCATCCTTACCAGACCTCGTGGGGCTTCTCCACGCGCACCATCGGAGGTTTGATCCTGGTTCACGGCGACGACAGGGGCCTGAAATTGCCACCCAGGATCGCGCCGACCCAGGCGGTCGTGGTCCCGATCTGGCGCGGCAAGAACAAGGGCGAGGTCCGCCGCGAAGCCGAAGCCCTGCACTCCGAATTGCGAGACGCGGGCCAGCGGATGGAGGTCGACCTCGACGAGGAGCACTCGCCCGGCTGGAAGTTCAACGAGCACGAACTGAGGGGTGTTCCCGTGCGCGTGGAGCTAGGGCCGAAGGACATAGAGAAGGATCAGGCCGTGCTGGTGCGCCGCGACACCGGGGCGAAAGAGTTCGTGGACCGGAAGGAGCTGGCCTGGAGGCTGAAGGGTTTGATGGGGGAGATTCAGGAGAACATGCTCCGCCAGGCCGAGACGTTTCGCGAGGAGAATACCAGGCGGGCGGAGAGCTACGAAGAGTTCAGGGAAATCATCGCCGACAAGCGCGGCTTCGTCGTCGCACCGTGGGACGGCACCGAGGAGACGGAGCAGAAGATAAAAGAGGACACAAAGGCCACGATCCGGCTCCTCCCGTTCGAGCGCGAGGAGGGCAAGGACCTCGTCTCCGGCAAACCGGGCCTGACCGCGATCTTCGCCCGCGCGTACTGAGGCAGCTTGTCAGCAAGTCAGCATTTCGGGAAAGAAGGGGCTGACTCGCTGTAGCAACCAGGAACGCTTCGGCAAACAAGACCTTAGCCACTTCGCATTGGGTCCGCTGGCGTGTAAACTTTGTGGCGTTGAACAAACGAGGAGGGGGACTCCGTGGATCCTTTGCGTGGGCGTTTGCCGCGCCGAATAGTGGGCTTGCGGATGGTGTTGTTGGTGGTTGCGGTGGCGGTGGGCGGAGGGCTCGCGCTAGTGTTCGGACTGCCGGGGGCAGGGGCGAAGGGTTACTCCGCGTACGATGATCCGCAGAAGCCGGTGCTTTCCTTCTTGCTCTCCGAGGATCGCAACGTCGAGGAGTTCCAGAAGGAGTTTGGTCTGAGCGATGAGAGGGTGCAGGAGATCCTCGCCATCGTCCGTGACGAGGGCTATGCGATCTCCAGGGAGTACGAGGAGAGCGATCAGGTAGTCGAGGCCAGCAAAGGCGCTTCCGATACGAAGATAAAGAGTAAGATCTCTGCCTCCGACCTCGACGAAAAGGTGAAGCAGGCCGTGGCGCGGACGAAATCGGAGGTCGAGAAGCTCATGCCGAAAGGAAGGGCGGGAGATCTGGGCCCCTGGGTGAACGAGCAGTGGCAGGTGGAGAGGCCGGAGAATACGGCCACCAGCGAGGTCACTTTCCGGGCTTCGTCCAGGGGGTATTCGTGCACGGTCTGGGCTTCCTACTACGGTGAGAACAACTGGTACTGGGTGGCCCTCCCGCATAAGAAGGTAAGGTACAGCGGCGGGCGCAGGGTCAGGATCACCGACGTGAGCAAGGGGACGAGCGCGCGGGCTCCCGTGAAGGATACAGGTCCCTGGAATATTCGAGATAACTACTGGCGGGCCAGCAAGGACAGGAGCATGTGGCAGGAATTGCCGCGCTGCGAACCCGAGGCCGAGGCCGCCTTCTTCGACAACTACAACAAGGGTGAGGATCAGTTCGGACGGGAGGTAGTAAATCCGGCCGCGATCGACATCACCCCCGCTGTAGCCCGCCGCATGGAAGTATGGAAGAAGATCCAACGCCGTGGGCTCATCAAGGTCAGGGTCGACTTCGACTGGGGGTGACGCAGGGGCGGTTCGGGACCAATCCTTGACGGTAAGACCTCGGGTGGGTTAGCATCCACGCCTAGCGCGAACTCGCATCGAGAGCGGTGGAGGGAACTGGCCCCGGGAAACCGCGGCAACCGGCGGGAAGCAAGGTGCCAAGTCCAGCAGGGCGATCATTACCGTCCTGGAAGATGTGGGGAGAGGCGGGCAGCCTCTTCTACGGAGCGGGTTGCGCGAGAGGCGTTGCGCCGAAGGCGTAGAACCCGACCGAGAGGAGGCTACATTACTGCCGAGTATGACACTAGACCAAGGGGCCGGCGCTAGCCACGCCCCGGCCCTTCAGGGCAATGCCCACCACCCCATAGGCCCGTTCGGGCCTGAGCTCGGCGGGAACCTTCCCGAGGTCACCCTGGCCTACGAGACCTGGGGCGAGCTGAACGAAGCCGCCGACAACGCGGTACTCCTCGTCCACGCCCTCACAGGTGACTCGCACGCAGCCGGAGGCCCTACCGAAACGCACAAACGCGGCGGCTGGTGGGACCCCATGGTCGGACCAGGGCTAGCGGTAGACACCGATAGGTACTTTGTGGTCTGCTCCAACGTGCTCGGGGGCTGCTCGGGCAGCACGGGACCGGCCTCCTTAGAACCCGGGGGCGGGCGTCCCTACGGGATGCGTTTCCCCGTCGTCACGATCAGGGACATGGTGAGGGCCCAGAGACGGCTGCTTGATTCACTTGGCGTGCGCGGGCTCGCCCTTGTGGCTGGTGGTTCGATCGGCGGCCAGCAGGCGCTGGAGTGGGCCGTAGAGTTCCCCGACTTCGTGGAGAAGGCCATGCCCGTCGCCGCCACGGGTGCCCTGGGGCCGCAAGGCATAGGTATGAGCGAGATCGGCCGCCGCGCCATTATGGCCGACCCCGACTGGCAAGAAGGAGACTACTACGGTACGGGCCGTAGGCCCGATAGGGGCCTCGCCA
>JBKPSF010000267.1:0-45372 GCA_046734875.1 Actinomycetota bacterium | reverse complement strand
GCAGAATCTCTATGGCTTCCTCTCCGCGATCGTCCAGGATCAGACGCGGGACGAGACCGAAGGGGATGGCCCCGGTCAGGCAGATCAGACCTTCGGCATGTTCGACCACCGCGGAGAGAGGGCACACGGGACGGCGCCTGTTTTCGGAAGAGGTTCTGTACCTGGTGATGAGCCGGCACAGCGAACGGTACCCTTCGATAGACTCGGCGAGCAACACGAGGTGCCCCCCGGCAGTCGAGATCTCGGCCCCGACGATGGGAAGGATGCCCGCCTCGCCGGCCGACTCCAGGAAGCGGGGGATGCCGTAGAGCCCATCTTTGTCCGTGAGCGCCAGGGATGGCATCCCCATCTCCGCTGTGGCCTCCACCAGCTCCTCCGGCCTCGCGACCCCGAAGCCGAAGGAGAAACCGCTCCTTACGTGCAGGTGGACGAAGGGGTCCCCGTTCAATCCAGCGTCCCGACGAGAAACCACCCTCCGCAGTTCTCCCGCGCCAGGTCGACCACCGAGCCGTCGGAGAGGAGCACCCTGAAGAGGCTCCTGTCCGTCGCCCGCTCCTCGTCCCACCACGCCCTGACCTCTCGCCAGCGGCCGAGGACCTCGACGATCCGGCGTTCCCTACGGCACCGCCCGCGGCCCGAAGACCAGGAGATCCTCACCCGCCCGCCCCGGCTCTCCACCTCGACGGGCTCCCTTCCGGCGTGGGCCGCCTGTCCCCCCCGGCCCTCCAGCTCCGAGGCCCGCGAGAGCCAGGAAGACAACAGCAGATGGTCCATGACCCTCAGCCGCGACTCCCTCGTCGGGAACAACGGCTCCTCGAAGCCACAGGGACGCAAGGGGTAGCGGTGTATCTCCGGGACGCTCGCCTCCATAAAACCTCTCCCTTCAGGGGAGCGCCCGAGCCGGGGGATGGGAAACCCGCAGGACCGGATATAATCCGGGGGGCGGGCGTCCTCGCCTCCTCTAAACCCTCGCAGACCGGTGCTGGTTGGCCGCCGGCCGGCCCGCGAGGCCCGGGGTGGGGGCGCTCTCGCTTTCTCTTTCTTTCACGCTACCACAAACACCTGTTTGCAGTCTACGGCAAAATCGTATAAAGTGTCTCTGCAAGCTCTCAGCAAGTCAGCACTTCAGCATTTCAGGAACTATAGAGCTGAAATGCTGACCGCTGACGGCGCGGTTCGAAAAGGGTCTGACCCTTTTCGAACCGCACTAAAGGAGGCCGGGATGGTTCCTGAGAACTGGAAGGCGAGGATGGAGATGCTCAGGCATCTTGCCCGCCTCGAGGCGGGGGGCAAGGGACCGCCGAGCGTACGCGAGTTGGGGGAGGCCGTCGGTTTCAGGAGCTCGCAGACGGCGTACAAGCACCTCAAGAGGTTGGAGGAGGCCGGCTTTGTCGAGCGGAGGGGTGGGCGTGCGCGTGGCGTGCAGCTCACGGAGAAGGGCTGGGAGGCCGCGGGCGAGGTGCCGCTACTCGGTAGGATCGCCGCCGGGCGTGGTCTGGAGGCCGTGACGGTGGAGGACGAGGCCTACTCGCTCGCCGCCGAACTCGTCGGGTCTCGCCTGGGGAGGCGGCGCTATCTCTTGCGGGTGGTTGGGCAGTCTATGATCGGGGCCCACATAGCCGACGGCGACCTCCTTATAGTGGAGGAGGACGAAGACCCGCCCGATGGTACGGTAGTCGCCGCCCTCATCGGTGACGGCGAAGAGGTAACCGTCAAGCGCCTCTACCGACAGGGAGATCTCTTACGCCTCAAGCCTGAAAACGGCGACCACAAGGACCTCGTAGTTCCCGCCGAAAACGTCACCATCCAGGGCCGCGTAGTCTACGTCGTCCATCCTCCGAGGGGCAAACGCTAGAACGGTCCCCCTGTAGGGGCGGGTTTCAAACCCGCCCCCGCAACCCGCGGCACCGGGTGTTGTAGGGTAAGGGGCGTGGAAGGACCTTCACCAAAGACCGAAACGTCGGGACGGGAGACCCTGTTGACCAGGCCGATGATCCTGCTGACGCTTGTCGCCTTCGCCACGCTCTTCGGGTTCCAGTTGCTGCTCTCGGTCGTGCCGCTCTATGCCGACGAGGCGGGCGGCGGAAGCTCTGGCGCGGGGCTTGCGACGGCGGCCTTCATGTTGTCGACGGTGATGACCCAGATCCAGATGCCACGCATCCTGGGCCGCTTCGGCTACAGGCGAGCCCTCGCCGCCGGTCTTTTATTCCTCGGGGTTCCGGCGCTGTTCTACGCTTACGCTGGGACGCTGGTTCCGATACTTGCCGTGACATTGTTGCGGGGCGTGGGGTTTGGGATCGTGACCGTGGTGTTCGCGGCCTTGATCGTGGAGCTAGCCCCGCCAGGCCGCCGGTGGGAGGCGCTCGGGCTCCTCGGCGTCGCCATCACGCTCCCGACCGTGTTCTGCAACGCGCTCGGGCTCTGGCTGGTGGGACGGTTCGGCTTCGAGATCGTCTTCCTGCTCGGCGGCGCGGCACCGCTGCTGGGGCTCGTCATGATCCCCGGCATCCGCTTCGCCGCGGCGACCGGGGAAGACGAAGGAGGCGGGGTCGGTTTCTTCAAGGGGCTGGCGCGACCCCACCTGCGGCGCATCTTCGTCCTCTTCGCTGCCACGACGATGGCGGCCGGGGTTGTGTTCACCTTCCTGCCCCTGGCGGTGCCCGGCTCCGGGGTTTTCTCCGCGGCCAGCGCGCTCCTCGTCGTCGGTATCGCGTCGACCGTTAGCCGCTGGTGGGGAGGGCGCTTCGGCGATCGCAGGGACCCACGACTCCTGCTCGCCCCCGGCCTCATAGTGTGCGCGGTCGGGATGGCCGCGCTTCCGTTTGGCGGCGTGCCCCTGCTCGCGGGGGCCTTGATGTTCGGGACCGGCTTCGGGTTGCTCCAGAACGCCACCCTTATCCTGATGATGGGGCGCGTCTCCAAATCCGAGTTCGGGCTCGGTAGCACGCTGTGGAACGCGGCATTCGACGCGGGGACCGGGGTGGGAGCATTCTCGTTCGGGTTCGTGATCTCCGCTGTCGGGTTCTACTGGTCGTTCGCCCTCTGCTCCGCACTGCTCGCCTCAGCCTTCGTGCTCGTGTTCCTGGATCGGCCTTGACTCGTGAATCAGGAAAGCGCTTCGTGGTGGACGGTTCCGCGTTCCACCGATTACTCGGGCGCAGATCATGCAAGGTCTCGTATGTCGAATTCCGGGAGAAAGCCTTCTAAGCACTCCGCTGGAGGACGCGGTCGGGGGCGCCGGTGCTTATACTGAGCGGTGGCCCATCGATGGAAGGGAAGGTGTCGCCATGACGACCGGACCTCGCGAGGAGTCCCCGTCGGAGCAAGCGCCCTACGCGCGTCGGATGAGCCGAGAGTCTTCGGTCTCGTACTTGGACTGCCTCTTTAGCGTCTTGGCCGGATCCGAGCAGACCGATGGGCGCTTCGGGTTGATGGAGATGGTAGCCCCCAAGGGCCGCGAGCCCTCGCGCCATCTGCACTACACCGACGACGAGGGCTTCTACGTGCTCGAGGGCGAACTCACCTTCTACGTGGGCGAAAAGACCTACGCGGCCGGTCCCGGCACGTTCGTCTATTTGCCGCATGGCGTGCCCCACTCCTACACCTTCCAGACCGACTCGGTCCGCATGCTCTCCATCATCGCGCCGGGCGGGTTGGAGAAGCACTTCCGCGACCCTCGCTTTAGCGAGCCGGCCGAGGACACGACGTTGCCGACGCCTTCCGGAGCGCCCGACCCCGAACTAATGGAAGCCATGGCCGCAGACCTGGCGAGCTACGGCACCGAGGTGATCGGCCCTCCCGGCCCGCCACAGTAAGGATAAGAACACCTTCCTCCTGTCCGAACTTCTCGGAACACCGTGCCCGCGAAGGTCGCAAAACCGCGGTGCGCAGAGCCAACCATACCCCTCTCGGCGGACGAACGGCTTTTACTGCAACCCGTCGGAGCAGCAACGGGGATAGCGACCAAAAAGTACTATCACGATATATCGTGATATACTGCCGGATCACAACGGGCCGTCAGAACAGAGGAGGCGAGATGTACGGTCGGGGCATGATGGGCTACGCGGGCGGGAGGCGGATGATGGAGCCTTACGGGAGGCCTTTTCGGCCGGGGTTTCCGGTTGGGCTGGTGGTTGGAGGGTTGTTGCTGCTCTTTGTGGCCGGTCCTGTCCTTCATTTCTTTCCGTTTTTCCTGATCCTGGCCGTCCCCTTCCTGTTGGTGCCGGCGTTCGCGGCGGCAGCGCGGGGGTTGGCGGGGGTTGCCGAGGCCCGCACGCGGGAGAAGACAGGCAGGATGGAAGCCGAGGAGAGCAAGGAGCGGGAGCTTTTGGGGGCGCTCGCGCGGCGGGGTGAGCTCTCGCCGGCGCTGGCGGCGCTAGAGACCTCGCTCAGTGTCGCCGAGGCGGACCGGATGCTCTCTGACCTCGCCGAGAGCGGCCATCTGGAAGTAAGGGCGCAAGACGGAAGGATAGGGTATGCGCTCTGGGAAGAAGACAGGCGCCAGTTGACCGACGGAGATCGGTAGAAGAACGGCAAAGTCCGAGAAGGGAGACAGGGAACATGTTTGGACCAAAAGCGATGAAGGGATTTTTCGGGGGCGGGCACAGGCAAGGATGGGGTCACGGCCCCAGGCGGGGACGGATGTTCGAGAGGGGCGACCTCAAGTACGTCATCCTCGACATGCTCGAGGACGAGCCAGCCCACGGGTACGAGATCATAAGGAAGCTCGAAGAGCGCTCCCGCGGCTTCTACTCTCCGAGCCCAGGCTCGGTCTACCCCGCGTTGCAGCTATTCGAGGACATGGGCTACGTCACCTCCACCCAGCGGGACGGCAAGAAAGTCTACGCCATAACGGACGAGGGCCGGAAGTACCTGGAGGAGAACCGCCGATCCGTCGATGCTATCTGGGGCAGGGTCGGTGGAGGCTGGGACCCGCAGGCCGCCGCCGAGATGCACGAGATCCGTCACGACCTCATGAGCCTCGGCAAGCTCTTCGGCCAGAAGATGCACGAAGGAAGGGTGGACCACGAGAAAATGGTGCGCGTGCGCGAAGTCATCTCCACCGCCTCACGCCAGATAGAAGACATCCTCCGAGAGCCCGAAAGCCCGGGAACAACCGAAGCGTGAGTCAGCACGCCTGCTTCGCAGGCTTTCAGCACGCTCCCTTCGGTCGCTTGTCAGCTTGACCCGTTCCGGCCACGCCCGGCCGCGCACGACGAAACGCCAACCGCGGCAGCCACGTCCGACGTGCCAAGTGGCGCTCCGAGACGACTTCCTGACAAGCCGCCGAGCGCAGCGAGGTGGCGTGCTGACGAGCGAGGGCGTGAGCCCGAGCGTGCTGACGAGGCGCGAAGCGCCGTGCTGACAAGCGGAGGCGAAGCCGGAGCGTGCTAACATGGCTTTGTGTCGAGAGGGAGGATCAGTGGCGAGACGCGGCTTCTGGCCCTGATCGGGCATCCTGTTCGTCACAGCCTGAGCCCGGCTATGCACAACGCCGCCTTCGCCGAGGACGACCTCGACTTCGTCTACGTATGCCTGGACGTGGAGCGGGATGATTTGGTGGCAGCGGTGCGGGGCTTGAGGGCCCTGAAGTTTCGTGGCTTCAACGTTACTATGCCGCACAAGCGGGCTATGATCTCGCTCGTGGACGGCCTCGACGAGGTCGCCCGTATCTCCGGGGCGGTCAACACCGTCGTGATCGGGGCCTCCGGTATGCGCGGCTACAACACGGACGGTGGCGGGATGGTAATGGCCTGCGAAGAGGCCGGCATCGACCTCTCCGGCAAACGTGTTCTGCTCCTCGGCTCCGGAGGCGCCGGAGCCGCAATAGCGTTCGCCTTCTGCAGGGAAGGGGTCGGCGAACTCCACATAATCAGCAGAAACACCGAACACGCTAGGCGTCTGGTGGACAAGCTAGGCACGTCCGGTATGGAGAAGTCCTCGATCCACTACTCCCAGGAACTGGCACGAGCAGCGTCCGAGGCGGACGTTATCGTCAACGCAACCCCCCTGGGGATGAAGGAAGAAGATCCCCTGCCCATACCGCCCGAGTACGTGCGGCAGGGAAATACGATCTGCGACGCAGTCTACCGCCCGGGAAAAGAGACTCCGCTCGTGCGCCTGGCCCGCGAACGAAACCTCCCCATCGTCGCTGGTGACCGGATGCTCCTCTACCAGGGCGTGCTCGCCCAGAAGCTCTGGACTGGACGCGAGCCGAACATGAAAGCGATGGACCGCGCCATCTCTTAATAGCGGTCAGCATTTCAGCCCGTCGGCAATCAGCTTTCTTGGCTGACGGCCGAACGCCGTAAGAGCGACTACCCAAGAGCACGGGCCAAAAGCTGCAGCGTGCCTTCCACCCTGACAGTTGTTCCCGATCACACCATCATCCGACCAGGGACTTGACATATAACCATATAGTTATATAATAAATCCATGGCGCGGGCGGCGACTACGACGGACGCTTTCAATGCGGTGGCTGAGCCACGGAGGCGGGAGATCTTGGACCTCCTGGCCGGAGGCGAGCGTCCGGTGGGCGAGGTGGTGAGGATGCTCGGGATGTCCCAGCCGCTGGTGTCCAAGCACCTGCGGGTGCTCAGGGAGGTGGGAGCGGTCGAGGTGCGCGAGGAGGGAAGGCGCCGGCTGTATCGGGCGAACGGCCGCGCGCTCAAGCCCATTTACGACTGGGTGAGGGGTTACGAGCGCTCCTGGTCGGAGCGCTTCGACCGGTTAGATGTCGTGTTAGAGGAACTGAAGGAAGGGGATGGTGGCGGTGGCGAGTAGTGGGGTGGCGAAAGTCACCCTCCCCTCTGATAGGCAAATACTAATCACGCGGGCGTTCGATGCTCCCAGGCATCTGGTGTACCGGGCGTGGACGGAGCCCGAGTTCATCAAGCGCTGGTGGGGTGGCGAGCGCGGCGAGGTGAAGAGCGTCCGGATCGACCTGCGGGTCGGCGGCGCGTGGCGATGCGTGATGGTTACGGACGACGGGTCGGAGGCCGCCTTCCGCGGCGAGTACCGCGAGATAGTCCAGAACGAGAAGATCGTCTCGACGGAGGTCTACGAGGGCAGGCCCGAAAGCGAGGCGCTGAACACCGTGACGTTTAGCGAAACGGACGGGCGCACGATCCTGACGGTCCTCGTCGAGCACGCGAGCAAAGAGGCCCGCGACGCGCACGTCGATTCCGGGATGGAGGCCGGCATGCAGGAGGCGCTGGGTCTGCTGGAGAGGGTAGCGATCTCGCTTTGCTGAGAGGCGCCTGGGGGCTAATCTCACGGGCGGAGTTCATCGGTGAAAAAGCGTTGAAAGTAGAGGGTTCGATGGCGGAGAACGACGAGGTACAGGGCTACGGACAGACGCGTGAGCCCAGCTCCGCGCTCAGGAGCTTGGACAGGCTGGTGGGTACCTGGGAGCTCTCGGGGGACGTGGGGGGAACGGTGACCTACGAGTGGATGGAGGGCGGCTTCTTCCTACTCCAGCGGATCGACCTCGGGTCGGAGGCCTCGGGTCTGGAGATCATCGGCCACGAGAGGGGATACGGGGCCGAGCCCAGCGCGGAGATAAAGAGTCGCTTCTACTCCGGCACGGGAGACACGCTGGATTACGTTTACGAGCTGGAAGGAGACGTCCTCACGATCTGGTTCGGCGAGAGGGGATCGCCCGCATACTACAGGGGCGAGTTTAGCGATGACGGAAACACCCTCGCGGGCGCCTGGCACTACCCCGGTGGCGGAGGCTACGAGGCGATCTCGACCAGGGTAGGGTAAGGGCCGGGGAGAAGCCTATCCCGGAAGCTACACCCCGAGCGCGGCCGGCTCGGGAAGCGGGAAGAGCGTGAGGAAGCGTTCCACAAGATTGCTGTCGCCCTCGATCCTCATATCCCCAGAATTCAACGCTTCGTCAAGCCCGAGGTCCTTGTAGACCAGCGCAGCAAGCGTGCCGGCGTCGGTCTCGACAGTCACGTCGGGCCGCTCCGCACTCCCGCGTTGGATCTCCAGTCCCCCTTCCGCGACTTCGGCCCGGAAACGGTCCTCGCCGAGACGGAACTCGTAGCTGGCACCGAGTTCCTCCGCCCGCTCCGGATCGAACATCGTCCGGAAGGAGAGAATGAGCGAATCGACGCCCAGCACGGCATCGGGGGGCTTGGTCGGGGAACGGACACCCCACCTTCCCAGCGCGATTATTACCGGTTCGAGATCCCGGCCCCACTCCGTGAGCTCGTAGATCCTGGACGCCGCCGGCGGAGGGAGCTTGCCGCGCCTCACGACCCCGGCCGCCTCCAGACCCCGCAGGCGCTGGGCCAGGACGTTGGGGCTCGTGTTCGGCAAACCCGCCCGCAGATCCGTGAACCGCTTCGGCCCCAACAGTAACTCGCGAACTACCAACAACGCCCAACGCTCGCCCACCAGATCCAGGGCATGCGCCGCCGCACACCCATCGTCGTATGTGCGCGTCGTTGCCATACTAGACAGTCTATCACCGCAAGTCCTGATGTCTATGCATTTGATTACATTTCGGGAATTGATGGTTGTTTTTTAGGACTAACCCCGTATCCTCACGTTAATGATACTGCTGGCCTGGTAAAAGAGTAGGGGGAACTGTGACGGACAAGAGGCGTTGGGTTTCGTTGTACGTTCTGTGTATGGGGATGCTCATGATCGTGCTCGACGCCACGGTAGTAAACGTGGCGTTGCCGGCCATTCAGGACGACCTCGGCTTCACGCAGTCGGGGTTGGCGTGGGTGGTGAACGCGTATTTGATCTCCTTCGGCGGCCTGCTGCTGCTCTCCGGGCGGCTCGGTGACCTCGCCTCGAGGAAGGGCATGTTCCTGGGTGGCCTCGCGGTATTTACGGTGGCGTCTCTCCTGTGCGGGCTGGCACAGAGCCAGGTGCTACTAGTCGGGGCGAGGTTCGTCCAGGGTGCTGGTGGGGCGATGACCTCGGCGGTAATACTGGGCATGATCGTCACCATGTTCCCCGAGCCCAGGGAGCAGGCGAAGGCTATAGGTGTCTTTGCCTTCGTCGCCTCTGCGGGCGGAGCTGTGGGCTTGCTCGTCGGCGGCGTGCTCACCCAGTCCATCAGCTGGCATTGGATCTTCTTCGTCAACGTACCCGTTGGCGTCGCGACGGCGGTGCTCGCCGGGCGGCTGATAGAGACCGACAGGGGCATCGGGTTCCGCGACGGCGCGGACGTGCCAGGGGCGGTCCTGATCACCGGCTCCCTCATGCTAGGCGTCTACACGATAGTCAACCCGGCAGCCGAGTACGGCTGGGTTGCCGGACGCACGCTGTTGCTCGGCGCGCTCTCCGTCGCGCTGCTCGTAGCCTTCGTCATCCGCGAGGCGACGGCAAAGAACCCGCTCATACCCTTGCGCATCTTCCGCTCGCGCAACGTCGCGGGGTCCAATGTCGTCCAGGTTCTCAGCCTTGCTGGGATGTTCGGGATGTTCTTTCTCGGTGCGCTCTACCTGCAGCGCATACTCGGCTACGACGCCCTGCAGACCGGCCTCGCCTTCATGCCCGTCACCATTTTGATGGGAACCCTCTCCGTCCGCTACACCGACCGCCTCGTGATGCGCTTCGGCGCGAGGAAGCTCGTGCTCGCCGGGCTCACGCTGTTCATGGTGGGGCTCGCCCTGTTCACGCGGGCGCCCATAGACGGAGACTACCTGGTAGATATCCTTCCCGTTATGGTCTTGCTCGGCGTCGGTGCCGGCCTCTGCTTCCCGGCGCTCATGACGCTTGCGATGTCGGGCGCCACGCCCGAGGATGCCGGGCTTGCTTCCGGCCTCATCAACACGACGGCGCAGGTCGGTGGCGCCCTGGGGCTGGCTGTGCTCGCTACCCTTTCGGCGGCACGCAGCGGCGCCCTGATCTCCAACGGCGAGCCCACCGTGGCGGCGCTGACGAGCGGGTACCACCTCGCGTTCGGCATCGGTGCCGGGCTCGTCCTCGTGGCCATCGTGGTCGCTGTGGCGGTGCTCGAACCCGAACGTCAGGCCGAACCAGAGGCCGACGTGGACCCCGTTGAATGCGAGGCGGCGTGAGTACAGGCGGCTTCGGCGAGAGGGAAACCCCAAGTCGGAGCACACGGCGCCTGCTGTTCATCCACGGCGCCGGCGGGGAGGCGTACCAGGAGGACGGCAACCTCGTAGGGAGCCTGAAACGGGCGTTGCCTCCCGAGTTCGAGGTACGGTATCCGGAGATGCCGGACGGGGCGGCGCCCGAGTACAGGGCGTGGAGCGATCGGATCTCCGCCGAGCTCTCGGCGTCGGATGGCGAGGTGATCCTCGTCGGGCACTCGCTCGGCGGCTCGATCCTATTGAAGCACCTCTCCGAGGAGCGGGTAGAGAAACCCATCGCCGGCGTGTTCCTCATCGCGACCCCTTACTGGGGGACGGCGGACTGGGAACTCGAGTTCCAGTTGCGCGAAGACTTCCCGGTGGCGCTCCCGGGGGAAGTGCCGATCTTCCTCTACCACAGCCGTGACGACGAGGTGGTGCCTTTCGAGCACCTCGCGCTGTACGCCCGGCGGCTCCCGCACGCGACCGTCCGAGAGTTCGACGGTCGCGGACACCAGCTCGGCGACGACCTCGCCGAAGTGGCAGAAGATATCGCAAGGTTGTAGAGGAGGTCTCGTGAACAGGGTGATCTCGGACGACGGCACCAGCATCGCGTTCGAGCGGTTCGGCGAAGGTAGACCGGTCAACCTGGTGGGCGACCTGCGACCGGGCGGTGACCCGCCCGAGATACTCGCGCCGGTGCTGGCGGAGTTTTTCGACGGCAGGGAACCAGAGAGGAGCCTTTGATGCTTGAACCGCGAACCTTGATGGGTGGGCTCGTGGTCGGCGAGTCGCCACGTTGGCACGAGGATCGCCTGTGGTTCTCGAACTGGGGCGCCCAGGAGATCATAGCCGTCGACGCAGAGGGCAACAGCGAGGTGATGGTCCGCGTCCCGACGACCATCCCGTTCTGCTTCGACTGGCTACCCGACGGGCGCATGCTCGTAGTCTCGGGGCCCGAGGCGCTTCTCCTGCGCGTGGAACCCGACGGGACGCTCGTCACCCACGCAGACCTCGGTGGTCTCGCCTCCGGGTTCAACGAGATCGTGGTTGACGGTCGCGGCAACGCCTACGTCAACGGCGGCGACTTCGACTTCGAGACCGGTGAGGGGGCTGAGTCCGGGGTCGTCGTGCAGATCAGTCCCGACGGCGCGGTTCGGCAGGTAGCCGACAACATCGTGTTCGGCAACGGCGTGGCCGTCACGCCCGACAACTCCACCCTTATCGTCGCCGAGTCCTGGGCGAGACGCCTGAGCGCCTTCGACATCGCTGCGGACGGTAGCCTCTCGAACCGGCGGGTGTGGGCCGATCTCGGCGAAGATCCGCCCGACGGGATCTGCATGGATGCGGAAGGTGCCGTCTGGTACGCGACCGTTCCCAACGAGCGCTGCGTGCGCGTCCGCGAGGGCGGAGAGGTGCTGCAGAGCGTCGAGACCAGCCTGGCCTGCTTCGCGTGCATGCTCGGGGGTGAGGACGGCAGGACGCTGTTCATCATGGTGGCCGAATGGCCCGGACCGGAGAATATGGACGTCCTGTTTCGGTCCCACACCGGCCAGATGCTGACCGTCGAGGCGCCCGCACCGGGTGCCGGATGGCCGTAGGACGTGGGAAACCCTGCAGCGTTCCCGACCAGCGGCACGGTCGTGGACCAGCGTCAGCTACTACCGAGAAAGGAACCGTTCGTGAGAGAACTCCAGAGAAAGGTCCAGGGTGCTGTCGACGGGCTGGTCGAGTCGGGAGCCGAGAGGGGCCTGCAGGTGGCCGTCTACAGGGATGGAGAGCAGGTGGTAGATGCGGTCGCCGGCATCGCAGATCCCGAGACGGGCCGGCCGTTCGCTTCGGACACGCCGGTCTACGCGTACTCCGTTGGCAAGGGTGCGACCTCGACGGTGGCGCACGTGCTCGTCGAGCGCGGCCTCTTCGGCTACGACACGCCCGTGGTGGAGCTGTGGCCGGAGTTCGGGGCCCACGGCAAAGAGGGCGCGACCGTGCGCCACGTCCTGACGCACACGGTCGGTGTTCCAGGAATTCCGGCCGACACCACGCCGGAGGACCTGTGCGACTGGGACAAGATGTGCGCCGGGATCGCCGACTCCGAACCCTGGTGGGAGCCAGGGACCGAGACTGCGTATCACGCCTACCCGTTCGGTTACATCGTCGGGGAGATCGTGCGCCGCGCTACGGGCAAGCCCATCTCTCAGGTCCTTAGGGAGGACGTAGCAGGACCGCTCGACATCGCCGACGAGCTCTTTTTCGGCATGCCGGAGTCCGAGCTCGGCCGCCTTGCCAGGCTGGAGGACGTGGAGGGCAGCGCGGAGTTTCTCGCCTCCATGCCCGACGACGCGCCGTTCTTCGAGCTGGGGCCACGGACGGTGACCCCGACCGCCGGGTTCGGCAACCGTAAGGACATACTGATGGCCGACATTCCCGCCGGCGGCAAGACCTCGGCGCGGGCAACGGCCCGCATGTACGCCGCGCTGATGGGCGAGGTGGACGGGGTGCGCCTCATCCCGCCGGAGAGGCTGCGCGAAGTCTCCGCCCCGGCGTTCAGCGGTACGGATAAGATCATGGGCAACCCCGTGACGTGGGCGCTGGGTTACTCTATTGGCCGGCTAGGAAGCGACGCGCAGCAGACCCCGACCGTGTTCGGGATGGGCGGCGTTGGAGGAAGCTTCGCGTACGCCGACACCGCGACCGGCGTTGCGTTCGCGCTGACCAAGAACAGGCTCACCGCCGATTTCTCCGCCGCCCAGAGGATCTCCGAAATCGTCACGCAGACCGTCGCGGAGGCCTAGATCGACCCGTATCATGGAGCCAGGGAGAGGAGGACCAGGTTGAGGAAAGTGGTAGCGGTGGAGCTGATGTCGCTGGACGGCGTTATGGAGTCGCCGCAAGAGTGGGCTTTTTCCTACTCCGACGAGGAGATGGAGAAAGAGAATGAGGCGGGGATGGCCGCGTCTGACGCGTTGTTGCTGGGGAGAGCGACGTACGAGGAGTTCGCCGCTTTCTGGCCCAATCAACCGGGGGGAACGCGGATGGTAGATTATATAAACAGCGTGCGGAAGTACGTCGTCTCGACGACCTTAGAGGAGCCCCTCGGGTGGAACAACTCGGTCGTGATCAAAGGCAACGTCGTGCAAGAGATTACCGACCTGAAACGGCAGTCCGGCAAGAACATTACGATCACGGGCAGCCTCGTGCTGGTAGGGTCGCTGATACGGGCCGGCCTCCTCGACGAGCTTCGACTCATGGTATATCCCGTGGTTCTGGGCGGCGGGAGGCGCGTCTTCAGTGAAGGCGGAGATCGGGCGGTTCTAGAACTCGTAGACTCCAAGACGTTCGGCACGGGCGTCGTCTTCCTCACCTACAGGCCGTCAGGCGAGGAGGATTCTTGATGGAAGAAGCCCGCAAGCTCATCGTGTGCAACGCCGTGTCCCTGGACGGCTTCTACGAGGGACCCGGCAAGAACGTCATGGCGCTGTTCGACTACCGCTTCGAGGCGTACCCGACGGACGAGAGCTTCGACGCCTACAACGCCAAACGGCTGCGCGCCGCCGATACGCTGCTCCTCGGGCGCAAATCGTACGAGGGGTTCAAGGGGTTCTGGCCACCTGTGGCCGAAGATCCCGACGCCACGCCCCTCCAACGGGAGATCTCCCGGCTCGACAACGCTATAGACAAGATCGTCGTATCGGATAGCCTGACCCCCGAACAGACGGAGCCGTGGCGCAACACCAGCATCATCGGCCGCGCTAACGCCCACCAGCAGATCGCCGAGCTCAAGCGCCAGGCAGGCAGAGACATCCTGGTCTTTGGCAGCCGCACGCTATGGAACGATCTACTGGCCAGCGAACTCGTCGATGAACTGCACCTGATGGTCACACCGGTTCTGGTGGGCGCGGGCACGCCGCTTTTCGATGGCGAGAAGCCGGTTTCACTCCAGCTCCTCGATACCAGCACGTGGGACGGCTCGGGGAACGTGCTCGCGAGGTATGGAGTAAGCCGGGAGTCGGACGAAGATCAGAGAGGAGTAAGCTAGGCATGAATTGGAAGATAGAGGTAGTAACGGTCCCCGTGTCTGACGTGGACCGCGCGCTGGAGTTCTACGCACAGAAGTTGGGATTTGCGGTGGACATAGACCACAGGGTCAGCGACGAGGTCCGCCTCGTCCAGCTCACGCCCCCGGGATCTTCTTGTTCTATCCACCTTGGAAGGGGAACCATCGGCACGAAACCAGGCGACCTCGACGGCGTGTTCCTGGTCGTACCGGACGTGCGCGCCGCCCACGCCCGTCTCGCCGAAAGCGGCGTAAACGTGGGCGAGGTACAGGTCTTCGACGCCGGCGCCTACCGCCCGGCTCGCGAGGACGAGGACCTCGACCTTGTCGGTTGCGTCTTCTTCCGCGACCCCGACGGCAACCGCTGGTGCATCCAACAAATACCCGCTCGCGGTTAGGGCGGTTTGTAGGGGCGGGTTTCAAACCCGCCCCTACAAACGAACGGAAAGGAGCGTAGAGACATGGGCAAGGTAACGTCGGGGCTCACGATGTCACTGGACGGCTTTATCGCCGCGCCGAACGACGGGCCTGAGAACCCGCTCGGGGAGAACGGGATGCGGCTCTTCGACTGGTACGGGAGCGGCGACACCGATTACGTGGTGCCGAGCGGCGGGATGACGTTCAAGGTCTCGCCCCAGAGCGCCGAGATGTTGGATAAGGCGTTCTCGTCGATAGGGGCGATCGTCACGGGACGTCGGACGTTCGACATCACGAACGGTTGGGGAGGCAGGCACCCCCTCGACGTACCCATCGTCGTCCTCACCCATTCTGTCCCCGACGGGTGGGACTACGAGGGGTCCCCGTTCACCTTCGTCAAGGATGGCGTGGAGAGCGCAGTCGAGCAGGCCAGGGAGCTGGCGGGCGAGAAGGACGTCGCGGTAGGTGCCGCGAGCCTCGTCCAGCAGTGTCTCGCGGCCGGCCTGCTCGACGAAGTACATGTGGACATCGTGCCCGTGCTGCTCGGTGACGGTGTCAGGCTCTTCGACCACCTTGGACCGGGACAGATAGAGCTGGAGAGAACCGAGGTAATAGAGGCCCCGGGCGTTACCCACATGACGTTTCGCGTGGTAAAGGAGGACTAGTGTGAGAAAACTGGTCGTATCGGAGTTCGTCTCACTCGACGGCGTGATGCAAGATCCGGGCTGGACCTTCCAGTTTCCGAGCGAGGACCGGGACCACTACAAGTTCGACGAGCTGGCCGCGGCCGACGCCCTGCTTCTCGGACGGGTTACCTACGAAGGCTTCGCCGCCGCCTGGCCGCAGATGGAGGAGCAGACGGGCGAGTACGGCGCCTGGATGAACGGCTACCCCAAGCACGTCGTCTCGGCAACCCTCGAAGAGCCCCTGGAATGGAAAAACTCCACCCTGATCGAAGACGACCTCGCCGAAGAAGTAACAAGGCTCAAGCAGCAAGACGGCAAGGACATCCTGGTCTTCGGCAGTGCGGACCTGGTGCGCGCCCTGATGCAGCACGACCTCATAGACGAGTACCGGCTGATGGTCTTCCCCGTCGTGGTGGGGAGCGGGAAGCGCCTCTTCAGGGAGGGCGACACGAAAACCCTGAAGCACACGGGAACTCAAACGTTCGATTCCGGCGCCGTGGTGCTCACTTACGAGCCGGCAGGAGACGAAGTGTAAGACGTTTTGGGCTCGGGGTGAGGGCCTATCGGGAGCGTCGGGCGAGGTTCGAGAGGAGGTAGCATGCCAGGACCGATGACCGAGGTCGAGCGCCAGGAATTTCTGGCAGGGCGGCACGTAGGGGTGCTCAGCGTCGCCGGCGGCGAGGGTCGCCCGCCCCATTCCACGCCCGTGTGGTACGCCTACGAGCCCGGCGGCGACATCTCGTTCTTCACCGGAACCCAGGGCCGCAGGTCGCGAAAGGCCCGGCTCGTTCGGGATGCGGGCGTGCTCAGCCTTCTGGTACAGCGCGAGGAGTTTCCGTACGGGTACGTCACCGTCGAGGGGACGGTCGTGGGGGAGGATCGCCCGCCGTCGGCGGAGCAGGTGCTCGCGGTAGTCCGCAGGTACCTCCCCGAAGAACAGGCGCAGTGGTTCGTCGAGTCGGAGCTTGGGCAACCCTCACGGGAGTTTGTGCTCTTCACGGTTCGGCCTGACCGCTGGCTTAGCTTCGATTTCTCGGAGGAAGGATAGCCCACCGTCGCGTTCGTTGCCGTTGCGCTGTAAAATAAGTGTTGGGGAATCGCGCTCTTGGCAACCGGGAGGGCGTCCGTAGGGTGGCCTGCGAGGAGGAGTCTTGGCGGACAATGCGTTTGCGCGTCTCTTCGTGGCCGGGTTTTCTGCGGGAGGGTAGGTTGGGGGGCGCGAAGACCAGGGTGCTTCTGGCGGACGATCACGCCATGTTCCGTCAGGGCGTGAGGGAGATGCTCTCCACGGACGACGGGATAGAGGTCGTCGGCGAGGCGGCCAACGGCAGGGAGGCCTTGGCGCTCGCCCTGAACCTCGAACCCGACGTGGTGCTCCTCGACGTGGAGATGCCCGTCATGGGCGCCAGGGAGGCGATGGAGCGCATCCTGAGGATCTCGCCGGTCCCCAGGGTCATCATCGTGACCATGCACGACGACCCGATGCTGGTGCGCGAGCTTATAGGGCTCGGGGCCTCGGCATACCTGGTCAAGAGCGCCACCATGGAGGAGCTGCACGCGGCCGTCCACTCCGCCGCTAGCGGCCCGGCAGGGAACGTTGTCATACCCCCGGAGACGCTCAGAAATCCGACCGAGGTCGACGGCCTCTCCGGGCGGGAGCTCGATGTCCTGCTGCTGGTTGCCCGCGGGATGAGCAACCACCAGATCGCCGTCTCGCTGCACCTGTCCGAGGCCACCGTGAAGCGCCACCTGGCCAATATCTACCCCAAGATGGGGGTCTCCTCGCGGGGCGAGGCGGTGAGGCTAGCCCTCTCGAAAGAGTGGATCAGCCCCCGCGACATTACCGCGGGCGACCGCGAAGAGAGCTACCGAACGGATCGTGGCTAAATCTAGATTACCTCGCGATCGGTCGGATCTCGATTCTACGTGAATCCGGTGTCCCTCCCCGGGGTGAATCCGTGTGGGGAAACGGAAGCAAGAAAACCTCGAGGAGGGTCTCGAAGGCGGAAAATGGTCCGAAATATGCAGGAGATCGGGCGCCGAGGACGCGACACGGGTATCCGAAAGCGCTTTACTTGGGCTATGGTCGTTTCCTGCCAGGGGTGCAGGCACCGGTTGTGGGCAGAGGCGGTGCCCGTGGCCGATCGCTTCGGCGCGTGGGCCAGCTTCGACGACGAGGAACGGAGCGGCACCTACGCCGAACGAGTCGAGTGGTGCCCGGAGTGTGGTGCTTGGCTGAACACGCACGCCTTGCTGACGGCGGACGGGAAGGGGCTCCGGGGCGGGGCCGAACTCTGATGTGCGTCAGATGAACTCCCGAGACCATCGAGGCGAAGCGTCGGGAACGTTCGATTCGGGGTGGAATGGCCGCGCGATTTTCGGACGCGACCGGTACCAGGACCGGCAGATGGCGGAGTCCCAGCTTTCGGAGCTCCAGAACGCGCGCGTGCTACTAGAGGAGACGAGGATCCTCTCGCGGAGCTTGGCCTACCACCGGAGGGCGCGGTTGGAGGCCGTCCTCGGCGAGGCCCTGGACGAGGTGGACCGCCAGATAGAGGAGATGCAGGACGACCGGGCTTAGGGCAATCAGCTTTCAGCTCTTTGTTTTTGGTTGAGAGCTGATAGCTGACGGCTCCGTCTACACCTTTCGAGCTATCTGTCATACTCTCCCCGGTACATCGGACAGGAGCCTCGTAGAGGGCCGGTGGCCCGAACAGGTCTCTAGAAAGGGAGGGTCGTGGACGCTGAGGTTACGCTCAAGGTGGACGGGACCGAGTACAGGTTCGTCGCCGACCCCCGAACGACGCTTCTGGACGCGCTCAGGGAACGGCTCGGGAAGACCAGCCCGAAGAAGGGCTGCGACCACGGGCAGTGCGGCGCCTGCACCGTCCTGCTCGACGGCAGACGCGCCAACAGTTGCCTCACACTCGCCGTCGCGTACGACGGTTCGGAGCTCGTCACCGCCGAAGGACTCGTCGAGAACGGCGGGCTGCACCCCATGCAAAGGGCGTTCGTCGAGCACGACGGCTACCAGTGCGGGTACTGCACGCCGGGCCAGATCGTCTCCGCCGTAGGCATGCTCGAGGAGGTAGAGGCGGGCTGGCCGAGCCACGTCACGGAAGATTTAGACATCGAGGAAATAGTGCTCGATGACGATGAGATCAGGGAGCGCATGAGCGGCAACCTCTGCCGCTGCGCCGCCTACGCGAACATCGTACCCGCTATCAGGGAGATCTCCGAACGATGAGACCCTACGCTTACGTACGCGCCCGCGACGTGGAAAACGCCGTCGCGACGCTCGCGGAAGCGCCGAACGCGGCGTTCCTGGCTGGCGGCACGAACCTCGTCGACCTGATGAAGCTCGGCGTAGAGACCCCCGACGTGCTCGTTGACGTGAGGCGCCTGACCTCCGACCACGTCGAGGACCTCGAGGACGGCGGCCTGCGCATCGGGGCCGCGGTCCCGAACAGCGTCCTCGCCGCCGACAGGAAGGTGCGCACCCGCTACCCGGCCCTCTCGGAGGCCCTCCTCGCTGGCGCCTCGGGCCAGCTCAGGAACCTCGCCACCACCGGCGGTAACCTGCTGCAGCGCACGCGCTGCGTCTACTTCTACGACACTACGACGTCCTGCAACAAGCGCGTGCCCGGCTCGGGATGCTCCGCCACGGAAGGCCACAACAAGAACCACGCGATCCTTGGCTCCTCCGAACACTGCGTCGCCACCCACCCCTCGGACATGGCCGTGGCGATGGTGGCGCTCGACGCGTTCGTCAACGTACGAGGGCCGGAAGGCGAACGGCGCATCCCCATAGAAGACCTGCATCGCCTCCCTGGCGACGAGCCCGAGCGTGACACGACCCTGGAGCACGGCGAGCTAATCACTTCGGTGGACCTGCCGCCGCTGGATCTCGCGTCCAACTCGAAGTACCGCAAGGTCCGCGAGAGGGCCTCCTACGCCTTCGCCCTCGTCTCGGTCGCTGCGGCGCTCGCGGTGGAGGACGGCGTGGTGCGCGACGCCCGCATCGCGCTCGGCGGCGTGGCGCACAAGCCCTGGCGCGCCACGAAGGCGGAGGAAGCTTTGAGGGGCGAGCCCGCGAACGAGGCGAACTTCCGCGCCGCCGCGGACATCGAGCTTGAGGACGCCGAGCCCCTGCGCGACAACGCCTTCAAGGTTCCGCTCGCGCGCAACGTCATGACCCGAACGTTGCTCGATCTTTCGGAGGAACGATGAGCACGACAGCACCGGGTAGCGCGACCGGCACGGCCATCGGTGCCCCCCTCGACCGCATCGAGGGACAGCAGAAGGTAACGGGGACGGCCCCTTACGCCTACGAGCACCACGTCGAGAACCCCCTCTACCTCTACCCGCTGCACAGCGATGTCGCCCGTGGCCGCGTCGCGCGCATTGACACGGGAGAGGCAGAAGCCTTGCCGGGCGTGGTGGCGGTGATCTCCCACCTGAACGCGCCCACGCTGGCCGACACCAGGGATAAGGAACTGTCGATCCTGCAGTCGGGCGAGGTCGCGTTCCGGGGCCAGTACATCGGCGCCGTCGTCGCTGAGACCTTCGAGGTCGCCCGCCACGCCGCGCAGGTCGTCGAGATCTCCTACTACGAAGAGCCGCACGACGCGGCGTTCAGCCCCGACCGCGACGACCTGTACGCCCCCGAGCGGCTAAACGCGGGTTTCGCCACGGACACCGAGGAAGGCGACGTGGACGCGGCGCTCTCCTCGGCGGCGATCACGCTCGACGAGACGTACACGACGCCGCTGGAGCACAACAATCCGATGGAGCCGCATACCAGCGTCGCCATCTGGGAGGGTGGAGACCTCACGCTCTACGAGTCCACCCAGGGCGCGCACGCAGTGAGGAGATCCATCTCCCGGCTCTTCGGGCTCGACAGGGACCGGGTGCGGGTCGTGGCGCTCCACGTCGGGGGCGGGTTCGGGTCGAAGGGGCTGCCCCACGCCAACACCGTGCTTGCCGTGATGGCCGCCTACGTGGTCGAGGGCCGTCCCATCAAGTTCGCCCTGACGCGCCAGCAGATGTTCTCCTGCGTCGGGTACCGCACCCCGACCGTGCAGAGGGTAAGGCTCGGCGCCGACGAGAACGGCCGCCTCGTCGCGACCTCCCACGACGTCGTCGAGCAGACCGCGAAGATAAAGGAGTTCGCGGAGCAGACCGCCTACGCGACCAGGACGATGTACGCTACCGAAACGCGCCGCACCACGCACCGCCTCGCCGCGCTAGACGTATCCGTGCCGTCCTGGATGCGGGCACCCGGAGAGGCCCCCGGGATGTACGCCCTGGAGTCGGCGATGGACGAGATGGCGATCAAATGCAACCTCGACCCGATCGAGTTCCGCGTCCTGAACGAACCCGAACTGGACGCGGAGAAAGGCCTCCCCTACTCCAGCCGCAACCTCGTAGCCTGCCTGCGGGAAGGGGCCGAGCGCTTCGGGTGGGAGGGCCGCGACCCGACCCCTCGCGCCAGGCGGGAGGGACGCTGGCTCGTGGGAACCGGGGTCGCCTCCGGCATTTACCCGGTCTTCAGGATGCCCGGCTCGAAGGTGAGGATTCGCTACCAGGAAGACGGGCGTTACGCGGTGGAGATAGGGGCCGTCGACATCGGCACCGGAACGTGGACGGCGCTTACCCAGATCTCGGCCGACGTACTGGAGGTTGGTGTAGACGACATAGAATGTCGCATCGGGGACACGGACCTTCCTCCGGCCTCCGTCGAGGGTGGTTCGTCGGGGATCACGGTCTGGGGCTCGGCGATCTTCGAGGCCGCCCGTATCTTCCGTGAACGGCACGGCCGGAACCCCACCGCCGGCGACCAGGCAGAGGCCGGAACGCCGGACAACCCGGAGACGCAGAACTACTCGATGCACGCCTTCGCCGCCTACTTCGCCGAGGCACGCGTGCACGAGGACACGGGCGAGGTTCGTATTCCCCGCATGACCGGCGTGTTCGCCGTCGGGAAAGTCATCAACGCCAAGACGGCCCGCTCGCAGTTTATAGGCGGGATGACGATGGGCCTCGGTATGGCGCTGCACGAGGAGAGCCTACTCGACCCCCGTTTCGGCCACGTCGTAAACCACGACTTCGCCGAGTACCACATCCCGACCAACGCCGACGTGGGCGAGATGGACGTGGCCTGGATCGACGAGCATGACCCCTACGTCAACCCGATGGGCTCCAAGGGGATAGGCGAGATCGGCATCTGCGGCTCCCCGGCCGCCATAGCCAACGCCGTCTACCACGCGTCCGGAATACGCGTCCGCGACCTCCCCATCACCCCGGACAAGCTCCTGGAATAAGAGACGATGAAACGAACCGTAACCAGACCCGTTAGAACTAGTCTTGCATAAGATCCTCCTCGCTACCGAAAGCGTGCGTGATCCACTTGTCCCCGGCGCGGCAAGGTCTAAGCAGCCGGATGCAGAGCACTCGCGGTCCAGACCTCGATGTGTATCCCGGCATACGAGCCGGGTAAGATGCCCCAACGGCAACAGACTTCGGGGGTTCAGAGATGGACGACAAGCAGTACGTGATAGCCGTTGGCTCCGACGATGCTGGGGTGAACCTCAAGGACTTTATAAGGGACCAGTTGCGGGACGACCCGCGGGTCGAAGAGGTCGTCGACTTCGGCGTGGCCGATGCCGACGACAAGACCGCGTACCCGGTTGTTTGCATCAAGGCCGCCGAGGCCGTCGCGAGGGGGGAAGCCGACAGGGCCGTGCTCTTCGGCGGTACCGGTCTGGGCGAGGCTATCTCCGCCAACAAGGTGCGCGGGATACGCGCCGTGGTCGCCCACGACCCCTACTCCATCGAGAGGTCAATACTCTCCAACGACTGCCAGGTCCTGTGCCTCGGAGAGCGTGTGATCGCCCCCGAGCTCGCCGACCGTATCGTGGGACAGTGGCTCGGGTACGAGTTTGATCCTTCGTCCCCTTCGGCAGAGAAGGTTCAGGTCATTACCGACTACGAGGAGAACGGTAGCCTGTAAAGCGATTTGCAGGCCTCGCCTGCAAATCGCGGTAGCCTGCCGCTTCCACGCCGCGAGGGAGACCTAGGACACTCCCTTCCGACGAGACGCTACCGTTTCTGGTCGGTCGCCGACGGGTAACACAGATGTCAGGGGGTTGAGTAAATCTCATGGGTCGGCCTGACAGGCTATACGAGGGTTACGTTTTCGATCTCGACGGGACCATCTACCTTGGGGACGAGTTGCTGCCCGGCGTGGAGCGCCTGGTCCTCAAGCTACGCGAGCTCGAAAAGCGCGTCATCTTCCTCTCCAACAACCCGACCAAAGACCCCGAGATGTACTCTGAGAAGCTCGGCAAGCTCGGCCTAAAGACGCCCGCCGGGGAGATAGTGAACACCGTCGTCACCATGACCCAGTGGCTGCTACAGAATCATCCGGGGGCGACGGTTTTCCCCATCAGCGAGGAGCCGCTCAAGAACTCGCTCCGGGAGGCGGGCATCAAGATGTCCGAGGACCCCGAGGAGATAGACATCGTCATCGCCAGCTACGACCGCGGTTTCGAGTACAGGAAGCTCCAGATCGCCTTCGACGCCATCTGGTTCTACGGGCGGGCGATGCTCGTGACCACGAACCCTGACAAATATTGTCCCTTTCCTGGCGGCAGGGGAGAGCCAGACGCTGCGGCCATAGTCGGGGCCATAGAGGCGTGTACGGGGGCCGAGTGCCAGGTCAACGTGGGTAAGCCCGATCCCATCATGCTCCATACGATAATGGACCTGATAGGGCTCGAAGTCGAAGAGTGCGTGATGACCGGCGACAGGCTCTACACGGAGATCCTCATGGCCAAGGGTGCGGGGATGCCCTCGGCGGTCGTCCTGACCGGCGAGACAGAGCAAAAGGATCTGGAGGATGAACCGGAGGAAAACCTGCCGGATTACACCCTGGAGAGGATTGATCAGCTGATCCCCAACGATCTTTGGGACGAGTTCGGCTGGGAGAGAGGAGCCTAGCAATGGCCGAGGGGCCTTACCTCATGGGCATCGACTTCGGAACGGGGGGAGCCAGGGTCGGCATCTTCGATCCCGAAGGGACGCCCGTCGTCTTCACCGAGAGGGATTTCACGCTGGATCACCCGCGTCCGGGGTGGGCCGAGCAGGATCCCGACGAGTGGTGGTCTTCGCTCGTGGAAGCGGTAAGGGCCGCGATGGAAGAGAGCGGCGTGCCCGCAGAAGAGATCGCGGGCATCTCGGTGGACGCCACGAGTAGCACCGTGCTCGCGATCGGCGACAAGGGCCGTCACCTGCGGCCGGCCATCATGTGGATGGACGTTCGCTCCTCCGAGCAGGCGAGCAGGATCGCGGGGACCCACAACGACGCCCTCAAGTACAACGGCTATGGTCCCGTCTCCGCCGAGTGGGGGTTTCCCAAAGCCCTCTGGATCAAGGAGAACGAGCCCGATGTCTACAGAGACGCCAGGCGCGTCTGCGACTGCGGCGACTGGCTGGTGTACCGCCTCACCGGCGAGTGGGCGTTCTCCATAAACTTCGCGAGCGCGAAGTATTACTACGACCGCGACGAGGGCGGTTTCCCCCAGAGCCTCTACGACGCGGTTGACGCCGGGGACCTACTCGAGAAGTATCCCGACGAGGTCCTCGATCTCGGCACTGTTGTCGGAGAGTTGAGCAAGAAGGCCGCCGAAGAGCTCGCCCTCAAAGCGGGCACGCCCGTGGCCGAGGGGGGAGTAGACGCCCACGTCGGAGCTATCGGTCTCGGCGTGGTCGAGCCGGGAAAGATGGCCCTTATCACCGGCTCTTCCCACGTAATGATCGGGCAGACCGAGAAGCCCATCCACGATCCGGGCTTCTGGGGCGCCTACACGGACGCCATGATCCCCGGCCAGTACACCATCGAAGCCGGCCAGGCCTCCACAGGCTCCATCGTGGCCTGGTTCAAAAACCAGTTCGCCGGCGACGCCGCCGCCCAGGCGAAAGAACGCGGCGTCGATACCTACGACGTCCTGACCGAGCTGGCGCGCGACGTGCCCATCGGCTCAGACGGACTGATCGTGCTCGACTACTTCCAGGGCAACAGGTCGCCTTATACGGACCCTTCAGCGCGCGGCATGATGTGGGGCCTGACCCTCAGCCACACGCCGGGGCACGTGTTCCGCGCGATCATCGAGGGCATCTGCTACGGCACGGAGAATATTTTGCGCACCATGCGCGGGCAGGACTTCGAGCCCAGGCTCAACGTCGTCTCCGGCGGTCCCGCCAAGAGCGACCTCTGGATGCAGATGCACGCTGACGTCTCGAACGTGCCGATCTCCTTTACCGAAGTGAGCGACGGCCCCGCGCTGGGCTCCGCGATGCTGGCGGCCGTGGGCGCCGGTATCTACCCGGATATACCGACGGCCGCCGAGCATATGGTCCACACGGCGGACACCATCGAGCCGGATTCCGAGCGCCACGAAGAATACAAGTTCTACGTCGACCGCTACCTGGAGACCTACCCCCAGATGAAAGAGCTGATGCACAAGACGGAGCGTCACGTCGCGGGCGTAGAACCAGCGGCAGAAGAGTAGGCCATGCCCGACTCGCACACACGGGAGATAGCTTGTGAGTGAACAGCGCATCGACGCAGCCCTGCAGGAGGCCACCGATACCAGGGACGTAAGAATCGAAGCAGGAGTCATCGCCTCCGTACCAGACGTTTTCGGGGAGAACTTCGGCGATAGTGCCGTGGTCGTCGTGGCTGACGACAACACCTTCGAGGTCGCCGGAAGAGAGGTCCAACGGCGTCTTGAAGAAGCCGGATACACCACCATAGAGCCCTACGTGTTCGCGGCGGAACCGCCGCTCTACGCCGAATACCCTAACATCGAGAAGCTCAGGGATTCTCTGCAGGAGCACGACGCCGTCCCCGTGGCCGTGGGAGCAGGGACGCTCAACGACATAGTCAAGCGCTCCTCCCACGAGTGCGAGAGGCCCTACATGTGCGTCGGCACCGCCGCCTCCATGGACGGGTACACGGCCTTCGGGGCTTCCATCGAGAAGGATGGGCTCAAGCAGACGTTGTCGTGCCCCGCCCCAAGGGCGGTTGTGGCTGACCTGGATGTCCTCGAACGCGCGCCCGAGAACATGACGGCCTCGGGGTACGCCGATCTCCTGGGCAAGGTGACCTCGGGGGCCGACTGGTTGATCGCCGACGCCCTGGAAGTAGAGGAGATCGACCCCACGGGCTGGTCGCTGGTGCAGGATCATCTGCGCGGGTGGACGGAGAGACCGGCCGAGTTGCGCGCTGGCGACCAGCGGGCCACCGAGCATCTCATAGAGGGTCTGATCATGTCCGGCCTCGGGATGCAGTCCTACCAGTCTTCGAGAACGGCCTCGGGCGCCGAGCACCAGTTCAGCCACCTGTGGGAGATGGAGGGGTTGGGGAGAGACGCGGATCCCCCCCTCTCCCACGGCTTCAAGGTGGGGGTTGGCTCGGTAGCCATCGCCGCCCTCTACGAGCTTGTTCTCGAGCGCGCCCTCGACGACCTGGATATCGAGAGCCTCCGCCACTCGTGGCCGACAAGGGAGGAGATGGAAGAGTCCGTGCGGGCTCAGCACACGAGCCCCGACCTGGAAGAGGGCGCTGTGGAGCAGACCCTCGCCAAGTACATCGGCGCAAACGAGCTCGCCGGGAGGCTGGAATTGCTTCGGGACGTATGGCCGGACCTGCGCGAGAAGGTACGGGAGCAGTTGATGCCGGCCGGGCGGATAAGAGAGATGCTCGAGGCCGCCGGCTGTCCCACGAGCCCCGGCGGGATCGGGCTCGGATGGGACGACTTCGAGGCTACGTACGCGAGGGCGCAGACGATCCGCAAGCGCTACACCGTCCTCGACCTGGCCTTCGAGACGAACATCCTCGAAGAATGCGTGGAGGAGCTCTTTGCCCCTGAGGGTTTCTGGGGACACGTGGCGGCGACGCAGGCGGGCGGAGCGTGAAGCGTGGAGTTTTGGTGTCGGACACGAAAGATGACCTAAGGAGATGTGGTTAGGTGAGTAGTCAGCAGACACGGGAAGAGTACGGGGCTTTCGGTCGTTTCGTCGAGCGCATCGGCATTCCGAGGCCGCTCTTCTGGGGTTTCGTCGCGGTCTTCATCTTCATGATCGGCGACGGCGTAGAGATAAGCCGTCTTCCGGGTTATCTGGCCGGACCGGGAGGGCTCAACGGCGCACAGGCCTCGCTCACTACCGGCACCGTCTACGGCCTCGCCGTCCTTGTAGCTTCGTGGCTCTCCGGCACGCTCTCCGCGATCTGGGGCCCCCAGAGGGTGATGCAGCTTGGCGCGGCGATCTGGGTCGTCTTCGAGATCCTGTTCCTCGTGGTCGCGCTTCCCTCCCAGAGCCTCTTCCTCGTGGCTCTGATGTACGGGATCAGGGGCCTCGCCTATCCGCTCTTCGCCTTCGGGTTTTTGGTGTGGGTCCAGACGGTCACCCGCGTGGAGCTCAGGGGTTCCGCGGCTGGCTGGTTCTGGTTCGCCTTCACCGGCGGGCTGCCGACGCTGGGCTCCCTCGTAGCCGCCTTCTCGGCGCCCGTCATCGGCGTGTACAACACCTTCTGGCTCTCGCTCGTGATAGTGGCCATCGGCGGCCTTATAGGGTCCTTCGCCATCCATGAGGCGCAGGGCAAGCAACCCATCGCGGACGAGCACGTCGAGAACCCGAGGAGTTACCGCAGGCTGCTGGAAGGGGTCGACATACTCTGGCGCGACCCGAGGGTCTTGATGGGCGGCATCGTTCGCATCGTCAACACCTCACCCGAATACGGGTTCTTCTACTTCATGCCTTTCGTCTTCGTGGCGGGCAGCAGCGCGAGCGGCTTCATGAGCACCGGCCAGTACGCCACCCTTCTGACCTTCGTCTACGCGACCAACATCTTCGCCAACCTGTTCTTCGGCATCTTCGGCGACTACTTCGGGTGGCGGCGTACGGTTACCTTCTTCGGGTGCGTGGGCTGCGCGATAGCGACGCCGCTTTGGTACTTTCTGTCGATCGCCTCCGGAAGCTACGTCGTCTGCGTGATACTCGGCATGGCCTACGGCGCGCTGCTCGCCGGCTTCGTGCCCCTCTCGGCGCTGATGCCGTCCATGGTGGAGCACCACGACAAGGGCGCGGCGCTCGCGATCCTCAACTTCGGCGCCGGTGGTGCCGCGTTCGTAGGCCCGTTTATTGCCACGGCGCTGAACCCCCTGGTGGGCTACGGCGGCGTCGTCGTTGCCTACTCGATCCTGTACTTTATAAGCGCCGTGCTGACCTCGTTCATAGTCTCGCCGGCCGACCCGGGCGAAGAGGGCGAAATGGACGAAGAGACCGTCGCCACCACCGCCTAGAAGCGCCAGGTGGGCGGCTAGAGCCGGTATCGGCCGTGGGCTTCAGGGATAGGTTAGAGGACCTCGAGCGGGGCGGGACGCCCATCCGCGTCGGCCTCGTCGGCGTGGGCCAGATGGGCCGGGGTTTCATCGCACAGGTCGGGGACGTGCCCGGCATGGAGCTGGTCGCGGCCGCCGACCTGGATCTCGAACGCACCCTTGGCGCGTTTCGAGAGGGGGGTCAGGATCCCATCGAGGGCGTAGACGGCCGGCCCGGCCGCCCCGCCGTGACGCAGGATCCCCTTGACCTCGTCCGGTCTGCGTCGGTGGACGTCGTGGTGGAGGCGACAGGCATCGTGGAGGTAGGGGCCAGGGTGGCCTACGAGGCCATCCTGCATGGCAAACACATGGTCATGCTCAACGTCGAGACCGACGTCACCGTCGGGGCGGTCCTGAACCGCATGGCGCAAAGCGCGGGGGTGGTCTACACCGGCTCGGCCGGGGACGAGCCAGGCGCGATCATGGAGCTCTACGACTTCGCCCGGTCTCTGGGCTTCGAGGTCCTGGTCGCCGGCAAGGGAAAGAACAATCCCCTCGACCCCTCGGCGGATCCCGAGTCGGTCGGCGAAGAGGCGCGGAAGAAGAGGATGAACCCCAAGATGCTGGCCTCCTTCGTCGACGGCACGAAAACCATGGTAGAGATGGGGGCCGTGGCCAACGCCGCTGGCCTCTCGCCGGACGTGCCGGGCATGCACGGCCCACAGGAGACCCTCCCGGATCGCCTGGTCGATGTCTTCGGCTTGCGCGAGGAAGGAGGGGTGCTCTCGCGCTACGGCGTCGTGGATTACGTTCGCGGGGTGGCCCCCGGCGTCTTCGTGATCGTCCGGTCGCCGGAAGGCCCGGTGCGCGAGACCCTCGAATATCTGGGGCAGGGCTCAGGACCAAACCACGTCTTGTACAGGCCTTATCACCTTACCAGCATAGAGACGCCCATCTCCGTGGCCCGCGCCGTCATCTACGGCGAGCCCACCATCGCCTGCGGTCCTGCGCCGACGTCGGAGGTCGTGGCCGTGGCCAAGCGGGACCTGGCGGTGGGCGACGAGCTCGGGAGCATCGGCTCGGCCGACTACTACGGCTGGCTGTACACTGCCTCCGAAGCCAGGGACATGCTGCCGCTGGGGCTGGCATCGGGGGCCAGGATCACGCGCGACGTGGCCCGTGGCCAGCCCGTACCGAGATCGGCTGTGGAGCTGGCGCGGGGTTCCTTCGTGGCGAGCCTCAGACGCCTGCAAGAGGCGTCTCGGGAAGGGTGAGGGCGGCGGCTAGAGACACCACAAGTGACTGGGGGAACGGCATGAGCGAAGGGTTGTTGCTGGGCATAGATCTTGGGACCATGAGCTCGAAGGGCGTCTTGTGCAGGCCCGACGGCGAAGTCGTGGCCACGACAGAGCGGCCGCACGACGTGTCGATGCCCCGTCCCGGCTGGGTCGAACACGACGCGGAGGAGATCTGGTGGAAGGACTTCGTGGCCGTCTGCTCAGAGCTTCTCGAAGAAGCAGAAGAGCCGGTCGCCGCGGTAGGCGTGAGCGGCATCGGGCCCTGCTTTCTCCCCGCCGGAAGGGACGGAGAGCCGTTGCGGCCCGGGATCCTGTACGGCGTCGACACCCGCGCCTCGCGCGAGGTCGAGGAGCTGACCGAGCGTTACGGGGAAGAGGCCATAGTCGAGCGCTGCGGCAACCCCCTGACCTCGCAGTCGGTTGGGCCCAAGATCGCCTGGCTCCGGCGCAATGAGCCCGGGGTGTGGGAGGAGACGAGGTACTTCTTTATGTCCCACACCTTCGTCGCCTTCAGGTTGACCGGCGCGTACGTCCTCGACCATCCGGCCGCCGGCATGTGCGAGCCGCTCTACGACAACGAGGGGCGACGCTGGATCGGGGAGTGGGCCGACGAGGTCGCCCCCGGTCTGGAGCTGCCGGAGCTGCGCTGGCCGGCGGACGTGGCCGGTGAGATCACGCGCGAGGCCGCCGAGGCCACGGGGCTTCCAGAGGGCATCCCCGTGGTGACGGGGACCGTGGACGCCTGGTCGGAGGCGGCGAGCGTGGGCGTACGGGAGCCTGGAGACTTGATGGTCATGTACGGCACGACGGCCCTCACCATGGAGATCGTGGACCGACCCCTCCCATCACCGAACCTCTGGAGCACAGCCGGACCCCTCGCCGGCACCAGCGTGCTCGCCGGTGGCATGGCCACGTCGGGGGCGCTCACGGAATGGGTCAAGAAGATCACCGGCGGTGTGCCTTTCTCGGAGCTCACGGAGGAGGCATCCGAGGTGCCGCCCGGGTCCGAGGGCCTCATCGTGCTGCCGTATTTCGCCGGGGAGCGCAACCCCATAAGCGATCCGGACGCACGGGGCGTGATCTGCGGTCTCACCCTCCGCCACTCCAGGGGCCATCTGTACCGGGCCATGCTCGAGGCCACCGCCTTCGGCATCAAGCACCTCCTCGAAGCGGTGCATGAGGCGGGCGGCAACGCGACGCGGCTGGTGGCCGTGGGCGGCGGTACGAAGGGCGGGCTGTGGCCCCAGATCGTCTCCGACGTCATCGACGAGCCCCAGGAGCTGCCGGAGCAGACCATCGGCGCGGCCTACGGCAACGCCCTCCTTGCCGGCATCGGCGGCAGCATAGTCGACCCCGATACCGACTGGAGCAAGATAGTAGAGACCGTCGAATCCAACCCGGACAACCACGAGCTCTACGAAGAACTGTATGTTCTCTACAAGGACCTCTATCCTGCCACACGCGACACCGCCCACGCCCTGGCCGAAATCCAGACACAGGACTGAAAGCTATCAATCCATCAGCATCCCGCCGTTTACCTCTATGATCTCTCCCAGGACGTAGCTCGCCCCTGGTGAGGCGAGGAAGAGAACTGCGCCGACGACCTCGTCGGGTGTGCCTTCTCTACCCATCGGGATGGCCCGTGCGGCCTGGGCCCTTTTCTCGTCCGTGGTGAACTCGTCGTGGAAGGGGGTGTCTATCCGCCCGGGGGCGACCCCGTTCACCCTGATCCCGTCTTCCACGAGGTCCTTTGCCATGGCCCTGGTCAGGGTGCTTACACCACCCTTGGCCGTCGAGTAGGCGAGGGAGCTGGGGCTGCCCCCGTCCCTGGCCGAGACGGAGGTCACGTTTACTATCCTGCCGCCGCCCTGCCGCTTCATCATGGGTAGCACGGCCTGTGAGCACAGGTAGACGGACTTGAGGTTCACGTCCATCACGCGATCCCATACTTCCTCCGTCATCTCGGCGAGCGTGGCCCTCGCGACCATGGAGCCGGCGTTGTTGACCAGTATGTCCAGGCGCCCGTAATGGTCTTCGATCTCTTGCACCATCCGCCGGACGTCCCCGGCGTCGGTCACGTCGCCTTCGAGCAGAAGTGCGTTTCTACCCAGACTCTCGATATGCTCGCCCACTTCCCCAGCGGCGTCCTCGCTGCTGTTGTAGTGGACGACCACGTCACATCCTTGCTCGGCCAGACCTATGCTCATCGCCCGGCCGATTCCCTTGCTGCTGCCGGTGACCCAGGCAACCTCTCCGGAGAATTGCAAACCGCTCACCCTACCCGCCGCTACTTCTCGTGATCGCCCGGGGCGGGCTTCGTCTGCCCGTAGCCGGAGATCTTGGCCGCCACCTCTTCGACCTGCTCGCGGGCGAGGAGTACAGGCCCCCCGGCCACCTTCGTGCGGTAGTAGATCTCGGCCATCTCCTCGAGTACTACGGTCCTGGAGAACGCCTCCTCCGGACCGTCCCCGACGGTGATGGTGCCGTGGTTTTGCAGCAGGCACGCGTTGCGGCTCTCGCCCAGGGCCTCGGCGGCATAACGGGCGAGTTCCCCGGTGCCGTAGGTGGTGTAAGGGGCGAGCGGGATCTGCCCGTCCTCCGAAAGCGTGGTGAGCATGTAGTGCACAGGGGGTATAGTCCATCCCAGGCAGGCCAGCGTGGTTGCGAAGATGGAGTGGGTGTGGACCACGGCACCCACATCGGCGCGGGCGCGGTAGATGCCCGTGTGCATCGGGGTCTCGGTGGAGGGCCCCAGCGAGCCCTCCAGGACCTCGCCGCCAACGTCGACGAGCACGACGTCGCCAGGTTCCAGCTCCTCGTAGTCTATGCCGCTCGGGGTCACGAGAACGTGGCCTTCGGGAGTGCGGGCGCTAACGTTCCCCGAGGTACCCGTCACGAGGCCGGATTCGATCAGCCGCTTGGCGACGCGGGCCACCTCCTCGCGCAAACCCCGATGTCTCACGAGGTGCCCCCATCGGGGGGTTGGATCTCGTACTTTATCCCCTCCTGGCGACCGTGCTGTTCCAGGGCTTGGACGACGTCTTCTAGCGGCCTTACCCCGGAGATGAAAGGCTCGGGATCAACCCTGCCTTTCTTCAGGAGCTCGAAGGCCGTCTGCACGGTGTAGGGGGTGTGATGGAAGATGCCCCTGATGGTTATCTGCGAGTAATGCAGCAGCACAGTATCGACCTCGAACGATGTGCCGGAAGGCGCCCCACCGAAGAGGGTGACGTCGCCGCCCTTGCGAACCATCTGCAGGGCCTGCTCCCACAGCTCAGGCAGCCCGACGGCCTCGATCACCCTGTCGGCCCCCCGTCCTTCGGGCGTCCACCCCCGCACGGCCTCGGTGGTGTCTACTCCTTCGACGGCCTGTACCGTCTCCTCGGCCCCCAGCTCTTCCGCGACCGCGAGCCTGTCGGGGCTCTTGTCTACGGAGATGACCCTGGCCCCGCGCTCCGTAGCCAGGCGCACGAACATCAGCCCGATCTGGCCGGCCCCAATGACCGCCACGGTGTCGCCCATCGCGATGGGCGTGCGCACGACCCCGTGCACGGCGCAGGCGAGGGGCTCCAAGAGCGCTGCCCTGCTGTACTCCACGCCCTCGGGGATCTCGTAGAGGTTCTGCTTCACTATGCGGGCCGGAACCGCGATAAACTCGGCAAAGGCGCCGTTGAGGAAGGAGAGGTTCTCGCACATCGACTGGTCCCCGACCTTGCAGTAGAAGCAGCGGTTGCACGGCGCCGAGTTGGCCGCCACCACCCGCATGCCGGGCCGCCACCGCTCGACCCCTTCGCCGACCGCCTCGATGGTCCCCCCGAACTCGTGGCCGAACGGGGAGGGGAGCTCTTTGATCAGGGTTGGGTGGCCCCGCTTGTAGGTCTTGACGTCCGTGCCGCAGGTGAGCGCAGCCCCTATGCGCACCAATACCTCGCCAGGCCCCGCCTCCGGCTCGGGCACGTCTTCCATGCGTACATCGCCGGGCTCGTAGAACATCGCTGCCCTCATAGAAACTCCCCCCTGCCTTATCGAGCGACCCGGGAACCGCGGCAAGTCTATCAAAAGGCCAGGGTGACCGGGGACGCCGGGATGCTATAGTGCGACAGGGAGCGACAGGAGGTACCGGGTGAAGGCTGGACGCACAACTGTTGGAGTGGCAGGGGATGGGACGATGCGGGGCGCAGGCTAGCATGGCCGGGGGACCCTGCGTCGTCGGGATCGACTGCTCGACCACGGCGACCAAGGCCGTCGTTTGGGACCGTGAGGGCCACCCCGTGGCCGAGGGCCGGGCGACTTTTCCGCTCGCCTCGCCCAGGACTGGATGGTACGAGCAGGACGCCGAGGATTGGTGGCGTTCTACCAGGAGCGCCCTCGAGGAGGCCGTCTCGAAGGTGGACCCGGATCGCATCCTGGCACTCGGCCTCACCCACCAGCGGGAGAGCTTCGTCTGTACCGACGAAGGGGGCGCCCCCGTGCGCAAGGCTATCCTCTGGCTGGACGCGAGGTCCTACGACGAGGTCGAGCGGTACGGGACCGAAAGGCTGCACGAGATAACCGGCAAGCCGCCGAGCATGACCCCGGCCCTCTACAAGCTTCTCTGGCTGCGGGCCAACGAACCGGACCTATTCGACCGGACGGCCAGGGTGCTCGACGTGCACGCCTTCCTCGTCCACCGGCTGACGGGGGAGTGGCAGACGAGCTGGGCCTCGGCGGACCCGCTGGGCCTCGTGGACATGCGGACCCTGGACTACTCGGACGAGGTTCTCCGTGAGGTGGATCTCGGGCGGGAACAAATGGCAGCGTTGTCCCCGCCCGGCTCTGTAGTGGGCGAGCTTGCGGAGGACGTCGCCAGGGAGGTAGGGCTTCCGCCGGGGCTTCCCATCGTGGGTGGCGCCGGCGACGGGCAGGCCGCCGGCCTGGGGGCGAACGTAAGCGAGGCCGGACGGGCCTACCTGAACCTCGGCACAGCGCTCGTCTCAGGCACCTACAGCGACGAGTACGCCTGGGGCCGGGAGTTCCGCACCCTCTCGGGACCTATCCCCGAGACCTACGTCCCGGAGACCCTGCTGCGCGGCGGGACCTACACCATCGACTGGTTTGTAGATAACTTCGGCGGCGTCCGGGCGGCAGAGCTCGGTCTCGACCTTAGCAGCGAGGAGATCCTGGAGGCGGCGGCTAGCCGGGTCCCGCCCGGCGCGGACGGGTTACTCCTGTTGCCCTACCTGAACGCGTCATCCACCCCCTACTGGGACTCGCAGGCCAGGGGGGTCCTCTTCGGCTTGCGGGGGGCGCACAAAAAGGCCCACGTCTACCGGGCCGTTCTCGAAGGGCTCGCCTTCGAGCAGCGCCTGGAGACCGAGGCCATGGAGAAGGGTATCGGGCAGCCCGTCGAAACGTTCTTCGCCATGGGAGGTGGGTCCCGCAGCCCCCTCTTCTGCCAGATGGTCGCGGACGTCACCGGAAGACGGGTGACGTCGTGCAGGGAGGTGGAGACCACCTGTCTCGGGGCGGCGATGTTGGCGGTCGCGGCCACGGACGACTCGGTAACGATCAGGGACGCCGCCGCGAGCATGTCCGGAGAGGGGAAGAGCTACGAGCCGGACAGAGGGAGGGCGGCGTTCTACGACAGGATCTATAAGGACGTCTACAAGGAGATCTACCCTCGCCTCTCAACGCTCTTCCCCGCCTTCGCCGAAGCCGTCGAGGCCGGACCGTCGTCGTAACGCGACGCCAAAGGTATCCACAACCCCAACACCTCAGGAGAAAGAGAGACTGTGACTATCATAAGCGTTTTGGGGTCGGGGGTTATGGCCACGGCCCTCGCCTTTCCGCTCGCGGAGAACGGCCACGAGGTGCGCCTCGTAGGCACGCACCTGGACCGTGAGATCATCGACAGCATCAAGGAAACGGGCGTGCACCCCAACCTCGACCTCGAGGTCCCCCAGGCGGCCACGGCCTTCCAACTGGAAGAGGCCGAGGAGGCCTTCGACGGCGCCGAGGTGGTGATGAGCGGGGTCAACTCGTTCGGTGTTCGCTGGGCCGGGAAGCAGCTCTCTTCCCTGTTGAAGCCGGGCATGCACGTCCTCTCCGTAACCAAGGGGATGGACGCGACGGAGGAGGGCGATCTGCTCATCCTGCCTGAGGTACTCGCCTCCGAGGTGCCTGAAGAGGTGCGCGAGCGGGTTTCCTGGTCGGCCATCGCAGGGCCTTCGATCGCCGGCGAAGTCGCTGTCGGGCGCGACACCTGCGTCGTCTTCACCGGCCGCGACGCCGGCGTGTTGGGGGAGCTGTCTGGCCTCTTCCGAACCTCCTACTACCGCGTGTGGAACTCGACCGACTTCGTGGGCGTCGAGGTGTGCGCGGCGGTCAAGAACTGCTACGCGCTCGGGGCCGGTTTCATGGAGGGCATACTCGACGGCGAAGGCCTGCAGGAGGCGCGTTACCGCAACTACGACTACGGGGCCGCCCTCTTCGGCCAGGCTACGCGGGAGCTCGGGCAGTTCATGAAGCTTCTCGGCGGCGAGTCGGAGACGCCCTACGGGCTTGCCGGGGTCGGGGATATGTTCGTCACCAGCATGGGGGGACGCAACGTCAAGGTCGGGCGGCTTGTCGGTTCTGGGCTGCTGTTCTCCGAGGCCCGCGAGCAGATGCCTGGCGTGACGCTCGAGGGGGCTGCGGCCATCGAGGTTATCGGCGGTGCGTTGCCGAAGCTCGCGGAGCGTGGGATCGTCGGAGAAGGTGACTTCCCGCTCATGCGCCACCTCCATTCCGTTGTAGCATTAGACGAGGCGTTGGACATGCCCTGGAGCACGTTCTTCGGGGGCGAATCGGAAAACGGGAAAGGATAGCGATGGAGCCGCGCATACCGCAGGACATCGAGAGGCAGGTCTTCGACGTAATCGTGATCGGGGCCGGAATCAACGGCGCTGGCATAGCCCGCGACGCGGCGATGCGCGGCCTGCGGGTGTTGCTCCTGGACAAGGGCGACATCTCCAGCGGAACCACGCAGTGGGCGACGCGCCTGATCCACGGCGGACTGCGCTACCTGGAACACTATGAGTTCGCCCTCGTCAGGGAATCTCTACGAGATAGAGAGGCGCTCCTCCACATCGCACCCCACCTTGTCAAACCCCTGGGCTTCCTCGTTCCCATCTACGCCGGCAGCTCCCACGGCCCGCTCCTCATCCGCATGGGCATGAACCTCTACGACACGCTCTCCTACGACAAGAGCATGGACCGGCACAAGATGCTCGACCGCAAAAAGGTCGAGGACCGCGAGCCTGGCCTGAACTCCGAGGGCCTCAAAGCCGCGGCCTTCTACTACGACGCGCAGGTCGAGTACCCCGAGAGAATAGCCGTCGAGAACGCCATCTCCGCCCGCGACCACGGTGCCATGGTCGTCACCTACGCCAACGTGGAAAACCTGATCATCGAGTCGGGCGACGTCAAAGGCGTGGAGTTTACCGACGTCTTCAGCGGCGAGGGCCACACGGCCCGCGCCCCCGTCACGGTGAACGTCGCTGGTCCCTGGGTGGATGAGGTCCTCGCCGAGCTCCGGCCCCCTGGCACCGACAGAAACATCGGGCGCTTCATGGGCGGCACCAAGGGCAGCCACCTCATCGTGGACGCTTTCCCCGGCGCCCCGAAGGGAGAGGCGCTCTACGTCGAGGCTCGCAAGGACGGGAGGCCCTACTTTATCGTGCCGTGGAACGGGCGGTATTTGATCGGCACCACCGACCTCCGCTACGAGGAGGACCTCGACTACGTAAAGGCGAGCGAGGAGGAGATAGAGTACCTCCTCGACGAGACGAACTTCGTGATCCCCGAGGCCCATCTCACCCGCGACGACGTGCTGTTCACCTACGCCGGGGTAAGGCCGCTACCCTACAGCCCCGAAGGCGAGACCGGCGGCGTCACCCGCAGCCACGTCGTCTTCGACCACGCGACGGGAAGCTCGGCCGCCGGCGGCAAGGTCAAGAGCCAGAGTGCCGAGCTGCCGCAGGTAGGAGGGCTCCTCTCCATCATCGGCGGCAAGCTGACCACCTACCTGAACCTGAGCCGCCAGACCACGGACGCCGTCTTCGAGAAGCTGGACAGGAAGGCGCCCAGGAGCACCTCCCGCAAGACCCCGCTGCCAGGCAGCGAGACTGCAGACTTCGGCTCCTTCGTCGCCGGCTTCGAGGCCGCGAGCACGATACCCGAAGTGCTCCGTGACAGGCTCCTCAAGCTCTACGGCGTCAGGGCTGCCGAGATCCTCAAGATCGGCGAAGAAGACCCTGAGCTCCTCACGCCGCTCTCCCCCATAGAGAGCGTCGAGACTGCGCTAGTCGGGGCCGAGGTGATCTGGGCCTTCCGCGAGGAGATGGCCGAAACGCTCTCCGACGTCCTCCTCAGGCGCACGATGGCCGGCTACGGCCCGAGGGTCGCCCTCGACGTGGTCGAACCCGCCGCCCAGGTCGCGGTCAAACACCTCGGTTGGGACAAAGAACGCGCCGAACGCGAAGTGCGCGAATACCGCGAGTGGATCAAACGCTACACCCCCAAAGAATTCAGAGACCGCGAACGCTCCCCAACATAGAGCGGTCAGCCACCAGCCAAAAACCTGACAAGCAAGGCCCGAAGGGCCGAGCGTGCTGAAATGCTGAAAGCGGAGGCCGAAGGCCGTAGCGTGCTGAAAGCGTAGCCCGAAGGGCGAAGCGTGCTAAATGGCCCGAAAGGTGTATCGACCGGGACGATCGAGGCATGAATAATGGAACCTCTAGGGTGGCCGTGTCCTGGATGGGTGCCGTCGGAAGGAGCAGCAGCGGTGAGAGAGCAGCCGGTGTTCTGGGTGGCTTGCCGAAAGCCCGATGCTCTGCTGGACCCGCTAACACTTGACGTGCCCGGCCTCGGCGAGGCGTTGGCGGTGTTTTGCTTCGAGGAAGAAGCCGCGCTCTACCTGGGTTACGGGGATAAAGATCTAGGCTTGCGTCCCCTCGGTCTGGACGAGCTCATGATGCTCCTGCTCGGTTCCTGGTCGCGCTTCGAGTCCGTAACGCTCGACCCGATGCCGCAGAGGGGAGCCGGGGTAATGCTCCGTCTCGCGAGCATGCGCCGCGACGATTTCCTGGACTACCTCCTGTACAGGCATGGTCGGGAACGACGGGCATGCCAGGGTAGCCGGCGGGACCGAATAAGAGAAGGGGACCTTGGGTATACGCGACCCGATCCCGGCCTGGTCGGTGGTTCGTCGACTGCGGAGTGACGATCACCTGGACGACCGTGCCGCCTCCTGCGGCCCGGTGTGCATAGTTCTGACCATTTTCTCTTTCGGTGGAGGTCACGCGCCGGCGGTCCCGACAAAACGCGCCGAAAATGGCCTGAATTGTGCATGACCCATAGGCACGACGGTGGCATCATAGAAACGCAGCGGGCAGAGGAGGGGGTACTGGGCGTCGAAGAAGACGCGATCTGCCCTGTTTCGGGCCAGCGACCTGGCGCGGGCAAGGGGACGCTATTTGTTGCCACGGAGCGGAAGAACAGAAGGTGGTTACAACACAGGCCGGTGTGCGGCCGCATACCTGGAGTTTCGAGGCAGGGCTACGGATGTATGCAAGGCATCGCTCGGGCACGACGCGCGAGGTCCTGGCGGGATAGGTCGGCTCTTCTGGTGGGTCGGGCGAAGAGAATGATGGAGGAGCGGATGTTGACCGAAGAAAGAAAAGCCCACAGGCGGTCGCGAGGGCTGTTGCGGTCTTCGTGGTGGCTGGTAGCGAGGAACGACGAGGGCCCGTTGGAGGTGCTCACCCTGGACGGCGGGGACATCCTTCCCGTGTTCAGCGGGAAGGGAGAGGCCGAGCTGTTCTTGTGGCTAAGGGAGGCGCGCGAACGTGGCTGGGAGGTACACGAGAGCTCCGCCGAAGAGTTGGCGTTCCTGCTCTCCGGGCCCCGCTCGCAGGTGGGGCTAGTTGCCCTCGATCCTTCTGCGGAGATCTTCGAGGGTCGGGGCGCGGAATCCCCTGGTTTGGACCGCGAAGATTTTCTGGATTGGATCGTCGCCAGGGGCCTCTGAAGCCGACGGGTACCTCTGCTTTCTCCTCGAAGCGCAGGTCAGGGGCCACGTCTCGCGTGACTTTGGATATGCCCTCTGTCATATCGCCGGCGCCGGATGGGACGGCTGTAGGCAAGAAAGCTGAAGGCTAATAGCCGACCTCTGACGGCGCTGCAACTACACTTTTTGGACCATTTCGTCGCGCCGGCTCTCGCATTCCTGCTGGAAGCCCGATGCTGCGGGTATCGATACTTTCATCCCTATAGGCTTGTGTCAGGAAACACGGGGGGTGGAAGACGGCTGGAGTATCCATAGTCGCGTAAAGGTAGACGACCGCCGCCGACGGGAAGCTCGGGTGAGTGGAACGAAGCGGTGATGGTCGGAGAGATGAGGAGGTCGAGGTGGCGAAGCAGGACTACGAGGAGAAGTACACGCATCCGGAGCTAAGGGAGCGGATCAAGGAGGAGATCAAAGCCTCGAGCAAGGGCGGCAAGGAGGGCCAGTGGTCGGCCCGCAAGTCGCAACTGCTCACCCAGAAGTACGAGAAGCGGGGCGGCGGCTACAAGGGCGAGAAGGGCCAGAACCAGAAGAACCTCGGGAAGTGGACCGAGGAGGAGTGGCAGACCAAAGAAGGGGACGCCGACGCCCGCCAGGACGGCGAGGCCAAACGCTACCTGCCCAAAAAGGCCTGGGAGAACATGAGCGAGGAGGAGAAGGAGGAGACCGAGAAGAGAAAGCGCGAGGGCTCGAAGAAGGGCCAGCAATACGTCTCCAACACCGACGAGGCGAAGCAGGCCCGCAAGGAGGCCGCAGCCCTGCCACTCGATGACTACGACGACCTCGGCGTACAGGAGGTAGAGAAGAAGGCGAAGGGCCTCTCCAAAGACGACATACGAGACCTCCTCGACTACGAGAAGCAGCACAAGAACCGCAAATCGCTGGTGGAGGCGCTGTACCGCAAGCTGTAGAGACCGGGCGGAGGCGAAATGGCAAAGAGCGACGAGCAGGTGATCCAGGAGTTCGACGAGGCCGTCAACATGACCCCGAAGGAGCTGGAGGACTGGCTCCAGACCGAAGAGTCGAAGTCGGCCGCCAAAAGTCCCAGAAGCCCAAGGGAGATGTGAAGGGCAGCCGCCCAACGCCGTCGTCTGCTCTACTACCCCTAGTGGAGTTGCCCCCTTATCGCTCCATCAGGGTAGGGTATGTTGTGGACGTTGACGTAGTACCCCGAGGGGTTCGCCGCGATGGCACCAACCAGCTCAGGATCGGGGTTCGCCACAGCGCGCCAAAGACCAGTACTTCGAGGTTCGTAGGCACGGGGTTATCGGAAGTTCGGCTAAAGTGTGTGTTCTCAGAAGTCGATGCCGGCCGCTCCCGAGAGGGGCACTAGGGTACCCTGGATAGCAAAAATATTCGGACCGGCGAAGCCCCTCCCGTTAAGAGTAGCGATCGCCAGCCCGAGCGACAAACCCCGGCGTGCCATAACGCCGGTGCCTGCGGCTAGTTGTGAACTTGCCTCTTCATCTTTTCTTACCTCCTAGTATAGAGGTACAACGACACGAACAGTATTGTATCACTTATTACGAAACCCGCCCGCACTTCTGGTGGAGCTTACTCTCACCTCCAGTAGAGTTGCCGTTCGCGGATCGGTCGGTGGATCTGCTGGGCAGTCGGGCGCGGACTTGGTTTCTCGACCTTCGTGGTGTACAATACGGTTGTAATATTTTTGACAAGATACTAGGAACAGAAACCTAGCCCGGCATCGGGGTAACGGCCACGGCCGAAGGAAGGAACGATAATGGAAACTAGGACCTACACGACAGAGGTAGCAGCGAAGAAGGCGGCAGCGAGGGCGTACAGGCCTGCCGTCGTACGCTTGCCGAACGGACGCTATGCCTGCTTTCAGGCCGGAGATGTCCTTCCTCGGGGTGCGCGCGCCGTCAGTCGCTGGGGCACCGACCGGTGGCGTTCGTATGACTAGGCGTGGGTCCTGTGGTCGTGGGATCTCAGGAGTAAGATACTCTTGAAACCAGGTGGGGACGAAGCCGCTATCTTGCCAGGTGAGAAGCGAGACGAAGAACCCGTGCCCCAACCGGGCGGTGGTGGAAATACGGGGGATACCCTTCTGCGGAGCTTGCGCCCGCGAGCAGGAGGCGTACTTTGCGATCGGCGAGTTTACGTGGGAGGCCCAGGACCCCGGCAGCGACCCGACCGGCAAAACGTTCGGCGAGACGTGGGAGAGACGTGGGAGGGGATAAGGCGACAGCGCGCCAACGGCCTGGCGGCGGCAAGGCGTCTCGGCTTTTCTGGCGTAGACGAAAGCGGGCGTCTCGCGCTTACGAAAAGCCGAGCACAGCAAACCAGGAAGTTGCCGGCACCGCGATAGGAGGCCGAACAGGATGGAGCACGTAAGCGAAGACGCGCGGGTATTGCTTCGCGCGGCCAGAGAGGTGCACGCCGAGCGCAGCGGGGCGGCGACGTTCCTACCAGGAAGCCGTCTGCTCTTTCCGGAGGCGGCGAAACGCTCCGGCATCCGCTCGGACCGCCAGCGCTACTACGATGCCCTGGAGGACCTGGAGTACGAAGGGGCCATCGAATGGGACCCGAGCGCGCGGTACGCCAGGGGGGACAAGCACTACATAGTCACCCAGCGCGGCCTGGATGGGGTGCTGGGTAGGGAAGAACACTCCGACCGCTTTCCAGCAAAGGACTCAGAGGAGATACAGAGGAGGAAGCGTGTCGGAGCGAAATCGCAGTAGGGGTGCAGAGCTACGTGCGGAGCGCGTCCGGTGGAGGGAACGCTCGCGCAACGTTAGCCAGGCTTCGCGGAGCATGAATGAACGCCTGCGCAAGATGAGAGATCAGGGGAGCAACCTAGACAAGCGGCTACGTCGGCACGCAGACGAGAGCTAGAGGTGGCACACGGCCTGGGATGATCAGGCCAGGCGATGACGGGCGGCTAGTAGCGCTCTTGTCCCCTATTCACCGGAGTGCGTGGAAGGGTTTTTCTCCGAAGTTCGGCTTCGGGTAGAGAGAGCCTGCAAAGAGCAAGGGTCCAAAATTTCCGCTACCTTGTGCGTGCGCTTGAGAGGAACAAAAGCAAGGAGGTGCCTAGAGACGAGAAGGTTCTTGAGGACGCTCAACAAAGCGGGAGTCGTCATCGTCGTAGTGATTGTCGTCGTTGGCGTTGATGGCTTCCTCTTCTTCCGCGACCACTCTCCCAGGGTGCTGGTTGTAGCGGCGGGTGACATCGCCGACTGCTCCAGCAAGGGCGACGTGGCAACCGCCAGGCTCGTCGAGGGTATCGACGACGGCGCCACGGTCCTCGCGTTGGGCGACCTCGCCTACCAGCATGGAACGGCCAAGGAGTTCGCCGAGTGCTACGATCCCACCTGGGGCCGATTCAAGGAGCGCACCAGGCCCATCCCTGGCAACCACGACTACGGGACCAAAGGGGCCTCAGCCTACTTCAATTACTTCGGCCACGCTGCAGGCGACCCGCAGAAGGGCTACTACACCTTCGATCTTGGCAGCTGGCACCTAGTCGCCCTGAACAGCATCTGCAAGCAAATCGGCGGCTGCGGTAGGGGCTCTGCTGAGCTGGAGTGGCTCAAGCGTGACCTGGCCACCAACCCGCGGAGGAGGTGCACTTTGGCCTATGTCCACGACCCGCTCTTCAGTGCCCGAAGGGATGCAAACAGCTTGAAGGTGACCCACATCTACAACGTGCTCTACGCCGCGGGAGTAGACGTGGTGCTCTCGGGCGACTACCACAACTACCAGCGCTTCGGACCGCAAGACCCAGACGGCAATGCGGACCCCAAGCGTGGCATCAGGCAGTTCGTGGTGGGAACCGGCGGCAGGGACCATTACGCCATAGGGAGCCCCATCCAAAACCTCGAGGTCTACAATGACAACACCTACGGTGTGTTGAAGCTGACTCTTGAGGAGGACGGCTACGAGTGGCGCTTTGTCCCTGTGGAGGGGGAGACCTTCACCGACTCCGGAGCGCAAGATGCAACCCCTAAGCACCTATCGAGCGCACGCACTCCACAACGAACACAGAGAACTTTCACACCTTCTTTGTGTCCCACTCCCTGGCCCGGGCAATCAACACCTCTTTGGGAGCAGGCGTTCGTATACGCTCGACGAGCTCGGCACTTCACCCTAAGGTCCCAACGTCTTAGAAGTGGAATACTCGTCGGTTCCCACCTTCTCATCCCGCTCTCATGCTTCGCAGTTATTTCAGATAGGGCAGTGAGCCATGTAGGCGCTACTAGAGGGGAATCAAGGTGAGCAGAAACCGCGAAGCGGCTAGCACACGACTTAAGCGCGAGATGCAGGGCAAGGCGCCCTGGCAGCTTCTGCTCCTTAGTGCGCTCCTTGCCCTGTCCGCCTTCTTGGACCTCTCCCGGTTGACGAGCGAGGGGTACGGCAACATCTACTACGCCGCCACCGTCAAGGACATGCTCGCCAGCTGGCACAACTTCATCTTCGTCTCCTTCGATGCAGGGTTCGTCTCGGTGGACAAGCCCCCTGTGGGGTTTTGGATCCAGGCGGCCAGCGCCTATCTGTTCGGCTTCCACGGCTGGAGTATATTGCTCCCCCAGGCGCTCGCTGGCGTCGTCTGTGTGGCCCTGCTCTACCACCTGGTAGGACGGAGCTTCGGATCGGTGGCGGGCTTGCTAGCGGCGCTCGCTTTGGCTCTCACCCCTATCAGCGTCGCCACAGACCGCAACAACGACCTTGAGAGCTTGCTGGTCCTTACTGTGCTCTTGGCAGCCTGGGCCTTCATACTCGCCGTCGAATCAGGTAGGCTGCGCTGGCTGGTAGTGGGGGCACTGGTGGTCGGTGTGGGCTTCAACATCAAGATGCTCGAGGCTTTCCTGGTCTTGCCCGCGTTCTACCTGTTGTATCTAGCGGCCGCCCCGGTAGGCTGGCGGCACCGAATGATCCATCTTGGGCTTGCGACGGTCGTGATTGTCGCTGCATCACTACCGTGGGTGGTGACGGTGGATCTAACTCCGGCCGACCAGCGTCCCTATGTCGGTTCTAGCTCCTTTGACACTGAAACGGACCTGATCGTCGGCTGGAACGGTGTGGAGCGCATGGTGGGCAGCGACAAGGGTGTCGGGGATCCCGGAGCTTTGAGGTTTCTCGACCCACAGCTTGGAGGGCAGATAGGGTGGCTCTTGCCGCTGGCCGTTGTAGGCTTGGCGGATGCAAGTTGGCGGAGTTGGAAGCGGCGTCCTCGCCTTCCACTCAGTCGCAAAGAAGATCAAGCTCTCGTGCTGTGGGGCACGTGGCTCACATCGCAAGTCGTGTTCTTTAGCATCGCTGGTGATTGGGATGCCTACTATCTGGAAATGCTCGCTCCGGCCGTCGCCGCGCTGGTGGGAGCAGGGGTGGTGGCACTATGGGACGATTACCGGAGCGAGGGTCGGCGCGGGTGGCTTTTGCCCCTGACGCTTGTGGGTGTTGCCAGCGTGCAGTTATACATACTGTCCCTCTACCCGGACTGGGGCCAGTGGTTGGCGCCCGCGATCGTTATCCTGTGCCTGGGTGCAACCGCAAGCCTCGTGGCCGCACGGCTGAAACCTGGGTTGAAGGTTAGTGGCTACCTGCTGGTCGCGATAAGCGCAGGGGTAGTGTCCCTCTTCCTCGCTCCGTCGGTTTGGGCTGCCTCTACGGTGTGGTATGGCGCCGAAACTCGATCGCCGACCGCTGGTCCTAAGACGGTAGCTGCTGAGACCTCTAGCAGGTTCCGTAGCGATGGGGAAGCGGTCGCTCCCTTAGTGGATTACCTGGAGGCCAACCAGGGCGATGCCACTTACTTAGTCGCTGCTATACGCTCCGATCTTGCCAGCCCCATAATTCTGAACACCGACGAGCCTGTAATCGATTTCGGCGGATTTGAGGGGCGCGACCCGGTCTTTAGCATCAAGAGGCTTTCAGGGCTGGTAAATCAAGGCAGAGTGCGTTTCTTCGTGATAGAAAAGCGCGACATCGAGCATGCAGCAAAGCTTGCGACCGCCGGGCGGCGCCCCAAGCTGGGCGAACATCAGGTGCGCCTCGAACAACTTCCGCACCTCAAGGCACGCCTCAAAGCGCTAGAGGACGCCCACGAAAAGAAGGAGGTGAGGTGGATAACTGAGAACTGCGAGCAGGTTCCGCAGGGAACGTGGGGATCATCGGCCTCCAAATCGAAGGCCACCGTGCTGCTCTACGACTGCGGTACTCAGGATTAGGATCGAACCGGATTCGGAGCACCGTGCCCCAAATGCACTCCCCCAGCTGGGGAAGGATGGCACCGTCGCGTGATAGTGCACCCGGATACCTTCTCTCTAGTGAGAAACCTCGATCTCGCCAACCGTTGATAGGGAACACGGGACGAGAGCAAAGGAGAAGGGATGGTAGCCATGCGCACAATCAGGAGAGTC
>JBKPSF010000266.1:0-4143 GCA_046734875.1 Actinomycetota bacterium | reverse complement strand
GCGTTGCACCGAGAGCAGACCATCTCTGAGATGGTAGAGGAAGTCCTGGCGAACCAGGCGAAGTCCCTAGCCCAGCAGACCGGGCAGACGGTTGAGAGTGCGCTAGGGGTTGTCGCCAGTACCGAAGCCGGCGAGCAGCTGAGGGAGTTGGCCAATGGGGAGCATCGCCATGAGAAGGCTAGGGAGTGGCAGGCGAGTGCGCACTGGGAGCGCGTCGAGCGACAGCTCGAAGACCTCATTGGGCCCCTTGGGTGGGATGTCCTCTCGCGCTGTGCGGGTGAACGCCATTACTCGTGGGTTGCGGGCTACCTGGAATGGCTCGAAGGTAAGGAAGCACGCACACCCTACCACGCGCTTCTGGAAGAGGAGCTCGCCAGCCTGCAAGGGTGACCGCGCCAAGATACTAAAAAGTGGGGCCCCTTCGCTTTACCCCGGTCTCCACCTCGATAGTACCCCCCTCAAGTATGAAACTCTCGGAAGTTCGCCCCTGGCTTCGGTAGATGGCATCATGCTTGTGGTGGAAAGAGTCGACCCGCCAAGGGTGAGCGGGACGGAAAGGAGAACAAAGCGGGCGCACGGCGCGCCGCAGGCGGCGACCTCCCTTTCCACACAACAGAGACACTTTTAAGGCCGCTACGCTGGCTCGCCCAAGCGAAGCGCGTAATAGTCCACCTAGAGCCGAGGAGATCCCGTGGTTTTCGAGACGCTCACCGTGTGCGAGGAAGGGACCGTTCTGTTCGCGGAAATCGCGGCCCCGCCCATGAATCTTCTGGGGCCTGAACTGGTCCGCGATCTGGTCTCCCTCATTCAGCGAGCCGAGGCCGACGACGCCTTCCGGGTGCTCGTCTTCAAGAGCGCCGACCCCGACTATTTTATTTCCCACGTCGACGTGAGGCGGATCGAAGAGTACCGGGAGGAGGCGGCGAAGCTGACCGGCGAAGCGTCGATCGCCCTCCTGTTTCGCCATCTGAGCGCAAGCCGCCTCGTCACCATCGCGCAGATCGAGGGTCGCGTACGCGGCGCCGGCAGCGAGTTCGTGCTGGCGTGCGACATGCGCTTTGCCGCGCGAGAGTCGGCGATTTTCGGTCAGTTCGAGCCTGCGTTAGGTGTGATCCCCGGCGGGGGCGCCGCCCAACACCTCACGCGCCTCATGGGCCGCGCGCGGGCGCTGGAGGTCATGTTGAGCGCGGAGGATTACGACGCGGAGCTGGCCGAACGCTACGGCTGGATCAATCGGGCGTTGCCCGCCGAGGCGCTCGGTGACTTCGTCGGATCGCTCGCACATCGGATCGCCGGGTTTCCGGCCACCGGCCATGCCGCGGTCAAGGACCGGGTCAATGCGATCGCGCTCGCGCCGGCCGAGGACTTCCGTCGCGATTCCGATCTCTTCGGCGAGGGCGTGCGCGACGCCGAGGCGCAAAGCCGGATCCGAGCCGCGTTTCATCGCGGCTTCCAGACCCGAGAGGCAGAAATGGCCCTGGCCCGGATGCTGGGTGAGTTGGCTGAGCGTTGATCCTTGGACACAGCGAGGTGTTGGGCGGAATCTCGAGGCTCTCGTTCCATACGAACGCAGCCTCACTGGCGCAGATCGACATGATGCGCGCGATTGACGCGATCGGAGCCCTCGTCTTAGGCCGTTGCATCAAGAAGACATCGCTCACTCGCGAGGCACTGAGGTCGTGCCCGCAGGCTAGACGCTTGGTTGGTGGCTCATTCACGAACATCGTGGAAGGTTATTTCCGCGCACTTCGCCCATACGGCGTTTTCGGAAGTTGGAGTTACTAAGGGTCGTCTACGAGTCCACCTCAGCGATGAAGACCGTCGCCCCGCCCGTGGCGACATTCGGGATGTCGTTGGCTGCTGCCTGTCCTTCCTCAGTGGCCACGCTGCTCTGCAGCTGCGCAGCGAACCTCCACACATCATGGCAAGATGAAGCCAACCGCGCCGCCTAACGGTCTCAGGCGCGAAAAGACAGAGGAGGTGGACGCGATGGACGTCTCCGATCAGGGAGGTCTGCTGCGAGTCAGGGACGGAGGCCAACCGCTGGTCACGCCCCTGGAGCTGTTCTTCGACCTGGTGTTCGTCTTCGCCGTGACCCAGCTCGCCAACCGGCTGCTGGTGCACCTTACCCTCGGTGGCACCCTGGAGACTCTGTTCCTGCTCTTGGCGGGGCTCCGACTCATTCGTGCCCCAATCAACACACACCGAAGCCCTCTCCGCTTTCTCCGTAGGCTCAAGCACTGGTGAAGAGGTTTACCACCAGGGCCAGGATAGAGGCGTTAAAGAAGAACGAAAGAACCTGATGTCCGAGGACCGTGCGGCGTATCGTTCGGTCAGTTACGTCCACGTCGGAGGCGGCGAAGCTCACGGCGATGGTGAACGCGAAGTAGGCGAAGTCTAGTTGGTCCGGATTCTCCTCGCTCGGGAAGGCTAGCCCCCGGCCGAGTCTTCGGATCGATAGTAAAGGTAAGCGTAGTGCAGCGCAAACGAGCTGTGCAGCACTCCCCACGCCGAGACGACCCCCAGGGCGGCCATGACGGCCACAAGGAGGCCCCCCGTACTATCCAGGTCGCGTACAGCGGGCACTAGCCTGATCGCCAGCGCCATACTCACCACGCTCACGAAAACTATGAAAAACAGAGAGCTCGTACGGCTGATCAGGAACAGTGCCCGCAATACCCTCAGTACCGCCGAGTGCAGTACGGAAAGATGCACGCGGGGTGGTGTTCGCTGGTCCAAGGCCCATCGACGGGTTTGTGGGGCGGAGGAGCGCATTATGAGCAACCAGGTAAGCCCCAGGTAGACCAGCGCCCAGATGTCCCAGAAGGTCACCAATCTCAGTACCCAGATGTTTCCAAAGCCTTCCAGCCCAAGCCCGGACCCTATAACCCAGAGCCTAGAGCGGGCTCCATAACTATTGACCCACTCGCATCCGTAAGTGATCATGGTCGGCATGAAACCCTACTCAGAAGATCTGCGCACCAGGATCGTCGTCGCCGTAGAGGACGGCATGACCAAATCCGAAGCCGCCCGCACTTTCGGCGTCAGCCTTTCCTCGGTCAAGCGCTACTGCACACTCGCGGCTAACGAGGAGCCGCTCGCTCCCCGCAAGGGCGGAGGCAGGCCCCCGAAAGCGAACAGCGCCATCGAGAGGTTGCTCGAAGAGGACGTGAGCAAGCGCCCCTACGCCGCCGTTCGGGAGCGGGCCGCCTTCCTGCGTGCCGCCAGCGGGGTGGCGCTATCGGTGTCCACCGTAAGGAGGCTATTGCGCAGGCTCGGGTTCTCCCAAAAAAACGGAGCCTGGGTGCGTCGGAGCGCGACGAGTTTCTGAGGGCAGCTTGGAGGGCAGAGGTCTCCGAGAGGCTAGACGCCGCCCGCTTCGTGTTCGTGGACGAGATGGGCGCGAACATCTCGCTCTCGCCGCTGTACGGGTGGTCGAGGGTGGGGGAGCGCCTGAGAGCACGAGCTCCGAGGAACTGGGGCAAGAACGTCACGCTGCTCTGCAGCATGAGCATAGAGGGCATGGGACCCTCCGTAGCGGTGGAGGGGGCGACCACGAAGGCGGTTTTCGAGGCCTACGTCGAGCAGGCGCTCGTCCCGAATCTCTCAGCGGGGCAAGTGGTGGTCATGGACAACCTCTCCGCCCACAAAGGAGCGAGGATACGGGAGCTCGTCGAGAGACGGGGTTGCGAGTTGCGTTACCTGCCGCCCTACTCGCCGGATCTCAACCCCATAGAGGAGGCGTTCTCGAAGGTAAAGAGGATCTTGAGGAAGGCCCAAGCCCGAACCCGCGAAACGCTCATCGAAACCATGGGTCCGGCGCTGGCGGCGGTGAGCCCTTCAGATGCCCGCGGCTTTCTCGAACACCGCGGGTACCGCACTGCTACGGATCAACCGTTTTGACTAACGCTCTAGGCCATTATGCCCACAAGATCACCAAGGAGGCACCGCCACCACAGCTAAGAACCCTTGCAGACGATACCAAGGAAGCGGTATTTCATGCGGTGGTATCGGTAGGTGCGGTGGTCATAGCTTCGGCGATCGTCCGCTCGTTAGCTGGGAGATCACGACCCTAGAAATGAGCGGAGTCTCCAAGAAGCCTTCTCAGCTGTCTCTTATACACATCTCCGAGCCCACGAGACT
>JBKPSF010000265.1:0-4710 GCA_046734875.1 Actinomycetota bacterium | reverse complement strand
TCGTCAAGGAGACCGACGCCAACACCGTCGACGTAGCTGCTGATGTCGAGAAGGTGCTCGATGGTGTGAGGGACGAGATAGGCCGGGATCAGGTCGTTGTCGTGCTCAACTCCGCGACGGACGTGGAAGAGTCGGTGAACGGGCTGGGCGAGGAGGCGCTCGTCGGAGCCGTGCTGGCGATACTGGTGATCTTCGCATTCCTGCGCTCGCTGCGCGCCACGCTCGTGACGGCAGTCTCCCTTCCCACGTCCGTGCTCGCCGCCCTCCTTTTCTCCTGGGCCGATAACCTTACGCTCAACATCATCACGCTGGCCGGCCTGACCATCGCCGTGGGACGCGTGGTGGACGACGCCATAGTGGTGCTCGAAAACTCCTACCGCTACGTGCAGAGCGGCTACAGACCGGAGGAGGCCGCCCTCAAGGGAACGACCGAGGTCGCGAGCGCCATCACCTCATCTACGCTCACCACGACGGCCGTCTTCCTTCCGCTAGCCCTCGTCGGCGGGATCGTCTCCAAGTTCTTCGTTCCGCTCTCCATAACCGTGGCCCTCGCGCTGTTCGCCTCGCTCATCGTGGCCGTTACCATAATCCCGGTGCTGGTCAGCATCTTTATCAGGGCCCGCGCGCCACGGGATACGGAGGAAGCGCCCGAGAGCGGTCGGAGGCTCGGCGGTCTTGCCCGGTTCCTGATTGGGGTTGTCGTGCTGGTCTGTGTGTCGGCGGTCGCGCTCGTCATAGCCTCCTCAGCCGGGGTTCTCGGCGACCTGCCGGGGCTTCCCCCCGCCTTCATCGACTATGTGGGCAAGCTCGTCTCTGCTTTAGGGCCCTTGCTCCTCATCACCATCGCGGTTGCGGCGGCGCTGCTGCTGGTGGGTCTCGTGGTGCTCCTCGACAGGGTGGGGCGTACGGGCGACGATTCCGACGGGCTGCTCCTGCGTATCTACACGCCGATGTTGCGCTGGGGTTTGCGGCACAGGCTGATCGTGTTGCTGCTCGCGCTGCTGGCCTTCGGCGGGGGACTCGGGCTCGTGCGTTTCCTGCCCGTCACCTTCTTCCCGCCGAGCGAGGAGCGTCTCCTCATCGCCGACGTGGAGTTGCCAGCAGGCACCGCCATCGAAAAGACCAGCGACAAGCTGCGTCCCTTCGAGGATTTCTTGCAACGGGACGAGGATATAAAGAGCTACCAGGTCTCCATCGGCGGCGAGGACACCACGGACCCCGAGTCTCCGGTCAGGCCCTCCAACAGGGCGCAGGCCTTCATCAACGTAAAAGAAAACGCCAATGTCGGGCGGACGTTGGACCGGGTCGACCGGGAGGGCGACCAACTCTACGGGGAGAACTTCCAGATCCAGGTCCTGCAGAACGGCCCGCCGCAGGGCGGCCTCGAAGCCGTCCTAACCGGCGGCTCGAAGGAAGAACTCGCCGAGGCCGCCGACATCGTGGTCGAGAAGTTCCGCGACCTCGACGATGTGAACAACGTGGAGAGTGACCTCTCCGGCGGCAACCCTGAAGTCGAAGTCAGAGTAGACCCCGAAAAGGCCGCCAGGGCCGGGCTCTCGCCGGCGCTGGTCTCGACCTCGCTAGCCTCGCTCCTGGGCGGCAGCACCGTGACCACGCTCGGGGACACGCCGGTCGTCGTCGGCGTGCCCGAAGGCGACGTGGATACGCTCGACGAGGTAAGCGCTCTCCCTGTTGGGAGCGGCACGACCGTTGGCGACGTAGCGGAGGTCGAGGAGGTCGGGTCTCCCGCCGCCGTCAGCCGGGTTGATGGGGAGCGGGCCGTTACGGTGACGGCCCAGATCACCTCTACCGACACCCAGACCGTCTCGACGAGGGCGCAGGAGGCTCTCGCCGACGTGGCGTTGCCTGGCAGCGTCCAGGCGCAGGTGGGAGGGGAGAACGAGGACATCGACGAGAGTTTCAGGAACCTCTTCCTCTCTATAATCGTGGCGCTGGTTTTGGTCTTCCTGATCCTGGTCGTCTTCTTCGGCTCGCTGCGCGTCCCGATGGTGATACTGCTTGCCGTGCCGCTCACCACGGTTGGCGCCTTCGGCGCGCTCTTCCTGACGAACACAGCCATCTCGGTGCCCTCTCTGCTAGGCATCCTGCTGCTCATCGGCATAGTGGTCTCCAACGCCATCCTGCTCGTCGACTTCGCCACCAAGGCCCAAGACCACTACGAGACGGCAGACGAGGCCATCCTGGAGGCCGGCAGGGCGCGCCTGAGGCCGATCCTGATGACCGCCTTCGCCACCATCTTCGCCCTGATGCCGCTCGCCCTGGGGCTCTCCGGCGGCGGGAACGGACTGATCTCCTCCAGCCTCGCGATAACGGTCGTCGGAGGACTTGCGACCTCGACCTTCCTGACGTTGCTCGTCGTGCCCGTCGGCTACTCCATCGTCAGGAGGGGCAGGAAGCCCAGAAAGAAGGCCTAAAGAGGTGATCGGGCAACCCTAGATCCCGCAGAGTGTTTTTGACGACAGTCGCATCTTTGGGGAAGGGGCAGACTGTCTGCATTCAGAGAGGAGGTCGGCCATCAGAGAGGGAAGATACCGCACCCCCGACAGGCGGCAGCAGATCAGGATGCACGAGGTCCTGAAAGACAGGTTCGAGGACATCCCCGTACAGGTCCCCAGGAGCGAGATAGAAGCCCTGGGCGTCGAGATAGGCCTGGAAGACCCGCACGAAGCAGCGAGGATCTTCGACCGCCTCAAGGGCGTCTCGTGGAGGGGCGACTACGTAAGGTCCGAAGAAGGCTGGATCGCCGCCTGGGTAAGAGAAGTGAGTTAGAGCAAGTCAGCACTTCAGCAAGTCAGCATTTCATGAAGGCTATGTGACCGTCCGCAAAAAGCAACTCCTCTCCCGGCACATCCTTCTACGAAAGCGGCTGCGAAGTCCGGGGGATTGCTGACATGCTGAAAAGCTCTAACTCGTCCTGAGTCGTGTGGTGCCGGCCCGGCCGCCGCGGACTTCGATCTCGACCGATCCTTCGCCTCGCACGATCCAGACCGTTCGGCGGGTGTAGTCGGAGGGGAGGCCCTGGAAGAAAGGTGGGTTCTTCCATCTGTTGGCGGTTAGTGCGGAGCGTCCGGCGAGGTGGCCGAGGTCCACCTCTCGCTGGCCCGAGATCAGGCTCACCTCCGGCGGCAACTCGATTTCGGCTTTGACGGGCTTGGCTAGCTTTTTGTCTACGGCGACGCTGGTTATGTTGGTTGGCAGGTAGCCGATATTTTCGACGACGAGCTCGATGCGGCGGAGGCCCGGCGAGAGATTTTCGGTTTCGAGGCGGGTACTCAGGCGGGGGGCGGTGGAGGCGTGGGAGAGGGCGAAGCGGGCCAGTTTTTCGCACTCGGCCTTGAGGTACTTCGGCGGCGGGTTCTGGAAGGTGAATTTGGTCTTCCAGCCGCCTACCTCGACGCGGCCGAGCTGGGGGTGGTCGAAGGGTTTCCAGGGGATGAAGCCCTCGCCGTTCAGTTCCCTATCGTTCCAGGCCAGCATCTTTAGCGCGGCCTCTTCGGGTGGGTTGCGGGCGAACTCTATGAAGTCGTCGACCTCGACGCCAGAGGCCCTCGCCATCGACCAGAACTCTATGGTGAAGGCGAAGACGCCGTAGTAGTCGTAGGCCCAGTCGTCGAAGGCGCCGGTTATGAACTTTTTCGGGTCGTAGGCGAAGTCGTGGTAGACGGAGATGTTTGGGTAGCCTGTGATCTCCGTTCCCCTGTCGCCTAGAGCTTTGTAGATCGCGAGGTCTCTTTCCCTCATCTCATCGTCGGGCATGTTGGAGTAGGGACGCAGGATCGCGCCGCAGTACGTATGATAGGTGTGCACGCCGAAGATGTTCTTGTGCCCCAGGAAGAAATCCACCTGTGCCCTGGACTCCGGCTCGGAGAGGGGGTAGGGGCCCGCGTCCCTCTCCTCGTCCTGCCAGTGGTAGGGGTACTGGCGGTTCATGTCGAGGCCGTAGAGGGGAGGGGCTATCTTCCTCTCGAAGCCGTCGAAGTCCTTGAAGGTGCCCTCCCTGTAGAGCCTGTAGTAGGTGGCGTCGGGGTCGGCCTCGTCGGGGGCGCGGGGGACCAGGAGCCTCGGGTCCGCCTCGGAGAGGCGCCACTCGCCGCTTTCGTCCGCGACGCGCATCTGCACGATGTTGCCGTCGCCGTCCACGTCATCCGGCTGGAGGCCAGGTTCCTCCTCCGGCTCGGGCCAGGGGCGGGGGGTAGCCCTCAGGGTATGCGGGGTGGTCAGGTAGCGTTCGGCGCCGTCGGGGGAGAGGCGGGGGAGGACGTAGAAGGCCTGTTCGTCGAGGAGGCGGGTCGCGAGGCGGTCTTTACCGTGGTTCTCCAGGAGGTGCTCCATAAGGTAGAGCGCCGCCATCGAGCCCGTGACCTCGCCGGCGTGGGTGTTGCCGTCGACCCAGAAGGCCGGTTTCGTGTCGGCCTGGCCGGTTTCTGAGTTGGTGAGCTCTGCGAGCCAGATCTCACGTCCCCCGTAGCTCTTGCCGATGGACCGGACGCTGCAGAGGTCGGGGTGTTCCTCGGCAAGCGCGCGCAGGGTCCGCGTGAGCTCCTCGTAGCGCAGGTAGGCGTCGAACTCGGTCTTCATGGTCTCCTTTCGGTGGTTCGCAGGCCGATTCTGGCCCATTCTGACGCAAACGGGCCACTAGATGTGGCGCGAACGTTTGACACGCTGCAGCATATTGGGTAACGTCGTGCT
>JBKPSF010000264.1:0-2970 GCA_046734875.1 Actinomycetota bacterium | reverse complement strand
ACGAAGGACGGAAGCACGGTGGTGAAACTCTTGGAGGTGCGCGAAGGCTCCGAGCCTCCCTGCCCTTTGGCCGGGTAGGTGACCGGCTCCTCGAAGCGGCCCTCGACGGTGTCCCCCTCGCTGTAGATCATCTCGACGTTCCCCGCCCTGACCTGCTCCTTAAAGAAGGTGTAGGGCACCTCGAGGGGCGCTTCGGGACCGGGTAAGAGGAACCGGAAAAGGAGGAAGTTAGCGAGCAGTATGAGCCCGAACCACAGCCACGTCCTTCCGGGCGGCATGGCGCTCCGTTCCCCTGCTCCGGGCTCGCGCCGCGGTTCGTCGGACCGGTTAGTGGTGGGTCGGTCTTCTCCCGACGGCGCGTTTGAACCGTCGCGTTGCATGGTCATTCGTTGCCTCCTCTAGAGTTCGGGTCGCCCTGCAGTCCCCTTCGCATTCCCCGCAACCTCAACGCTAGCTCGATCAGCCCAACGCCGACCGCGAGCGCGTAGAGCCTGACGAGCCAGACCAGCGAGACCAGCCCTACGCCTGGCAGGTCCGCCATCGCCGCCCCGCGGGGTCTCCGCCGTGTCCTCCCGCAGGCGCGGCACAGGGCCGCCTTCAGACCGGGCGGAACGGTGTTGTTAGTCAGCAGCCGCCGTGCGCCCACGATGCTCTCCACCTTTCCCGAGGCGGATCCAGGTTCTCCAAGGGATGCCGTCGGTGGATCACCTGGCACCGATACCGCCATTTCTCTTTACCCGGCGACGTCCTCGACCTGCAGGTACCTTATGCCCCTCAGATCTATCCAGTGCCGTCCGCGGTCGTAGGCGAGCCGGATAAGGGCATTGTCGCAGCCCGGGCAGCGGATGACGGTGCCAAGCCCCCTCACCTCGTAGACCATCGCGGCGCCTATATGATCGGTCCTTCCACAGCCCTCGCAGGCGTACCGTACGGTGGTAACCTCGAAAGAGAAAATCTCACTCAGAGGACCCGCCGCGGCGTTGCCGTCCAGCCTGAGTTTGTCGTCCATCGCTCTAACCTCCAGTGTCTCCGAAGTGTTCGGTCTTCACGCGCGAAGGGCCATGTCCCTCTCCCTCGTAGGCTACCCACGCCTTGCCACCCGTGACGTCCTCTAAAGGCAGGTTGGTAGGGTAGTCGCCGTCGCAGAAGGCCGTGACGTACTCGGCCGTCGTCTCCGCCCCCTCGAGCAAGGTGTCAACCGACACGCCTTCCCACACGGTATCCATCTTCGACCACTTGGTTTCGCAGTGGATGTCTTTCGTGATCTCCTCGGAGTGCAGCCGCCCGAACTCCTCCCACGTCCAGCGCTTGGGCTCGTCGACCTCGCCTACTATGGAGAAGTCCCACTCCGCAAGCGGGGTGTGGGGCGTGGGACCGGCGGAGAGGACGGGGAAGCCGTCTACGAGGTACTGGCCCGGGGGCAGCCTCTCGTCGTGCCTCCTGCGCCGGCCCCCGAAGCCCCGCGATATAAACCCTTCGCACACGTTCCGTACCACCTCGCTCTGTCACTTGCAAGCTGGTCGTCGTGAAAGCCCGTACTAGCAAACGCCGAAGATGGCGGGACCAAAACCGAGACAATCAAGAGACGCAGCCACGATGAGCAAGACCACCACGATCAAGATAACGACGCGTACCGTCACTACTCACCTCCCATGTCTTGATACTACAAGAACAATAAAGAATTGCCCCCTCTAATTAGAAGAGATGACGCCAGGCGGGATAGGGTACGGGTCGCCGCCACGAAGCGTGGGGGTCTCCCCGTCATCGAACTCAATCGCTACGTCGCCTCGCACGACGTAGCGATTGAGTTCGAGACCCGGGTGGCTGTGGCGCCCGGAGCGACGCCCGCGGGGACTTTGGCGCGGGACTGCACTGACTCCCACCCGAGGATCGGCGAGGAGAGGCGCTGCGGCTCCGTTCGCCCGAACTCGGCGATCGCGGCTGAGCGGGTGAACTCCTCCGGCTCGGTCATCATCTGCGGTTCTCCCTGTCTTGTGAACGGCACCTGCTTCTGGGGAAACGGGTGTTGAGCCCGCCGACTTTCTCGCCCTCGTCTGGGGCCGACCGCCCCCACTTACACGAGCACCTCGCCGTTGTCCTTACCGACCGGCGCGCAGATCCTCCTTCCGGGGGACCGCTGCGAGAGCGGCCAAAATCGCCTCTGCGACGACCTGCGGCTTCGAGACCATGATCACGTGGGAACCCTCGGCCTCGGTAATCTTGGCCCCCGCGCGCTCTGCCATGGAACGGACGACGTCGGTACCCGCCGCCTTGTCGCCCGTAGCGACCACCGCCCATGACGGCAGCTTCTTCCAGGCCGGTTCCCCGTTCGGCTCGGAGAACGCCAGCTCGGAGACGGGGCGCTGAGTGGCGGCCATCACGGCGGTCTGTTCTTCGGGCAGGTCGGCGGCGAAGGCGTCGTGGAACTTTTCGGAATCGATCGCGAACTCAGTAGCCGTCTCGTTGCCCTCTCCGGTCGGGTACTGGAGCGGCATGAGGGTCGAGTTCAGGACGCTGTCTTTGGAGCCGTCTTCGATCTCGCCCAGGCGCTCGCCCTCGTCGGGGGCGAAGGCGGCTACGTATACCAACCCGACGACGTTGTCGGCGCCCGTGGCGGCGTTGGTGATCACCGCGCCGCCGTAGGAGTGGCCGACGGCTATGACCGGGCCCGGAGTCTGATCGATCAAGCTGTTGATGTAGGCGGAGTCTATGGAGATGCCGCGCAGCGGGTTCGGGGGGGCCGTAACCCTAATGTCATCTGCCTGGAGCCGCTCGATAACTCCGTTCCAGCTCGACCCGTCGGCGAATGCGCCGTGCACGAGCACGACCGTGGGCCGCGACGATCCGTCCTGTGGGTTTGTGTTCATCGTGTCGCCTCCTGGTGTCTCTCTTTTTCGACCGTCATAGAAGGAGCGCCAGTCTGCGTCGGCAAGTGTCTACGCAGGCTGCCGCTGTTCAATAACCGTCTAC
>JBKPSF010000263.1:0-10492 GCA_046734875.1 Actinomycetota bacterium | reverse complement strand
TGACGTGATGTAAAGTTAGCGTATACTTTACGGCGTGTCAAGTGGAGATCCGAAAACCCGGGTACGAATCCTCGAGGCGACGTGGCGGTTGATGATCGAGCGCGACGGTCGGGGGGTTCGCATGCGCGACGTTGCTGAGGCGGCGGGGGTATCGAGGCAGGCGGTTTACGACCATTTTGGTTCCAGGGCGGAGTTGATGGTGGCGACGGCACGTTACGGGGACGAGGTGAGGGGGTTAGAGGAACGGTTGGGCGGCTACAGGGCTGCCGTCGGCGGGGTGGAGCGTCTGGAGGCGTTTGTGGAGTTCTGGGGGAACTACATACCGGAGATTTACGGCATAGCCAGGGCTTTGCTCGCGGCGCGCGAGACCGACGAGGCGGTCGCCGCTGCGTGGGACGACAGGATGGCCGTGGTTCGAGAGGCTTGCCGGGACATTATCGGGCGTTTGCAGCGCGACGGGACGCTGGCCCCGGGGTGGTCGGTAGAGGAGGCGGGGGACTTGCTCTGGGCCATATTATCTATCGGCAACTGGGAGAGCCTCACGCTCGAGCTCGGCTGGTCCGTGGATCTGTACGTCAAGAACATGCAAGAGCTTGCCAAACGCGCCTTCGTCAGGGAACCGAAACGGGCGTAGCCTCGGGAAGAACCCTTCCACTCAGGTGAATAGAGGGACCTTTCGCCCCTCTATTCACCCGATGGGCTCTCAGGAACCGACTCTCCTGAAGAAGATGCTGGCGGGATCCGCCCCCTTCGGCTGCGAGAAGAAGGGCGTGAAGTCGGTGCCTTCTCCGGCCACGTCGTTCGCAAGGCCCTCGTAGTCGCCGACGAAGTATCCGCCGGCGTCCGGGGCTCGCTCCATGTCGAACGGGGCGTTGGTCAGCCGAACCTCGGCGCCGTACCGCGAGCCCCGCGAGCAGTCGCCCTTCTTCGAAGCGTGGCAGCGGACCATCCAGTAATCCGTCGGAAGCGTGTTCGCATTGGGCGTGTTGTTGCGGAAGTCGTAGTAGGTCACCGATACCGTGCCGTCGGCAGCGACATCCACCGAGGCGGTGAACGCCTGTCGGTTAGCCGGCCGTATGTCGGACGGTGTCCTATTGACCTTGGTCGGTCGCGACCAGGTGAGCCCGCCGTCCTTCGAGGTGGAGAGCGCGATACTGTCGTACTCGCCGCGGCCGAAGCGGGAGTCCTGCCAGACGGCGTAGAGTTGGCCGCTCTTCGGGTCGACCGCGATGTCGGGGACGATGTCGCCGGTGCGGACCGGGTCGCCGTCGTCCGGGTCGGTCACCCCGATCGTGTGGAGCCTGGAGACGACGATAGGCTTCTGCGACCAGCTCCGGCCGTGGTCCTTCGAGCGCACGACGGTCACTTTGCGGACGGGGCCACCCGGCCCGCGGGCCTTCCTGAGCAGGTTGACGTTGTTCTCGAAGCGCATGCCGGACACGTCGGGTTCGGGGTCGCCTGACCCGGGGACCGCCCGGATGAGGGTGAAGATGTTGACGAGCTCGCCCTGCGGACGCACCGCGATCTGGTTGCCCAAAGTCTGCGCAAAGAGGCCAGGATCGAAGATGACGCGCGCTTTCTTCCAGCTCGCCCCGCCGTTGGTGGTTCGCGCGAACAGCGTCGGCCCTCGCAAGACGGGACCTTTCACGGCGAGCCGGTCCCAGACGGCATACACGTAGCTCGGGTCGTTGGGATCGGCGGTCATGGAGTTCTTGTCGTTGAGGCGATTGGGCTTACTGTCACGGATGAGCGTGGTCGGCTTGCTCCATGTAAGCCCGCCGTCTTTGGACTTGCTGACGAGCATGGCATCCGGGTTGGAGTCGAAGACCGTATCGGGAGCTTGGTCGATCGATAGGCTCATCAGGTAGGCGTCTCCGTTGGGCGAGATCGTCACCCAGGGGTCGGAGGCGCGCTCGTAGCCGCCGCCGTTGGCCGCCGTACCCCCGGTGCACAGCGAATTCTTGGTTTGGCTGACGATCCGCCATGATTTTCCGTTGTCGAAGCTGGCGCCCACCGCGTTGCCGCGCGAACCACCGTTCGACCAGCGATCCTGCTGCCAGGCGCCGATGATGTTGTTCCCCTTCGCGGGGTTGACGTCGACGAACGGCTCGACCTCGCTGTTGAGGAAGTTTCTCCCCGTCTGGCCCGCTAGACCGCAGTTCGATCCGGCGAACGGGCTCGTCCCCGACACCCGGACCAGAGAACCGGCCACGTAGGGGTGGGCGTCAGGGCCCCTGCCGGGCTCAACTTTTAGGATGGCCTGTGCCACTCCGCCGGCCAGCAGGATGGCTAGAGCCATCGTGGCCAGCACGAGCACTACTCGTCGCATACCTTCTCCTCTCTTCCCCTACGTGCTTCCCACCGAAGCGTTTGCGCACAAGATAACAAAGCTGTGAGTCCGAGGCTACTTCTTACGAGAACGCCCCTACAGCATCAGTTAGGCCGAACGACCCGCAAGACGCTGCTTGGCGCTGGCTTCACACCTCGACCAGGTACTGTCTGCCCTCCGCGTTGGCGAGCGCAAGTGTCTCTTCGCTGACGGGGGTACGGACGGCACCGTAAGCGCTTTCGGCTTCGGCGGCGAAAGCTTCGATGGCGTCTTGTGTGCCTGCACCGTATCCGGCGCGGCTGAGGCTGCCAACGCTTTCGGGTCTGAATGGAAGGCGCATGGCGTCGTAGACCAGGCCGAGGATGTTGGCCAATTCACCCTCTCCTTCCACGAGCACGATGCCGCCTACGCTCGTGGCGCGGCGGGTGATCCTTTGCGCTATCCCGACGATCTTCATGCCGTTTTCGTTGTCCCCGACCCTTATGCTGTGGTCCCCTGGGCAGAACTCGTCCCGCACCTCCCCCACCTCGGCCATCACGCCGAGCCGGGAGAAGGCGCTCAGTACAAAATCTGCGGCCTCGTCGTAGCGGTCTATTATGCCGCGCCTGGCTTCCGCTTCGTCAACCGGGCGGATGATCGAAAACCCGAACGTGCCAAGGTCTGCGGCGGTCGCGCCCCCGCCCGAGGAGCGAACGAGCACCGGGTAGTCCAGCTCGCCGGCTGCCGCGACGGCATCTTCGAAGCCGGGACGGAACGTATCGCGGCGTGTCACCCCGACGTGGCGGGTGGAAGGTGTGATCGAAACGGTCGCGGGCCGCTCGCCCGAGGCTACCTGGTCGAAGATGGTCCTCACGTAGCCGTAGCCGGTCCTGGCATCAGCGAAGCGGTCGGGCAAGAGCAGCTCCATGGGGAGAGTCTAACCCTTGTGCCCCGCAGGCTTCTTACGACGGCGCGAGAGCCTGTAGAGAAGGTATAAGGCGAACAACGTTGCGAGAACGGCGAGAATCGCCGCGAGAGGTACCCTCCCGGAGACGGTTTGCGCCCACTGCTCTACGGAGAAGGCGAGGTCTGTCGCGCCGCCGGAGGCGTAGAGGCGTTCGAGGCCTGAGGTTCCCTCGAAGGCGATGAACGTGACGCCGATGGCGACGAACATCAGGCCGGAGAGGAGGTTCGTGGTATGGAAACGGAGCCTGCCCAAAGAGACCTCGCGGCCCCTCAGCCAGCGGCGCTGGCCGAGGCGGTCCCACAGCAGGGCCATCAGGAACAGGGGGGCGGCCATGCCTGCGGCGTAGGTGGCGAGGAGGCCAGCGCCCCGCACGGCAGAGCCCGAGGACGCGGCGACGGTCAGGACGGCCCCGAGGATGGGACCCGAACAGAAACCGGCGAAACCGTAGACCGCGCCGAGGAAGAAGGTGGTAACGATAGAGTCGCCTTTGATCCTACCCCTGAGGCGTTCGATCGGCCCGAACGCGAACCCGCCCCCCATTATCTGGACAACGCCGAAGGCGATGATGAGGAGTCCCGAAACGGTGATGAGCGTGCCCCTGTGTCCGTAGACGAGCGCGCTGAGGGCGGAGATGCCCATGCCGAGCGGCACGAGCGTCGCGCAGAGCCCGAGGTAGAAGACGGCCGTTCTCCCGACGAGCTCGCCGCGCGACTGGAAGGCGTAGGCGAAGAACGCGGGCAGGAGCAGCGCGCTGCACGGGCTGAGGAGCGAGAGCAGGCCCCCGAGGAAAGAGGCCAGAAAAGAGACCTCAACCACCCTCAGCCTCCCGCCTGGCATCCTCTATGGCGCCCTCGAAGACCCCGAGGGGCTGCAGGCCGACGATCACCTGGTCGTTGACGAAGAATGTGGGCGTCCCGTTAACGCCAATTCTCTGGGCCTGCTGGAAATCCTTCTCGACCAGATCGGCGTAGCGCGCCCTCTGGTAGTCGCTCTTGAAGCGCTGCACGTCCAGGTCAGCTTTCCCGGCGATGGCGAGGAGGTTCTCGTCTCCGAAGCCCGAGAACTGGCTATCGTAGAGCAGGTCGTGGTACTCCCAGAACCGGCCCTGGGCCTGGGCGGCCCTTGCGGCGGTGGCGGCGTTCACCGACTCCTGCCCCCTGTAGGGGAAGTCTCGCCATTCGATCCTCAAAGTCCCGTCCTCGACGTACTTTTCGTAAAGCTTCGGTTCCACCTCACGGGTGAACTTGCCGCAGAACAGTCACTGGTAGTCCCCGTACTCGGTCAAGACCACGGGCGCGTCCGCCGAACCCAGAGCAGGATGACCGAGCGATTTTGCCGCGCCTTGCCCGGAAGGGCCCGTGCCTTCGGCCTTCAGTCCCCGGAGTTTGGCCGCCGAAGAGCTCGCGGTCTCCGAATCCTGCCGCCCGGCGAATTGTTGCGAAGAGCCGCCGCTCCCGGCGGCACAGCCGAAGAAGATCGTCGCCACCAGTGCTGCCAGCAGGAGCATAGCCAGCGTTCCCCGCACTGTCTCGCATACGTCCTTACTACCGCCGATCAGCTCTTTACCCCCGGCCTCGTATCGTCTCGACAGTTATAAACCATACGCACCCGGGGCGTAGATGGACCAGAGGGGTCCTGACATGCTGAAGTGCTGACTGGCTGAAGTGCTAAAATGCGCCGTTTGCACGGAGGTACGTGCGCCAAAAGGTTTCTTGGTACAAGGAGTTTCGGATGGACCAGCAGAGAGTTCTGATAACCGGCGGGGCGGGGTTCTTGGGGATCAACCTCGCAAGACATCTTCTGAGCAGGGGCTACTCCGTGGCCTCGCTAGATGTCGAGGACTTCGACTATCCGGAGCGCGACCGCGTCGAGATCATCAGGGGCGACATCAGGAACAAGGCGGTCGTGGACCGGGCGGTACAGGGAGCCGACTTCGTGGTACACGCGGCGGCGGCCCTTCCGCTCTACTCTCCCGGCGACATCTACACCACCGACGTGGAGGGGACACGCAACGTCCTCGACGCTTCGTTGCGCCATGGGGTCGAGCGTTTTGTTCACGTCTCCTCGACGGCGGTATACGGGATTCCGGACCACCATCCCTTGTACGAGACGGACAAGTTGGAGGGCGTCGGGCCGTACGGTCAGGCCAAGATCCAGGCCGAGATGATCTGCCTGGAGTATCGTGCCAGAGGCCTGACCGTGCCGGTCATCCGCCCCAAGTCTTTTATAGGGCCTGAGCGGCTCGGCGTGTTCGCGCTGCTCTACGACTGGGCGTACACGGGGCACAACTTCCCCATGATCGGCTCGGGCAACAACCGCTACCAGCTCCTCGACGTGGAGGACCTCTGCGACGCGATCGCATTGACGCTCACGTTGCCGGAAGAGCAGGTCAACGACACCTTCAACATCGGCGCCGCCGAGTTCACGACGATGAAGGAGGACTACCAGGCCGTCCTCGACTACGCCGGATACGGCAAGAAGGTCGTAGGTTTCCCCGCGGCGCCCGCCATCTGGGGGTTGCGCGTCCTTGACCGGCTCCATCTCTCGCCCCTGTACAAGTGGGTCTACGAGACGGCCTCCAGGGACTCCTTCGTCTCCATCGAGAAGGCCGAAAAGCAACTTGACTACGCTCCCAAGTTCTCCAACAAGGAGGCCCTGATCCGGAACTTCCGCTGGTACCTGGATAACCTGAGCCAGTTCGAGAACGCCTCGGGCGTCTCGCACAGGGTACCGTGGAAACAGGGCGCCATCGGGGTTTTGAAACGGGTTTTCTAGGGAGCGGGAATCCACGGGTCGTGGAAGACGCGGGTCCGCAGGCGATGGGACGATGATTCATAATAGTTGCATGAAGGCAAGTGGGATGGAGATGATCGTGCGCGTCCGGCGGGAAGGCGTGCTTTGAGTTCCCGGTCTGTCGGGAAGGGGGCTTCTTCGCTCTGGTGGGCGGATTTTGTGGTCGTTCAGCTCGTCGTGGTACTCGGCGTACCTGGGCTGATATTTTTCGGGCAGAACTGGACAGTAGTCGACGTCGGCGATTCAGCCCGCTACCTGCAGGCCGGCTCTCAGTTTGTCTCTGGGCAGAGTTTCGACGGCCTGAGCCGTCTCTCCGAGTACAACGGCGGCCACGGTCCGGCTTTTCCGGCCCTGATCGGTTTTTTCATCCTCTTTTTTGGCAATGATCCAGAGTCCCTGGCGTGGGCAACGCGCCTGATGGCGCTGCTCATCCCTCTGCTGGCTTACCTCCTGGTGAAAAGGCTCTCGGACCCGTTAGCAGGGTTGGTCGCGGCGGCGCTGGTCAGCCTGTTCGGTTTCACCGCCGACTCCGTGATCGCGATCAGCATAGACCCCCTGATGTTGATGTTCTACCTTCTTTCGCTTGTGGGCCTTATGGCGGCGATTACGAGCAACAGGCCTTCCGTCGCTTTCCTCTCGGGTGCGTCTCTCGCCCTCTCCGTACTGACCAAGGAGACCAGTGTCTCAAGCGTACCCCTCGCCCTGGTCGCGGTACTGCTGCTGGACTGGGATCTTCGCCTGGCGCTCTGGCACTATCTGGGGCTCATCCTCGTAAGCCTGCCGTGGTGGATCTGGGCCTTCTTTGCCACAGGGGAGGTGTACCTGATGGACCGGTTGCCGGACGAGCTGCAGGTACCAGCCCTGATCTTCGCCGCAATCTTCGTCGTTCTCGCGGCCGCGGCGTACGCCACCGGTGTCGTCGATCGCTTTCTGGCCGGAAGCCGCCGGCGCCGGTGGACCGGATGGTTCGTGACGTCCGCCTGGACCGTCTTGCTGTCCGGCATGTTGCTCGCCACGGCGCCCAGCTCCCTCGCCGCCCTGTCCTTCGAGACCTTGAGGGAGTATCTCGCCAAACTTCTGGAGCCAGCCCTCGTCCTCGTGCCCATGCTGCTGGTGGCCCTCGGGTACGTGGCGTGGAAGGCACTCCGGCAAAGGGGACCGTGGGGGCTGCTCGCGCTCGCGATGCTCTTCCAGGTGCCCGTCTGCCTGCTGGTAACGGTGCTGCAATGGGCTCCGCGCCAGTTCATTATCCTGCAAACGCTGCTGCTCTGCGCCCTCGCCGCGCTCGTGGTGGAGACCGGCACCGTGGCGTTTACCGCGTTGAGGGAGCGGGATTACTCCGCACGCCTGCTGGGCGCCGTCGTCGCCATTCCTCTGGCGGTCTTGCTACTGGTGGGCTCGGTGCAAAAGGTCCAGGCCATGTTGTACCCGGACCCCGATAACGGATCATCCGTCGGACAAACCGCGTCCCCGGAGATCGAGATGAACGCCTGGGCGGCAGAGAACTTGCCAGAAGGAGAGCCTGTACTCATCGTATCCGAACCCGCGATCAACCAGAACGCGCTCCGAGTGGCGCGGACCAACTACCTGACGTTTCTGGACGGCGGCCGGCACGAGTTGACCCTACTACAACTGGACCAGCCGATGTGCTCCACGTCGCCGAACATGCCCACGGACTGCGACTGGGAGAGGAACTCGATCTCCAGAATACCGCCGGATGCGATCTGGGTCGAGACGTTGAGCGCGTGCTCTGTGATCTCGCTGTCCATGCCCAACCTGATGGAACAGATGCACCAGAACAACTCCGACTACCTGATGGTCTCAGGCACCCACGTGTTCCCCGGCATCCTGCAGTTGTCAAGGATACTGCGGAGGAGCGAGGCGTTCGAGCTGGCCCACGTCGAACCCGCCCAGAGATCCAGCTCCAAACGGGGCGTCGTGCTGCTGAAAAGGACAGGAGAGGAACCGAAAACCCTCTCCACCCAGATGACCACGGAATCGCTGACGGGCATCAGGCGCTGCGAACGGGCACAAGGTCCCGGCGTCAATGAGAGGATGCAGTCCACGTTCCCGAACGGTATCGTGACCCTGACCAACCCCACCCCCCGCAAGGGTTGAGGCCGGTTCGTATTTGGCGCTTCGCGAAGCGCCCCTACGGGTATCCGGGTTTGCGATCCTCTACGAAAGGCCGGACGCGGCGGGGTGGTCCAGCATCCAGGTGGGGCCGTCCTGGGGTTGGATGAGGCTTGCAGGGTATTCGCGGGGGTCGGGGTTGCCCTCCAGGATCTCGGCAACGGGTTGGGCCTTGCTCTCGCCGGCGACGAGGAAGCACACGGCCCTCGCTGCGTTCAGGACGGGGACCGTTAGGGTGATGCGGGTCGTGTCCAGCTTCAGGACCGGGTTCGCGACCACCCAGCGGTCGTGGACCTCCAGCGCTGAGGTCTCCGGAAAGAGGCTCGCGGTGTGGCCGTCGGGGCCCGTGCCGAGCAGGATGAGGTCGAACCGCGGCAGTCCCTCCGATCCGAAGAAGTCAAGAAGGTCCTGCTCGTATGCCTCGGCTGCCTCGTCGGGTGGGAGCTCGCCTTGCATCCTGTGGACGCTTCCCACGGGGACGTGGTCGAGGAGCGTCTCGCGGGCCATCCTGTAGTTTGAGTCCCCGTGGTCGGGTGGGACGGCGCGCTCGTCGCCGAAGAAGACGTGGACGTTGGCCCAGTCTATCTGGTCTGCGTAGTCACGGGCCAGGATCTCGTACGTCGTTTTCGGGGTCGAGCCCCCGGCGAGCACGACGGCGAAACGACCGCGATCCCGGATGGCTTCGGCGGCCCTGGAGGCGAACTCGCGCGCGGCGGCCTCCGCCAGTTCTTCAGGGCTTTCGTAGACGTTGACGCTCACAGGTCGAGTACCTCGACGGCCGTGCGCAGGGCGGCCCCGTAGGCCTCGTCGTGGCCGCGGTAGCCCATCTCCTCCCCGACCAGAACCCCCAGGTCGAAGGAGCCGATGTGGACCGTCCTCTCGGCGAGGAGGTCCTCCCCACGCATCACGGTGGTCCTCACGTCGGAGAGGGCGCGGTGACGCGAGACCTGGAAGCTGTACTCCTCTGAGTATATCCGGATGCGCCTCAGCCTCGCGTCCGGGGAGTCGGGCGAGAGCTCGACGGAGATACCGCCGGAGGGACCGGAGAACTCCACGTTCCAGTCGTCGCCGTTCTTGCTCGCGCGCTCGGGGGTCCATTCCAACGTGGAGGCGAGCCAGCCCAGGAGGAGCAGGGCCCTGTTCTCGCCCCCAGGCGCGTACAGGATCTCCACGCGCTCTATCTTCTCCAGTTCGCCCGCGCGTTCCGGAGCACCAAATGTGTCGGCGAGCAACGAGCGCCAGGGCGAGAGCCCGACCCATTGCAGGTCTCCGATGGCCGGCGTCGCGGGCTCTTCGACCAGGGTGGAGATCTGGCGCAGGCAGGCCTCGTGGTCCTCAGAGGCCGCGGAGTCGATTATCACCCTGTCGGCCAGCTCCGCCATGGCGGCGAACTCCGGCGAACGGGGCGAGAACTCGCCCGGATACCAGAGAAAGACGGGAAGATCGGGGATAAGGAGCGGGCTCGCGAGGCTCTCCAGGTGCGCCGCGGGGGGTCCTTCGGCGTGGATGGTGATCTGCTCGGCGCACACCTGCGCACCCCCGCCACCCCTGGCGTGGCAGTAGGCCGAGAGCCCCACGTCCACGTTCCACTCGCCTTCGGGGTCCGCTATAAACACCACGGCCCGCGCCGGGTAACGGCCGGCCAGCCCCGAGACGGAGGATGTGATCTCCTCCGCCGACTCCTCGTCTGTGACCACGATAAGGTTCAGCACGCTGGAGCGGAGGGCGAGCGAGCCGTCGTCGTTGGTACGTAGCCTGCCAAGCTCGTGCTCTATCTGCCCGACGCTCATCCGGCCGCCGCCGGGAGCGCTGCGAGACTCCCCGATCACGGCCTCCTCCATTCCCTTCCATCTTGCGACAGCAGGTCGTCAGCCTCACTCGGTCCCCAGGTCCCCGCCGGATAGAAAGATACCTCGCGCTTCTGGGACCAGTGCTTCATCACGGAGTCGAGTATCCTCCAGGCTCCCTCCGCCTCGTCGGCCCGTATAAAGAGCGTGGGGTCCCCAAGCATCAGGTCGAGCAAGAGCCGCTGGTAAGCGTCCGGAGCCTCCTCCAGAAAGGCTGTCCCGTAGAGCAGGTCCATGTTGACCGAGCTGACCTCGAAACCGGAGCCGGGAACCTTGGCCCCTATCTTGAGCGACAAACCCTCCTCCGGTTGCACGCGTACGACGAGGACGTTCGGTTCGAGGCCCTCGGTATCGTCGCGGGCGAACGGCGTGTGGGGCGAGGCGTGGAACTGTATGGCGACCTCCGTCGCCTTTTTGGGCATCCTCTTGCCCGCCCTTATGTAG
>JBKPSF010000262.1:0-3644 GCA_046734875.1 Actinomycetota bacterium | reverse complement strand
GCTGACAAGCTGGCGTAGCGTAGCGAAGCCAGCGTGCGGACCGGATATAATCCGGTCCCGTGAGTGATCCGCGGCCTATCGGGGTTTTCGATTCTGGTGTTGGGGGGCTGACGGTGCTGGCCGAGATCCGGGACCGCCTGCCTTACGAGCACACCGTATATTTCGGGGACACGGCGAGGGTGCCTTACGGGGTGAGGGATCTTGCCGAGGTGCGGTGGTTCACTTTCGAGATCATCAACTATCTTATCGGCATGGACGTGAAGCTGGTGGTGATCGCTTGCAACACGGCGACGGCCGCCGCCCTCAGGGCGACGCAGAGGTCTTTCGAGGTGCCGATCATCGGGGTTATAGAGCCCGGTGCGCGGGCCGCTGTGGAGGAGGCGCGGAACAGGCGTGTTGGTGTGCTCGCTACGCCGCTTACGGCGTCTAGCGGGGCGTACAGGCGGGCGGTTCACTCCCTGGATGCTGGCATCGAAGTTCACGAGCAGGCCTGCCCCCAGTTCGTGCCCATGATCGAACGCGGCGAGGTGGACGGACCGAAGCTGGAGAGCGTCGCGCGCGGCTACCTGGAGCCATTGATGGAGCGAAGGGTCGGCGCCGTCGTGCTCGGCTGTACGCACTACCCCCTGATCTCCGCCCCAATCAACCGCATCCTCGGCCCCGAGGTGCGCCTCATCTCCTCCGCCGGCCAGACCGCCCTTGAGGTCGGACGCGTCCTCTCCCGCAGGGACCTCCTGCGCCGCCCGCGCCACGTCGATGACGAGGGCTCGGCCACCTTCGTGTGCAGCGCCGACCCCGAAGAGTTCGCCGCCCTCGGTAGCCACTTCCTGGACGAAGAGATAGACGCCGTAGCCCCCGCGACAGTGATTTAAGCACGCTCCGGCTTCGCCTCCGCTTGTCAGCACGTTCCGGCCTTCGGCCTCCACTTTCAGCACGCTTCGGCCCTAAAGGGCCTCGCTTGTCAGCACGCCGCCTCGCTCCGCTTGGCGGCTTATCAGCTTTTAGCCGTTCAGGCCCCGACCGGTCGCACACAACGAACTGCCGCCCGAGGCAGTAGCGGTTTACGCTCGCGGCGACGTCCCGAGACGACTTCCTGAAAGCGAGGCCCTTTAGGGCCGAAGCGTGCTGACAAGGCGCGAAGCGCCGTGCTGACAAGCTGTTATACTCATTGCCGGTCTTCTCGCGGGGCGTGGCGCAGCCTGGTAGCGCACCTGCTTTGGGAGCAGGGGGTCGGAGGTTCAAATCCTCTCGCCCCGACAGCGAAGCCGGCGCAAGGCCACCGTGCGGGTGTAGCTCAACGGTAGAGCCCCAGCCTTCCAAGCTGGTTATGGGGGTTCGATTCCCCTCACCCGCTCTCCATTTTAGCTGGTCAGCAAGTCAGCATTTCAGCTTGTCAGCTTACTGTTTGCTGAAATGCTGACTTGCTAGAACGCGGCAACCCCCGCCTCGGCGACTTCCTGGTCCTGGTCTACGGTGCCGCCGCTTACGCCTATGGCTCCGGCCACCTCCTCACCGCGCATCAGGGGGATACCGCCGGCGAAGTTGACGACGCGGCCGTTGTTGGTCGTCTCGAGGCCGTAGAGCGGCTGCCCCGGTTGCGTCATCTCGGCCAGGTCCTGGGTCGGCATCAGGAAAGATGCCGAGGTGAAGGCTTTGTTTATCGCGATGTCTATGCTACCGAGCCAGGCATCCTCCATGCGGGTGAACGCCTTGAGGTCTCTTCCGTTGTCGACGACCGCGACGTTCATGGGCTGGCCGATCTCGTCGGCCTTCTCCACGGCGGCCTGGATCACTCGTTGGGCCTCATCGAGCAAGATCGAAGTTCTTCCTGCTTGCATGATCCTCCTTATTTCTGGTCCCACCGAGGAGACACGTACCCTTCCCGGAGACCACGTAAACGTCAGCCCTACGGATACCGCGTGTCCTCTACTCGCCCCAGGTCTCGCGCAGGACACGAACCCAGTTTTCGTGGGCGAGTTTTCGGAGCGACCGGTCGTCGTAACCCCGGTCCTTTAGCGCGGATATCAACCGCGGCAGGCCCGACACGTCGCCTATCTCTCGGGAGATCAAGACCCCGTCGAAGTCCGACCCGAAGCCGACCCTGTCGATGCCGATCCGCTCCACCAGGTAGTCGATGTGCCCGACCATAATGTCGAGGGGGGTATCCGCATCCCTCTTCGCGTCCTCGCGCAGGAAGTTTACGGCGAAGTTGAGGCCGACCATCCCGTCGGAGTCCCTGATGGCGTCGAGCTGCGGGTCCGTTAGGTTTCTGGTCGAGGGGCAAAGGGCGTAGGCGTTGGAGTGGCTCGCGACGAGCGGGGCGTCCGTGAGGGACGCCACGTCCCAGAAGCCCCGCTCGTTCAGGTGGGAAACGTCGATCACGATGCCCAGATCGTTGCAGGCGCCGACGAGCCTCCGGCCGGCTGCGGTCAGCCCTGGTCCCGTGTCCGGCGAGCGCCGAAAATGGACGGCTACGCCCTCGGCAAACGCGTTCGGCCGGCCCCACACGAGGCCGAGGGACCGCAGACCCGCCCGGTGGAACACGTGCAGCGCGTCGAGGTCGGTGTCTATCGCGTCCGCGCCCTCCAGGTGGAGAACCGCCGCAATTACTCCCTCTTTCAAGCACCTCTGCAACCCGACGGCGGTGCTGACGATCCGGAACTCTCCGTCGGAGCGGTCCTCGATCCCGAACAAAGTCGCGGCGCCGGAGATGGAACGCCCTAGCGCGTAAGCGGCATCGAGCGCGGGCGGAAGCCCCCTGGGGGCGCGTTCGGAGGTTTTGGGCGAGGGAATCCAGACGGCGAAGATGCCGCCCCCGAATCCCCCCTCCCGCGCCCGGGGGAGGTCCAGATGCCCCTTCTCGCCGCGCTCGAAGAACGCGCCGGGCCCGCCACCGTCCTGGCTACCGAGCCTTAGCAGCACGTCGTTGTGGCCGTCGAACACGACCGGAGATTCATTCCTACTCGCCAGAGGATCTTCCACGGCTTGGTCCGGTTCTAGCTGGTCGTTGCGGCCCTATCAGGGAGTGATTCGGCGACCTCTGCGCCGATGGTGCGACCGAAAGTGTTCGCCCGCAACACCGACGTTCCTGGTGGCAAACTCAACGCGGCCGTCGTTCCCGCGAAGCCACCGATGGCTACCAAATTGTACTCTGACACGACCATCTCCTTCCCACGCAGTTAACCCTCCAGATTTCCCCGATTTGTGAGATGGTACACAATCGACGATTCATGGGGAAAAGGATCGTGTGCGGAGTCTACACACTCCGTGGGCAAAGGAAACGTGCGCAAGCGATTCGAAAATGGTTAAAATCAGGACATGCTCGACGGCAAGGACATGCGCGGCACCATCGTCTACTACTGGACCGGGTAACCGTGCAGGCCGCGGATCTGCGCCGCATCCAGGAGGGCATTCGGTCGCGGGTCGTCGGACGCGTGGAGGACACCCAGCTCCTCCTCGCGGCCCTGGGCGCGGGCCGCGACTTGCTCCTCGAAGGTCCGCCAGGCACCAGCAAGTCCACCATCCTGCGCGCCGTCGCCGACCTGAGCGGCTCGACCCTGCATTTCGTCGAGGGGAACGCCGACCTCACGCCCTCCAAGCTGGTCGGCCACCACAGTCCCTCGCGCGTCCTTCAGGAAGGCTAC
>JBKPSF010000261.1:0-3108 GCA_046734875.1 Actinomycetota bacterium | reverse complement strand
TGTAAGCGCTTGCAACGAATCCTCGCAGCAAAAAGCGCGAACGTTCACGCTTTGGGGGGAACGAGATACCGCTCAGCCCCACTCCGCTAGGGGGTAGGTACCGGAGTGGGGGAGAGCTTGCTACAGCGTACTTCCGAGAACTCTTCTTTATGCGTACTCCGGCGAAGGTTTGCCGGAAGTCCACCTGGTCGTCCACCAGGACACGCAGCATCCCATCACCCACTCTCGCTCGGGTGGAGCGCCGACGCGTTACCCAGAGCAGAATTCAACATCGCAGGTGGAACAGGTGGCAGGCGGCATGGTGACGCACCCTCCTTCCGTGCTAACTCGTTCCCATCCGCCGGCGACGGCCTCAAGCTGCCGGTCGGAGAGCTCTTCGCCCTGGCCGAGCGGCGAGACACTGGGTAGCACCAGGTAGATGGTGTCAGGCGTCTCCTCCACCGCCACCATCCGCACCTCCTCAGGCACCCGGAAGCCCAGCTCCCGCTCGATGGTCGCCTCGGGGTCCTCTAGCAGCCTTCGCCTGAAGTCGTCGTCTTGGAGGCTCCTCTCTATGAGCCTTCTCTCCATCTCGGCCCGACCCGACTCTTCGCTCATGGGCTCCGGTCCCCTTTCTTTTTCTCCCGAAGCGGCCCTTCTCTCTGCTACGTGCTCGCCTCAGGATACATAAGGCACGAGGGCCAGTATCCCATGCTAGTCAGCGCCGGGCAATGGGGGGAGTGATATGCGAACTTCTGAGAATTTCACTTCTACGCACTTGGGTGAATAGAGCATAAAGGGCAAGAAGAAGGGCCGGAGTGTAGAGATCCGGCCCTTCCTGTATAGCGGCTCAGCAGCCTTTACGTAGTGTTACTAGCCTGTGATTGTGATGTAGGGCGAGGTGAAGCCCGCGAAGGTGAGCGTGTACGTGAAGCTGTTGAGCGTAAGAGTCCCCGGCCGGATCGAGGGCGTCCAGTTCGGATTCGGACAGACCTGCGGCGCGTCGAATGCACTTGCCGACTGCGCCGGCACACGCAACTGCCCATTCCTCGACGAGGTCACCTTGGACGAACTGCTGTCCGAGAAGGTCGTCGTGTGGGACTCGACCAGATTGCCGCCGCGGTTGGTGCAGTCGATGGTCGCCGAGTAGCTGGCAGTCAGACTCACGTTCGCGTTCGTGTTGCCGACGCCCCCGAGCACGTACGGGCTACAGTTGACGTTGAGGGCTGCATTAACTACGCACTGGACCGTACCCGACTTAAGGTGCGAGCTACCCGGGGCATTCGCGGAGTTGAAGCTATCGGACGTTGGAGTGTATGTGCCCGGCGCGACTGCAGCCAGCGCCGGTACGGCCGCTAGGGCCGTCAGCAGCAGCGACAGTACGGCAATGATGCCAATTTTCCTCATTAAGGTCTTTCTCCTTTACTTGGTCGGCCTCTACTGTTCTCTAAGGGAAAGCGTATTTACGCCATCGCCTTAGGTAGTAGAATGCCCGTTTGCGGGGGCTGGGCGTCATTGTGTGGCTCTGTCATTAGCCAAAGCAAGCAGCGTCCGGCCCCTATCCTTGTGAGTTCTCATCGACTAACCCCGGTGCATCACTTCCCTTGAATGAGGCGCAAGCAAAAACCGGCCCGCCTCTCTATAAGGAGGTATCGTCCTTCTCATTTTAGGTAGACCTCACCTTCGCTGTAGGGAGGCTGGGAAATGGAGCGGTTAGCTCGCCTCGAGTGGCTAGCCTCAGTGGCTAGTGAGTTAAGTATGAGGCAGGAACACGGCATGTCAGTATGCCAGGTGGCCATATCTTTGCTATTGGGTGGGCGTTGCTAGCGGGTAGCGAACTTCCGAGAACGCCGTAAAGGCGAAGTTCGCAGAACAACCCTTCCACGCACTAGGGTGAATAGGGATCGCTCAGTGCTCGCGCAACCGCTCCGCTACTTCGTCCACCACCCCGAGCAAGATGTCCGTTGAGATGTCTTCGTGCTTCGCGAGATACTCTCCGGAGGAAACCCACGCGTTCATGCTGTCGGAGTAGCCCACCTCCACCCAGGAGGGAACACCCTCCAAGGCCGCCCGGTCGAGGCCATCGGTGTCGGTGTGCACTAGCAGGTGCGGCGCGAAGGACCTAAGCTCCCCCTCCGCCGCCTCGGGAGCCGCGATCCTCACCTCCAAGTGGGGGCGGTGTTGGATCAGGGAGTGCGCTATGGCCTCCCTGTACATAAGCGGCGTGAGGACGACCAGGACCCTCATGCCAGCCTACTAGTGCCCATCCTGCGGGACCCCTGGTCCGTGCCCGTCGAGGTCGGACCCGTCGAGGTCGGCTTGGGTGATCTCCGCTATCCCGATCCACATCTCCTGGAGGGCCAGCCTCGTCGCTTCGCTCCTGGAACCCACCCCCGTCTTCTGGTAGATGTTGGCCAGGTGACGCTTGACGGTACCCTCAGCGAGGTGCATCTCGGTGGCTATCTGGTTGTTGGAGCGGCCCCGGGCCACGCGCACCAACACCTCTGTCTCCCTCTCGGAGAGCGTCCCCATGGGCCCATCGCCCATCCGCTCCAGGGAACCACGGGGCATGGATACCACCGTGTTCTCACCTCTTGGCTCGCGCATCAGAGCTTCTATGGTAGCAACGAGCTCACGTGTGGAGGAAGTCTTGTGGATGTAGGCGTCGATGCCCAGCTTGGAGAGAGCCTGCACGTAGCGGAGGTTGTCGAAGATGGTGAGAACCACGATCCTGGAGTCTGGGGAGGCCTCTCGTATCCTCCTTAGCACCTCCTTAGCTTTATGCAGATCCACGTCTATCTGCGTGATGACCACGTCTGGGGTTGTCTCCCTTAGGAGGGCGAAGGCCTCCCCCGTGGAAGAGTGCCCGACTATCTCAATGCCCGCTTGACGGGAGGCGAGGATGCTAACGAGACCCTCCCTGAACATGATGTGGTCGTCGATTAGGATCGCTCGGACCGGCATGGGCTTCCTTCCTCATGAACAAGGTCCATGCCGGAAGGCGCACACAGAGATCGCTCAAAGCTAACTAGTGTAACTAGAACAGTTAACCACGAAGGGCCTACTTTGTGTAGCCAGTGGCCCGAAAGGTGTAGTCACAGTGAAGGAACTTCCGAGAACGCTGTCAAC
>JBKPSF010000260.1:0-7247 GCA_046734875.1 Actinomycetota bacterium | reverse complement strand
CGCCAGGGTAGCCCTGAGATAAGCCAGGTAGGACGGCAGGCTGAGGATCGCTATGGATGCACAGACGCCCACGAGCAGCCTGTCGATAGGCTGCTCGTGGGCGTCCACCTAAACCCTCCTGGCCTCGGCGACGAACTCCTCGTAATCCTCTCGTAGCCTGGCAGTGCGCTCGAGGCACTCGCGCTGAAACGCCGCCCATGTCGGAAAGAGGTGCTCAGCGTGTCTTGCGGAAGCGGCGAAGAACCTCTCCGCTAACGCAAGCGCCCGGCAAACCACGCCTTCGGTCAGCGCCACCTCGTAGAACGCGTCGAGATCCGGCAGCGTCGACCGATCCCGGCCATGAGACCTCTCGCGAAAGATTTCGAGCGTGCGCGAGACCGCCCAACTGCAGTTACGATCCCGGAAGTCTTCCTCCACGTCGAGGGCATCATCGTAGAACTGGACCCCTAGCGCCCAGTTCTGCCATGAGACCCTCGCTCTTCTAATAGTGGTCTCGGGCGTACCTACGAGCAGAAGAAGCGCGTCGAGAGGTGCCCGCATGGGACCGTGCCTGGCCCTGGCATGTTCGACGTAATCCTTCAAGCTCATGACACGCTCGAGGGCACATGGTCGCCGACCGTCGAGGACGACAGACAGACCGTGACGGGCGTAGAGGTTGGCCAGGATCCTATAGAACGATGCTGCCGCAGGGGTGTCGAGCACCTTCTCATAGCGCTCGCAGGTCGAGGCGATGACCCCGTCGTTCAGCCGGTGTGCCGAGAGCGGAACGGGGTAAGGCCTTACCGCGTCGACCATCTCGTCCAACCACCTGTTGCGAGTGTATTCGAGCTTCGCCGCCACACCCAGATCGTGCAAAGTGGCGGGGCTTACCGTGCGTCTCGAATCGGTGGGAAGGAAGTGCAGGGGCAGGAGATGAACCGAAGGTTCGTCCACCCTCAAATACGAGCAGAGGGACTCGAACTGGCCATCTCTTGCGACGCGTAGCTTGAGGATCTCTTCCTCGGCAGCTACGGCAACCTGGTGGGCGTCAAGCATACTCCGGACGGTCACCCTCGATCGTAGGGCGATCCTTGCGCTGAGAGCCGGTTTCCGCCGACCGGGACTCCACGCGGACCCTCAGCAACCCCAACCGCACTTCTTCTGTACCACAACGACGCCGCAGCCGGGAAGGGCAACATACGGCGACTGTCCGATGGAGGCCGCAGCATAGTGTGGGGTCTGCGTCGAGCGCGAGATATCGTGCTCCTGCTCGACCCTTGCCCTGACTCGATCGAGCAACCTCTGACCGGCGGATGAACCTCCGCTAACTTCATCGTTGGCGTATCGTTGCATCGAGATCCCTCCTTCAGGGGTCAGCCATTATTCCGGTCTCTCCAGAGGTATACATCGGCCCTCCAAGGGGAATACTTTAGCGAATTCTCCGTTCTCGCGCATCCAACGTCCGAACCCGTAGAGAGGTCTTGGCGGTTTCGTAGGCCTCGAGCGCCGTGTGGTAGTAGGGTTTCCGTCCGAGTCGCGCCTCGACCGCCTCCTTTTCGATGAGTCCTACATCGGCAGCGCTCACGGCGGCCAGGTGATGCCAAAGCGGTCGCGTATCGTCCTTGGCGTGGCCATCTTGAGGGTCCATGAGGTCCAGGGTGGCCTCCAGCGCTTCGTGAAGGGTCACATCATCGACGCCTTGCGGTTGTCGGGCGTGGGAGCCCCACCCCGTGGTCCAGTTCATCTTGGAAAGCAAGTATTCGTCGCCGAGAACCTCCTCTTGCAACTCATAAAGCTTCCGCGCTGCTTCGGGGGTAACGCGGGCTTTCTCGGCCAGGGGATCTTTCATCGTGGCCACCAGCTGGACGGTCGTGAGCGCCTTATCCAGCTCGTCTTGCGGCAATGCCTGTAGCCTGGCAGCCTCCGTCAGGCGGTGAGAAGCGCGGACGATGCCTCTCGCCCCACCGCCGGCGACCGTTTGCCATCTGAACGACTCCAGACGCTCCCGGGCCGGAAGCCAACTGATGTGGAGTCGGCGGACCAACGTGGAAGCGACGGCGGGCGTATACCTCAGGGTAGCGCCCACAACCAGGGTGACGAAGAACAGGGCCGTCGCGTACGCCTCGAGCGTAAGCAACAGATCTACGGCCGCCCGGCGGTCCCCGTCCGACGCCCACAGCCGCGCCCAGGCGACAACCGAGGACTCGGCGGCGATGAACAGCAAACAGGACATGCTTATCGAGAACGCGAGGTTCTTGAGCAGCAGCACGCGGACGCTCGCTGCCGACAGGGCGGCCAGCGCGAAAACCACGCCGGCAAGGCCCGCGTAGAAGCCTTCGGCGGCCGAGATCGACCACTTGAACACGACGAACTCTACTCCGGCCGGCGCGTGCGGCTCGATCGCGGGCGACGGCCAGACAAGCCCGACTACCGCCGCGAAGGCCCATGCGAGCAGCAACAGCAGCGGCGCGGCCTTCAAAACCGCCCGTAGGCGAGGACGGCGGGCCACCGGCTCTGCGGGAAGAGCGGCGACGCGCGTCGGAAGGCTGCCCGCCTGGGCGAGACAGACCCAGGAGATCAGGAACACAACGGGCAACTCCGACATCAACGCGACCGCTATCTCGGATCTCCAGCCAGAGTAGCCTATTACGGCCTGGCTAGCGAAGAGCCCTGCGGTCAGAAGAAAGTTGAGGGCTGCAAATATGCCGAACCGGGTCCGTCGTGAGGCGGGTACGAGCGCCATCAAGACGAAGCCGGCGAGGCAAAGACCGGTCAGAACGATCGCCTGATGCTGGGTGGGATTCAAAGGATGTCGTTCATCTTGTAAGCGTAGGGGCTATCGCCACCCAGGCAGCCGGACAAGAGCGCGTACGAGGCCCTCAAATTGGCCTCGTGCTCTCTGACATCCTCATCGGCGAACGGGAGCACCCCGGCCAGCTTCTTGTCGTTCTTTATCCGGGCCGTGGCGAACAACCCGCCTCCGGCAGGCTGCTCGTCCGCGATGTCAGCGTGCTGATCCTCGGTCGGTATAAGCAGGTCACCCGCCGCCAGGTGGCCGAGCTCGTGCAGAACCGTCAGGGAAAGGACGAGGGGGGGCAAGCTTCCCGGTACGAAAATGGCGGCAAGTCCCATCTGTTCGGCGTAACGAAGTTCCCCGAGACGCCCGGAAAGCGCCAACCTGCGTGAGAGCTCGGGGTAGAAGGCGTCCGGTATGACGTGAATGTTTATGGAGATGCCAAGGTGGCTACCAAGCGCACGCGCGTACTCTTGGGGCGTGTACCTCCTTCCGGAGAGACCAAGGACCGCCAGTTCTTCCTCGAACTGCTCCGGGGTCAAAGGACGCCTGCAGACCGGCGTGCCCCATCGTCTCCCCGCATGACTTCTCAGCGCCTGCCAGCGGGTTCGTACTCTCCCAAGCAAGGTATGAACGTACGTGTGACGGGACGAATCAACGGTCATCGCCCGTCTCCTGCATATCTTCGAACTGGCGGATGATGCCCAGGATCATCTCCCTCTCGCGTCCGGGTAGATGCAGGCTCTTGTGAGCTATGGCGCTTATCGTCTCGTCTTGCAAGATTGCCATCGCCTCGCGGTCGAGGATAGGGGGTTTGCTTCCACCATCCAAAAAGTAGGATGGGTGGACCCCGAACACCTCAGCGAGAGCGACGATCTGGTCCACGGACGGATCGGGGGTAGCGCCGGTCCTGATGTTCTCTACCTCTTCTTCCGTGAGATCACCAAGGCTCATGCGGGCTACCTCCGCGTTGGTGTAGGGCCGGCCCGTGCTTTCGTTGGCTATGTTCTCGAAGAGACGGTTCGTCTTCTGGGAGATGCTTCCCTGGTGGTTGCCGGCGACCGGCGCCGCATCAGCGCCTAACTCCGTCCCTCCCTGGAACCACAGTTCGGGTGGAAAACCCATGACCTTGGCTATGGCCCTTAGCTTCTCGTAACCAGGGTTATCGATGCGCCCCTTGCGAAGGTTGGTAACGTAGGAGCGGGTCACCACGCCCCCGGTCGCCTCATCCAGTTCCTGGCCCGTCCAACGACTGCCGTCGGGACGACGGTACGCCTCGATCAGGCGTTCGAATCTGTGCGCTATGTGCAACGGACGCCTCGCTCCTCGGTCATTGAACCTTATGTTGAATATACGATACCATAATCGGTTATGTTTAATCAATTGAACGGCGAAGAAGGATCTTGCGACGGGAGCGAAGCGAGGATGACGAAAAAACGATGCCAAACACACTAGAGCGATTGAGAGAGCTACCCTGGTTCACTCTACTGAAAGCAAGGCAGTTCCGCCGGCTTTGGACCGGAGCGGGGCTCTCGATGCTGGCCGACCAGGCCTTTCTCGTAGCCCTGACCTGGCTGGTATTGAAGGTCGCTGGCGCGGGGGTGGAGTTGGGTGCCGTGTTGGCCGTGGCGTCCATACCTGGGATCATCTTCATGCCCATCGGGGGCGTGATAAGCGACCGCTATTCTCCTACCCCGATCTTGCTCCTCGCGAGCGTGGTTCGCACGCTGCTGCTCGCGGGGCTTGCGGTGTTGGTGCTCACCGACGCAACCGAACTCTGGCACGTGTACGTTTTGGCCGGTGCCTTGAGCGCGATGGACGCCCTTTACTACCCCGCGTCGATGTCGGCCGTTCCGGCGGTAGTAGACAGGGACCGACTTGGAGCGGCGAACGCCTCGGTCCAGGGCGCTGAGCAAATCAGCGGCATCGTCGGCCCCGCTATCGCGGCGTCGGCGGTGGCGCTCGCTGGCCTGGGTAGCAGCTTCGCGATGATCTCGCTCATGTTCCTCGTCGCGTCGGCGGTGTTCGCGTCGATGCTCCGCGCCACAGGTATACGTACGGCAGATAAAACGGCAAACGGTCCTACCGCAAAGGGCGAAGAAGACGAGGACCAGCAAGGCGCGCTCTCGGACCTGCTGTCGGGGATGAGGTACGCGTGGCGGGATCCCGTAATCCGAACGATCCTGCTCGTCCTGGTGGGGATCAACGCCGCGATGGTAGGCCCCCTCTACGTCGGCGGAGCAACGCTGGCCGAGAGAGAGCTGGGCGGGGTGGGCGCCTTCGGTACGCTGGTGGCCGCTGCCAGCGCGGGCGCCGTCCTCGGCTCACTGGTCGCCGGCTCGATGACCCGGGTCCACCGCAGAGGCCTGGCGGTGCTGGGCCTCACGGCAAGCCTGGGATTGGAAGTCGCCGCACTCTGCCTCGTGTACAACCTCGCGGCCGCGATAGTGCTCGCCCTCGCGATAGGCGCCTCAGCGAGTTACCTGGGCGTCATCAACATCTCCTGGCTCCAGGAGCGGTCCGAACCAGAACTTACCGGTCGCGTGATGAGCCTCGCGGTGCTCGCCTCTATAGCCCTCGACCCCATCTCGTTCGCGCTGGCCGGCGTCCTCGTGGAAGTCAACCTCAGGGCAACGTTCGTTGGCGCAGGCACCTTGCTGCTAATAACCGCCACGCTGGGAGCAGCGAGCCAAACGATGCGCGTGGCGGACTAGGTAAGGCCCTGAACAAGCTGCTACATGGTTGTTAAGATTATTGCGGTTCGTGTGAGGCAGTGTTAAAGTGCGCCGAGTCACGGATAGCGTATCGCGCTACCGGGACCTCGGTGGAAGAAAGCAGATTGGCATCTCTCGTTTGGGGGGAGAAGCAGGGGAGGCGCGGTGAGGCAATGGTTTGGGACTGGGCTAGGGAGGCTCGGTCTATTTGCGGCTGGTGTGGCGGTGTTGCTCGTCGTCGGCGTGCTCGCCATGGCGGTGGGAAGGGGGATGCTCACCGGGGCTGATGCCGACCCTTCCGAGCGGGCCATACGGCCCGCCGGGGCGGAGAAGTCCACGCCCGAGCCCGTCGCGGAGAAGGCGGCCAAGACGGCCGATGACACCGAACCGAAGGACAAGGCGGCCCAGATAGAGCGGGCCATCAAGGAGCCCGAGCCGAAAAAGGAGAAACCGGAATCGGCTTCCCCCGCGGCCGTGCCCGCGGACTCTACCATGTCCCTCACCGTCCCTGCGATGGGCATCTCGGACATACCGGTTGTGGAGGGGACTACCGAGGCCAGTCTTGCGGCGGGGGCCGGGCACTACGTCGGATCTGGGTACCCCTGGGTTCCGGGCTCCAACACCTACATCGCCGGGCACAGGCTCGGGTATCCGGGCACCCCGAGCGACCACGTCTTCTGGAATTTGCCCAACCTGGCGATGGGGGATGAGATCTACCTGACCGACGCCAACGGCCACACCTACACCTACGTCGTCAGCGACATCCTCGAAGTCCCCGTAAACGACCTCTCGGTGACAGGCCCGACGGGCGAGAACACGGTCTCGCTGCAGACCTGCATCGAGAACTACGGTGATTATTGGACGCCCGGCCCAAATTGGAACGTGCGGTACATCGTGAGGGGGACGATGGTGTAGGGGCGGGATGCCTCTATTTCGTCTCGTCCGGTTCGAGCGCCACGTCGCCGAGGAGGCGTTGGACGAGGATGAGGCCGGCTATACCCAGAAGGGTTGCGAACCAGAGGGTGGCGAGCCGGATGAGCAGGGTGAGCGCACCAGCTACGCCCGTTGAGAGGTTCGCCACGGTGACGAACTGGCCGTAAAGGCCGGCTTCTACGGCACCTATGCCACCAGGCAGTAGGCTTACGACACCGAGGAGAGAGCTCACAGCGAACACGAAGACTATGAGGAGGAAGGGCCTGTCCACGCCGAGCCCGACGGCGCAGAGGTAGACGCCGGTACATTCGAGGCCCCAGGACAGGAACGAGATGGCCGTTCCGATCAGGAGCGGACCCGTGGCGAGCAGCGCGTTGGAGGCGCCGTGGAAGTCGCTGAGGTGCGGGGTGAAGCGGTTGACCAGGGGCACTTTGGCAAGCACACGCTCCGCGGCCAGCGAGAGCCGTTTGGAGCGCAGGACGGCGATGCCGAAGGCCGCTACGCCCAAAAACATCAGCATCGTCCACGGCGGCAGGTTCAGGGCGAAGGCGCCGAGGAAGCCCCAGATCACCATGCCCGTTCCGTCGGTGGCGCGTTCGGCGACCACGGCGGGGGCCGTGCGGGCTATGGGGGCGCCCGTGGTCCTGCGGACGAAGACGCTCTTGAGTACCTCCCCCAGCTTGCCGGGTGAGATCGCCATGGAGAGCCCCGAGGTAAAGACGGCGGCGTTGATGCCGGTCGGGACGGAGACCTTGAGTACCCTCAGGTAGTAGATCCAGCGGAAGAAGCGTCCTACGTAAGAGAGGGCGACGAGGCCGAGGATCGCC
>JBKPSF010000259.1:0-2326 GCA_046734875.1 Actinomycetota bacterium | reverse complement strand
CCTGGAGGGCACGGTGGCGAGCCTCAAGGAGCAGGGCGTAAAGGTCACGCTCGAGCCCAAGACGCTCACCGCCGACGGGCACGACTACAGGATCGCCTTTATCGAGGACCCGGACGGCTACAAGATAGAGCTCGTCCAGCGTGAGACCATGAAGGTGGGGGAAATCATCCAGTAGGGACGGGGTGCTCCCCCGGGGGCGCACCTAACACGGACCTCACGCGGCCCCGTTCAGCCTCTGGCGCGTCTCCTGGGCGTCCATGCCGGAGAGCCTGAGCAGGTTCTCGCCCAGGATCTTGCGCTTCGCCTGTTCGGTCAGCTGCGGGTAGCCGTAACCTTCGACGAGGTCCTCAGGGATCGCGAAGTCCCAGAAGGCGTCGAGGGCCCATCTGGGGTGCCAGATAGGGGCTTCTGAGCCGTAGATAATTTTGTCCTCCCCGCACCAGAACATCAGCTTGCCGATCCACTCCGCAAACTGCCTCGGCGAGCGCACGACGAAGTTGATAGTCGCCGCTATGGATGCATAGAGGTTGGGATACCTTACGAGCTGCCAGCACGTCTCGTCTATGAAAGGCAAGCCCACGTGGAAGATGACGAAGTTTATGTCGGGGAAGTTCGCAGCGGCCCCGTCCATGTCCCACGTCTGTGTGGCCTCAATGGGTTGGGGACCCAGGGGGACTCCCTTGTGGACCCCGATCAGGTCGATCCCTAGTTCCTGCGCCTTCTCGTAGATCGGGAAGGCGACCTTCGGGTCGTCCATGCGCCAGGGGAAGGGCTCACCGTAGTCGTAGCGGACGTTGTAGAACTTGAACGCCTTCGCCCCGTACTCGTTGACCTGCACCTCCATCTCCTCCAGCGCCTTCCTGCCCTCAAGCGGGTTGACCGTCCCCCAGAAGACCGTCCGGTCCGGGTTCTCGTCGCGCAACTCGACGCAGCGCTCCCACGGTGAGAGCCCGTCTTCGAAGAGATCCGTAAGCGGCAGCGGCATCGCGACGAGCATGTCGGTGTCTGACTCGTCGAAGACCATGCGGCTGATCTCCCGCGTGCTCCACTCCTTGAGGAACTCCTCAGGCGGGAGCTTCGGCTCGGTCTCCGGCGTCAGGACGTTGTGGAAAGCAAACAGGTGCTGGCGGAACAACTCGCCGGCGTTTCCGAGGACGTTCGAAGCGTCGAAGTTGAACGGGTGGGCAACACAGTCGAAGACCAGCACGTCGTCCTTGATCACTTGCCCTCTCCTCTCAGCCGCGCCTCGCGCAACGGCTCTAGCCTCTCCAACGGGAGCCTCAGCTTCTCGCGCGCCGACTCGCTCATCCTCTCCGGCGTCCACGTGGGGTCCCAGACCACATCGACGTCGACACGATCCACCGTGGGCAAAGCCCCTACTTCCTCGGTCACCATCTCAAGCAGGCGGGAGGCGAAAGGACACCAGCCCGTGGTCAGTACCATTTCGATCTCTACCTTGCGGTTCTCTATTTCGATCGATTCGATCAGGCCCATATCGACCACGCTGATCCTGCGTTCCCTGCAGCACGGGTCGTAGCAATTATCGAGGGCGCCGATCACCGCCTCCCTGCTCGGGGACGCAGCGTGGCCGGCCACCTTCTCCACGATCCTCCTCTCCCGAAGGCTCCACGCCTCCTAAACAACGATGGTAGCAGGCTACTCTCCACGAGATCCCCGGTCAACCGCTTTAAAGCGCACATCCGCTACGATATACTTCCAGCCCGAAGCAAGCCGACGTAGCTCAGCAGGTAGAGCAGCTCACTCGTAATGAGCAGGTCAGCGGTTCGAGTCCGCTCGTCGGCTCTCTTTTTTACCTGCAAAACCTATAAAAAGAGAAGAGACCGCGATCATGTTACTGGGGCCTTGGCAGCAGTAGGGCAGCAGTAGCTAACCCAAAGCCTCGTCCATCCCCTCTGCGGTCGCGCGGCCCATGGAGGGTATCCAGTGCGAGTACCTATCGAGGGTTAGCTGTATGGAGGCGTGCCCCATCAGGTGTTGGACCATCTTCGGGTGAACGCCGCGACCGAGTAACAGGGTGGCGCAGGTGTGGCGAAGGTCGTGCCAGCGTATGTCGGGCAACTCCGCTCGCTTGAGCAAGGGCTTGAAGAACCTGTTGATTATGTTCTGGGCGTCGAGGGGGGTGCCCTTACCCGTGGCGAACACGAGCCCTGAGTACCCGTAATCTGCTGCCCTTAGCTTCTGTGCGCAAACTCGAACCCCTCCTGTGCGGCTTCGATCCCGCACGGGTCGTCGAGAAGTACGCCACCGGGCGGGAAGTGTTCGAGGACGTCGTGACGCGTCTCAAACCGAGGGGCAACATCAACAC
>JBKPSF010000258.1:0-9802 GCA_046734875.1 Actinomycetota bacterium | reverse complement strand
TCTATGAGCCGTCTGATGTTCTGCTGCGTCTCGCGCCTCAGGTCGCCCTCGACCTCTACGTTCTGGTCGATAAAGGTCCTGATCTTGCCGACCTCGCCCTCGGCCAGGTCACGCACCTTCGTGTCCGGGTCTACCTCGGTCTCGCGGCAAATTTTCCTCGCCGTCGAACGCCCGACGCCGTAGATGTACGTGAGCCCTACCTCGACCCTTTTCTCGCGCGGAAGGTCTACTCCTGCTATCCGCGCCATACTAGCCCTGCCTCTGCTTGTGGCGGGGGTTCGTGCAGATCACGCGCACAACCCCGCGGCGTCTTATTACCTTGCACCGCTCGCAAATGGGTTTCACGCTCGCCCTGACTTTCACAGCTTTATCTCCTTAAGTCCTGAACCTGTAGGTTATTCGTCCCCGGCTCAAGTCGTAGGGGCTCAACTCCACCTTCACCCTGTCGCCAGGCAGAATACGGATGTAGTTCATCCGCATCTTGCCCGAGATGTGCGCCAGCACGTTGTGCCCATTCTCCAGCTCGACCCTGAACTGCGTGTTGGGCAGCGCCTCGGTTACGGTGCCTTCAACCTCTATGACGTCTTCTTTGGCCAAGGACCTCCTCTTTTCGAGTAGTTACAAGATGACTGAAGCCAAACGCATATCTTATCACGCCCGATGGGCATCTCCCACCGACAAACGCCGTTTTCTATCAGGGTTCGCCCCCGTTTTTGGTGAGCACCCAAGGGCCGTTCTCGGTGACGGCTATGGTGTTCTCGAAGTGGGCCGAGAGGGAGCCGTCGGCGGTGTATATGGACCACCCGTCCCACTCGCTCATGCGGATGGAGTAGTCGCCGAGCGTGATCATGGGCTCTATGGCGAACGTCATCCCGGGCCGGAGTCGTGGTCCGGTGCCCGGAGAGCCGTAGTTCGGTATCTGCGGGTCCTCATGCATGTCACGCCCGACCCCGTGGGACACCAGGTCTCTTACCACCCCGTAACCCTTCGACTCGGCGAGCGACTGTATCGCGTGCCCCACGTCCCCGAGCCTGTTGCCGGCCCGCATCTGCTCCGTCGCAGCCGCCAGGCACTCTTTCGTGACCCCGAGCAATCCGACGACCTCGTCGGGCACCTCCCCCACCGCGACGGTGGTCGCAGAGTCGGTCACGAAGCCCCTGTAGCGGACGCCAACGTCGAGCGAGATGATGTCGCCGCTCTTCAAGCGGTAGGAGCCGGGGATGCCGTGCACGATCATGGCGTTCGGGGAGGCGCAGATGGAGGCCGGAAAGTCAGGGGCGCCAGGACCTCCGGGATAGCCCTTGAACTCAGGGGTTCCGCCGTGGGAGCGGATAAATTCTTCGGCGAGGCGGTCGAGCTCACGCGTGGTAACGCCGGGCCTGACGTTCTCCCCGAGCATCTCCAGGCAGGCCGCGGTGACGCGCCCGCCCTCGCGCATCGCCTCCAGTTCCTTTTTGCTCTTGCGGACGATCAAGCGCCGCCCCTCTCGCCTACAGCGCTCAGGATGTCTTCCGTCACCTTGGAGATCTCCTGCTCGGCGTCGACCGTGACGAGGAGGTTTCTTTCGGCGTAGTAGTCCTTCAGAGGTTCGGTCTGGTCGTGGTAGATCTCGAGGCGGCGCCGGATGGCCTCCTCGGCGTCATCGTCGCGCTGGATAAACGGGCCAGGGTCGTCGCCGTTCTCGGGGGGCGGGTCGAACTCGACGTGGTAGATCTTGCCCGTCTCCTGGCTCTGGCGCCGCCCCGAGAGCCTCTCGACGAGCGCGTCGTCGGGCGCTTCGAGGGCGACAACCGCGTCGATGTCTTCGCCTATGTCGTCGAGCGCCTCGTCCAGGGCCTTCGCCTGCGCCTCGTTGCGAGGGAAGCCGTCGAGGAGCCAGGAGGCAGCGTCGTCCAGGTAGGGCTTCGCCATCTCCACGATTATCTCGTCGGGCACCAGCTCGCCCTTGTCGTTGTACTCCTGGACCTTCTTGCCTAACTCGGAGCCGGATTTGATCTCGGCGCGCACAATGTCGCCGGTGGAGATGTGCCTGGCGCCGACTTCGTCTGCGAGGCGCTGCGCCTGCGTTCCCTTGCCCGCTCCCTGGGGCCCAAGCAGAATAACCCTCATCGTCTCCTCAAGAATCCCTCGTAGTTGCGCATCATAAGCTGGCTCTCCAGTTGCCGTACCGTGTCGAGAGAGACACCGACCACGATAAGGATCGAGGTGCCCCCGAGGAAGATCGTGTTCCCCAGGCTGAGGGCGTCGGAGATCAGGTAAGGCAGCACGGCCACGACCGCCAGGAACAGGGCGCCGAAGAGCGTGATCCTGGTCAGCACGTTGTTCAGGTAGATCGCCGTCGGCTGTCCCGGCCGGTACCCTGGCACGTAGCCGCCGCTCTTCTTCAGGTTATCCGCGTGCTCGACGGGGTTGAACTGCACCGCCGTGTAGAAGTACGTGAACATGATGATGAGTAGCGCGTACAGGATCAGGTACGGCGCGTTGCCCGGATCGAAGAACTGCGAGAGCCGTCCCAGGATGGAGTTGGGGTCTCCCTGGGCGGCCAGTTGGGCGAGCACCACGGGGAAGAGCAACAGGGAAGAGGCGAAGATGATCGGGATCACCCCTGCCATGTTGACCTTCAGGGGCAAATATGTGGTCCCGCCCTGGCTCATCTTGCGCCCGACCTGCCGCTTGGCGTAGGTTATAGGGATCCTGCGCTGTCCCTCGTTGACGAAAACGATGGCGGCGACGATCATGACGGCCAGGAGCCCCAGCACGACCACGGTGAGCACGTCGCCGTTCTCCCTGAGCGCCTGCACGGCCTGCGGCGCCCTGGAGAGGATGGAGGCGGTAATAATTAGCGAGATGCCGTTGCCGAGGCCCCGCTGGCTTATTAGCTCGCCGAACCACATCGTTAGCATGACGCCCGTAGTCAGCGTAACCACGGCGACGAGTATCTCCACGTAGCTCGTCCCCGCGAGCGCCCCGCCGCCCTGCGCCGAACGGAAGAAAAACACCATGGCGACCGATTGGACGAGGGCGAGCGCCAGCGTGAAGTAGCGGGTGTACTGCGTGATCTTCTGCTGCCCCGTCTCGCCTTCCTTGGCGAGCTCCTGAAGGCGAGGAATGGCGACCGTCATCAGCTGCATAACGATCGCCGCCGTGATGTAGGGCATGATCCCCAAAGAGAACACCGAGAAGTTGTTGAAGGCCCCGCCGGTGAACGTACTGAAGAGTCCCGTTACGGGGTTGTTGGTCTGGAGACCGCCACCGAGGACGTCGGGCCTGACGCCGGGCAGGGGTATGTAGGCCCCGAGCCGGTACGCCGCCAGCATGGCGAACGTGAACATGAGCCTCGTCCGTAGCTCCGGTATCTTCCAGGCGTTTGCCAGGGAACCCAACATATCTAGCTCTCCAGTACCTCGACGCTTCCGCCGCCGGCCTCTATCTTCTCCCTGGCCGACCTCGAGAAAGCGTGCGCCCTCACCGTTATGGCGCGCCCCACGTCCCCACCGCCCAGGATCTTGACCAGTTCGGCCTTCTTCCTAACGAGCCCGGCAGCCCGCAGCTCGTCAGGACCTATCGTATCACCGGAGATCTCCGAAAGTTCGGAGAGGTTGACCGGCGCGTAGACGGTCGGCCGGGCCACCGTGTGACGGCCCCTCGCCGTGCCCTTGAGGCGAGGCAGGCGGCGCTGCAGCGGCATCTGTCCGCCCTCGTAGGCGGCGAACGCGGAGACGCCCGAGCGGGCTCCCGCGCCCTTGTGGCCCCGCCCCGAGGTCTTGCCGTGCCCCGAGCCGGTTCCGCGCCCGACGCGCTTGCGGGCCCTCTTCGAACCCGGGGCCGGGGAAATATCGTTCAACCTCACTACTCGCCCACCTCCTCGGCCGTAACCAGGTGCTGCACCTTGTGGACCATGCCCCGGATCTGGGGCGTGTCCTCGTGCACCCGAGAGTCCCTGATGCGCTTGAGACCAAGGGCGCGCACCGTGCGCTTGTGGCCCTCCTTGGAGCCGATAACGCTCTTGACTTGCGTAACCTTTAGCTTCGCTGGGCTCATAACGTTATCTTCACCCCCCGCATCTCCTCGATCTCGGCCTTAGAGCGCAGCCTCTTCAGACCCTCGACCGTGGCCTGGACCAAATTTACGGAGGTCGTCGAACCGAGCGCTTTGGTAAGCACGTCCCTGACCCCGGCGAGCTCCAGGACCGCCCGGACACCACCACCCGCGATCACGCCGGTACCCTCGGAGGCGGGCTTGAGGAGCACGGAAGAGCTCTCGAACTTGCCGATAACCTCGTGCGGGATGGTGGTGTTGCGCATCGGCACGTCGAACATGTTGCGCTTGGCCCTGTCCTGGCCCTTCTGGATCGCGGCGGGTACGGTGTTGGCCTTGCCGAGCCCGGCACCAACCCTACCCTTGCCGTCACCCACGACCACGAGGGCCGAGAAGTTGAAGCGTCGGCCGCCCTTGACGACCTTGGCGACGCGCCGGATCTCGACGACCCTGTCCTGCAGATCCGAGGCTCCGTCGCGCTGCCGGCCGCCACGGCCGCCTTGCCCGCGGCCTCCCTGTCTGTTGTCGTTTCTTGGTCGACCCAAGACGTTTCCTCCTAGAGTTAGAGCTTCAGCCCGCCCTCGCGCGCGCCCTCTGCGAGCGCCGCGATGCGGCCGTGGTACTTGTTCCCGCCCCTGTCGAAGACTACCGTGTCTATACCGGCCTCCGAAGCCCGGCTCGCGATCAGCCCCCCGACCTTGCTGGCGGCTTCCTTGCGGTTCTCGGCCTCCCCGACCTCGCGCGAGTCGGCCGCAGCAAGCGTCGCCTGCGCGTAGTCGTCGATCAACTGGGCGTAGATGTGAACGTTCGAGCGGTACACGGAGAGGCGAGGGCGCTCCGCGGTGCCAACCACCTTGCGCCTGACGCGCTTGCGCCGCTTCTCCCTGTGCATCCGCTTTTGTAGTGTGGCCATAGTTCCTCCTACCTGGCGAACCTGAACAAATCAGCGAGCAACAAGGCTTTTCCCCTACTCCCGCGCATCATCCGGCCTTGCCAACCTTGCGCCGGATCTGCTCGTCGCTGTAGCGGATTCCCTTACCCTTGTACGGCTCGGGCGGACGGACCTTGCGTATCTCGGCGGCCGTCTGGCCCACCCGCTGCTTGTCTATCCCGCGCACGATGATGGTCGTGGCGTTGGGGATTTCGAACTCTATCCCCTCGCGCGGGGAGATGGAGACCGGGTGAGAGTACCCGACCTGCAAGTTGATGTCCCGTCCCTGCAAGTTAGCCCTGTAGCCGACACCGGCGATGTTGAGCGTCTTCGTAAACCCGTCCGTTACGCCGGTGACGGCGTTCTGGATCAACGAGCGCGTCAGCCCGTGCATGGCCTTGTGCTCGGGCGAATCCGAGGCGCGCTCGACGACTATGGAGCCGTCTTCCTGCCTGACCTCGACCCCGCGGCCAACGGGCACCGTCAGGTCACCCTTGGGGCCGTTGACCTTCACGCTGCGTCCCTGAAGCTCCACGTTCACCGCGCCGGGGATCTCGACGGGGGCTTTACCTATCCTCGACACCTCTCACAACCTCCCTAGTAGACGAAGCACAGGACTTCGCCGCCGACGCCCCTGCGCCTCGCCTGGTGGTCGGTCAGGACCCCCTGGGAGGTCGAGAGTATCGCCACCCCGAGGCCGTCGAGCACGCGGGGGATGTTGGTCTGCTTGCGGTAGACGCGACGTCCGGGACGGCTCATCCGCCTCAGGCCCGCGATGCCGCGGCGGCCGTCGGGGCCGTACTTCAGCGTGATCACGAGCCTCCGCTCCACGCCGCTGCCGCGCTCGGAGACGCCCTGAACGTAACCTTCTTCCTGAAGAATCCTGGCGATCTCCGCCTTCATCCTGGAGTGCGGGATCTCGACCGTCTCATGCTTGGCCATGTGCGCGTTGCGGATGCGCGTCAGGAAATCCGCTATAGGATCGTTAACCGACATTTGCTCACCAACTCGCTTTCGTAACGCCGGGGATCTTCCCCTCGTGGGCCAGCTCCCTGAGGCAGATCCGGCACAGCCCGAACTTCCTGTAGTAGCCGTGGGCCCTGCCGCACCTCTGGCAGCGGTTGTACTCCCTGACCCGAAACTTCTGCTTTCTCTGCTGCTTTGCCAGCAGTGCCTTTCTCGTCATACCTAAACCTCTCAGCTCTGCCTGAACGGCATCCCGAGGAGCCTCAAGAGCTCCCGCGCCTCTTCGTCGCTCTCCGTCGTCGTCACGATCGCCACATCGAGGCCGCGCGTAGCGTCTATGGAGTCGTAGGAGATCTCAGGGAAGATCACCTGCTCCCGAAGCCCAATAGCGTAGTTTCCGTGCCCGTCGAAAGACCTCGGGCTCACGCCCCTGAAATCCCTGACGCGCGGAAGCGCTATCGAGATAAACCGGTCGAGGAACTCCCACATGCGCTCGCCACGCAGGGTTACCCTCGCGCCGACGGGCATGCCCTCCCGGATCTTGAACCCGGCTATGGACTTGCGGGCTCTCCTTAGCTGGGCCTTCTGGCCGGTGATCCTGGCGAGGTCCTCCATAGCGCCGTCCATGGCGCGGCTGTTGACCACGGCCTCCCCGACGCCCATGTTGACGATGATCTTCTCCAGACCGGGCGTGCGCATGGGGTTCTCTATGCCGAACGTCTCCTTGAGGTTCGGGGCGACCTCCTCTTTGTACCTGTCCCTCAACCTAGCCATCGATATCCTTCCCTGACTTCTTGCCGATCCGGATCTTCTCCCCAGAATCCGTGAAGCGGTAGCCGACTTTGGTCGGCTCCCCGTTCGTCGGGTCTATAAGCATCACGTTCGAGGCGTCTATGGGGGCCTCGAAGTGATAGAGCCCCTGCTGGTTCTGCTGGCTCGGCCTCGCGTGGCGCGTGCGCACGTTGACGCCGTTCACCACTACCCTGTTCTCCCTGGGGAGGACGTGCTCGACCTCGCCGCGCTTGCCTTTCTCCTTGCCGGAGATCACCACGACGGTATCACCGCGCTTCAATTTGAGACCCATGCTTACAACACCTCCGGAGCGAGCGAGATGATCCTGGTGTAACCCTTCTCCCTGAGCTCGCGGGCGACGGGCCCGAAGATACGCGTCCCTCGGGGAGCACCATCGGGGTTGATGATTACCCCGGCGTTCTCCCCGAAGCGGATATACGAACCGTCGTCGCGGCGCGTCTCCTTTTTGGTACGCACCACGACGGCCCGCACTACCTCGCCCTTCTTCACGGCGCTGCCGGGCGTAGCCTCCTTGACGGTGGCCACTATTACGTCCCCGACGCCTGCGGTACGCCTCTTGCTTCCGCCGAGCACGCGGATCGTCAGGATGCTCCTCGCCCCCGAGTTATCCGCGACCCTCAGCCTCGATTCCTGCTGTATCACTACTCGGCCCTCGATATGACGTTGGCGAGCCGCCAGCGCTTGCGCGCCGAGAGCGGCCTGGTCTCGATGATCCTGACCGTGTCGCCCACGCGGGCCTCGTTGCGCTCGTCGTGCACGATAAACTTCTTGGACCGCCGCACCCGCTTCTTGTACATGGGGTGACGTACCAACGCCTCGACGGCGACGGTCACGGTCTTCTCGGCCTTGTCGGAGACGATGAGCCCGACCCGCTCCTTGCGCCTGTTGCGCTCGGTGTCGGTCTGTATCTGGCCCTCGTCCTGGTCAAGCGCGGGACCCTTGGACGGGCTCGCTTCCAGGCCGGCCTCGATGGTTTCTCCGGCCTCGACGAGATCCTGCGGCGTCTCGGCCACAGGCTCAGCCGCCGGCTCTGCCGTCGGCTCCTCCGTCTCCGGGGTCTGGTTTTTTTCTTCCTCTACCACTACTGACTCTCCTGCTGTTTGTGGTTCAGGACCGTCAGGATTCTGGCTATGTTCTTCCTGACCTCTTTGAGCTGTCCCGTGTTCTCCAACTGCCCCGTCGCGTGCTGGAAGCGCAGGTTGAAGAGCTCGCGCCTCGTGGCGACGAGGCGCTGCTCGAGCTCCTCGACATCCAACTCGCGCACTTCGGCCGCCTTCACTGCTGACCACCCCCTCGCGCCATGAAGCGGGTCTTTATGGGGAGCTTCTGGGCGGCGAGGTGCATGGCCTCGCGGGCCAGCCTCTCGTCCACGCCGCTCATCTCGAACATCACGCGCCCGGGCTTGACCACGGCGACGTATGCCTCCGGGCTCCCCTTGCCGCTACCCATCCGCGTCTCGGCCGGCTTCTTGGTAACCGGCTTGTGGGGGAAGATGTTGATCCAGACCTTCCCACCTCGACGGATTTTCCTGGTCATCGCGATACGGGCGGCCTCTATCTGGCGGTTGGTGATCCAGGCCGGTTCGAGAGCCTGTAGTCCGTACTCGCCGAACTGCACGTCCGTGCCGCCCTTGGCCTGTCCACGCATCCTGCCCCTGTGGGGCTTCCTGTACTTGAGCTTCTTGGGTACGAGCATCGGCTACCGCCTCACCGCTTCGGGAAGCTCGTCGTGGACGCCGTGGTTGATCCAGACCTTTACCCCGATCTGGCCCATCTGCGTCTTGGCCTCCTTGAAACCGTAATCTATGTCCGCGTCTAAGGTGTGCAAAGGAACCCGTCCCTCGGAAATGGTCTCCGAACGGCTCATCTCGATGCCACCGAGCCTTCCACCGAGCTGAATCCTGGCGCCCTCGGCCCCACTGCGGATGGCGCTGGTCAAGGCCCGCTTCATGGTCCGCCTGAACGCGGCGCGGCCGACGAGCTGCTCCGCTATGGACTCGGCGACGAGGCTTGCGTTGAGTTCCGGACGGGAAACTTCCCTTACGTTGACCTGCACCTTCTTGCCGGTGAGGCGCTCGAGCTCGCCCCTCAGGGCGTCTACCTCGCTGCCGCCCTTGCCGATGACGATGCCTGGCCTTGCGGTGTGGATGTCGACGGCGATCTCACCCTGCTCGGCTGCCTTCCTTATCTGGATGTCCGCTATACCTGCCCTGGTGAGCTTCTTCTCGATGTGGTCCCTTATCTTGAGGTCCTCGCCGAGGAGCTCGGCGTAGTCCCTGTCCGAGTACCAGCTGCTCTTGAAATCTACCTTCTCGCCCCTGCGCTGCACGCCGAGACGGAAGCCTTCCGGGTGTACTTTCTGGCCCATCTATTCCTCCTCGTCTCCGGGCGTGCCCACCACGACGCCGGCCGGTTCTCCGAGCTCGACGCTGATGTGGCTGGTGCGCTTGCGGATCATGGTCGCACGGCCCATCGCCCTCGCGCGGTAGCGCTTGATGGTAGGGCCGTCATCCACGCGAATCTCGCGCACGAACAGATCGTAGGGGTCTACGTCGTCGTTGTGCTCGGCGTTGGCGGCGGCGCTCTCGACCACGTCGGCGATAAGCTTGGCCGCGCGCTTGTTGGTGAACTGCAGCAGCGCGACCGCCTCTTCGTAGCTCTTGCCCCTGACCTCGTCCGCGACCAGGCGCGCCTTGCGCGGGGCGATGCGCACGTATTTGGCCTTCGCCTTCATCGGCGCCTCGCCGTCCGGTCGCCCTTGACGTGGGTACGGAACGTACGGGTCGGGGCGAACTCGCCGAGCTTGTGGCCCACCATCGACTCCGTGCAGTACACGGGCACGTGCTTGCGCCCGTCGTGGACGGCGATGGTGTGGCCGACGAACTCGGGGTAGATCACGCTAGCCCGGCTCCACGTCTTGAGCATCCGCTTTTCGTTGTTCTCGTTCATGCGGAGGATGCGCTCCATGAGGCGCTCCTCCACGAACGGCTCTTTCTTAGAGGACCGCGTCATCTAGCGCCTCCTTCCTTTCCTGCGCCGGCGCACGATCATGGCG
>JBKPSF010000257.1:0-7513 GCA_046734875.1 Actinomycetota bacterium | reverse complement strand
AGTTGGAGGCGGTAAGAGGCTGGAAAGCACGATCGGAACGGTCCTCGCGGGACGTTACAAGGTAGAGAGCACGCTCGGTTCCGGTGGGATGGCGGTGGTGTACAGGGCGGAGGACGGTATCCTCGGCCGCACCGTGGCGCTGAAGACCCTCCACGAAGACTACGCCGAGATGCTCTCTTTCAGGCGGCGCTTCAGGCAGGAGGCGCGCGCGATGGCCTCGCTCGACCACCAGAACATCGTGAAGGTCTACGACATCTCCCAGGACGGCGAGGTGCCCTTTATCGTGGTGGAGTGCGTCGCCGGTAGGGACGTGGGCGACCTGCTCGCCAACCGGCGCGGCGGGCGCCTGAACGAGCAGTTTGTGAGGAGGATCGCCGCCCAACTCTTGCTCGCGCTCTCCTACGCCCACAGGCGGGGCATCATCCACAGGGACATCAAGCCCTCCAACATACTCCTTACCCAGGAAGGAACCGTCAAGGTCGCCGACTTCGGCATCGCCCGCATCATCGAGGAGGAAGACGCGACCGGCGCGCCGGGTGAGATCGTCGGCAGCGCCCGCTACATGTCCCCAGAGCAACTCAAAGGTGAGGACGCGACGGCGCGGAGCGACGTGTACTCCGTGGGGGTGCTCCTCTACCACTGCCTCACGGGAAGGCCGCCGTTCTCCGGCGACGTAAGGAGCCTCGCCAGGCAGCACATACACAAGGACCCCACCCCGCCGCGCAAGGTGAACCGGAGGATCTCGCCCGGGATGGAGGCGGCGATCCTGAAGGCCCTCCAGAAGGACCCAAGGGACAGGTACTTTTCGGCGAGCGCGATGCTCGACGACATCGAGGCGGAAACGCAGCCGAAGAAGGCCAAAATAACGGAGACGCCCAAGTCGGCGCGCCGCAAGGCCCGCGGCGCCGGCTTCGTCTTCGCAATGGTCCTCGCCATGATGCTCATCCTCGGCGGTGGGGTGGCGCTCGCCTCAGGCCTGATGGGGCTCCCACAAGGCGGCGACGTGGCCGAGACCCTGAGCCACATGAACCCCGTCGAGACGAAGAAACCCCCCGCGCCCCCGCAGAACACCCCGAACGGGACCTCAGGAGGGTCCGGCAGCGAGAACGTCGCCTCGGTAACGGAAGCGAAGGCCTCCCGGCAGAAGACGCAGGACCGCCCCAGGATGGTCCCCGTCCCCGACGTAACGGCCTACTACGACTACTACGCCGCCGACGCCCTGACAAACAGCGGCTTCGAAGTAACCTACTCCCGCGGATACCGCGAAGGCTACGCCCCCCGCGGCGTAACCTGGGCAACGGACCCTGCCGCCGGCTCCCTAGCCCCCGAAGGCTCCACGGTAACCATCTACGCCACGCCAAAAGACATCCCACTCCCAAGAAGGTACCGTTGACCGGCGTGACCGGCTAGCGCCGGTCAGCACGCCTGCTTCGCAGGCTTGTCAGCTTTTTGCCGCGCTTGGCCTCGCCCGGCCGCGCACGACGCCGCCGCCCGCGGCAGCCGGGCCTAACGCTCAAAGCAACGCCCCGAGACGATTTCCTGAAAGCGCAGGCGAAGCCGGAGCGTGCTGAAAGTGGAGGCCTAAGGCCGGAACGTGCTGACAAGCGAGGCGAAGCCGAGCGTGCTGACAAGCCGCCAAAGGCGGCGTGCGACCGGCGCTAGCCGGTCCGGTAGGCTTCGCGTCTGAGTGAGACAAGGTGGTAGAGGAGGAAGAGCGCTACGGGGGGTGAGCCTCTGTCGTGAGGGTCGAAAATTGCTGTGTAGCTGCGGTTGGTTAGACCGCCATCGATGCGGATCGTGGTGTGTCCTGGTGGGCCGGCTTCTGCCTTGTTGCGCAGCAGGGATAGGGTGGTCTCGTAGGGGTGGTTCTGGTATGTGATCCTGGGCGATGTGGCGTCACCCGTGGAGGTGAGGATCACCGTGAGAACCTCCGCGTTTTGGGACAGCATTTTGTAGCCGGAGCGTCCAGAGCGTTCGATTCGCACCTCGATGTCTCCGGCGCTGAGTTTGGCGCTCCTGGTTCCGTTGATTTCGAGGCGGCCTATCTCCTTGCCTTCGGTGTCGAGCAGGACGAAGTCGGAGGCAAAGAGTCCGCGGGCTCGGGCGGTGAAGCGGCCTGCGAGGGTTTCGCCGAGGTCGTGCCAGGGGTCTCTTTGCGTGGGGCTCATGATAATCTTCTCTTACGCCCGGAGGGCTATGGAGTTTCCGGGTCGGAGTTTTCGGGAGACGAAAGAAGGTTTGATGGAGCTCAAGGGCAAAGATGAGTTGAGGAACGAGATCTTGCAGTTCTGGTTGCGGAGCGCCTGGGTCTACCCCTTCGAGGGACCCGATGAGCGCACCTACCTGCGCCTGACGCCGGGCGGGCGGCTCAAGTTGCGGCGGAGGATCGCCGAGCTCGAGAAGTCCCTGGGCGTCGAGGGCGCGGATCTCGCCAGGCTAGATGAGGCCGGCACCCTACCCGTCGAGCGGGACCGCCTGGAGCTCGCGATGATGGTTCAGGCGTACGACACTGAAAGGCGCCTGCTCGGCAGCCAGGGTGCCATCCTCGGAACCCCGGCGGTGACGCTGGAAGAGGATACGGAAGAGGAAGCGACCGGCGAGTGAGGCCAGATGTTGTGCTGCAGTGCGGGAGACGTACCCTACCTTGTGCAGGACGACTTCCCTTAAACACGCCTCCTGAGGTGGCGCACTCACCATCGCCGTGATAGGCTTTCCGGGCGGCGCCCGTTCTGGCCAGGGCGAGGGGCCGCCAGCCAAAACGAGAGAGGGGGGACCTCTCTAGCAATCTGTCGTTCGGGCGCGTGGAGGCCGCACGCGGAGGGTAGGTACTTGAGTCTCAAAGACCAGAGAAGAAGAGACAGGCGCGCGGGGACTTTCTCCGATTTCGGTTCCTCCGGTTTCAACCCGTTCGACTCCGGCAAGCATCGCAGCAAGCGCCGGGGGTTTGCCGGTCCCGTAATCATCATCTGCGCCATCATCGCCGTGCTCGTGGCGGCGGACTTCTGGCTGAACTCGGGCAAGATCCACCGCGGCGTCGAGGTCGGCAACGTCTCTTTGGGCGGCATGACGCCGACCGAGGCCCGCCAGACCGTCAAGGACCACGTCATGGGTCCCCTCGAGGAGATGGAGTTCAGCGGCCCCGAAAACTTCTCCCGCAAGGCCAGCGATATGGGCGTGAGCTTCAACGTCGCCAGGACTGTCAACCAGGCCTACGCCGTCGGGCGTCAGGGGAATGTCCTGGACCGCCTCTCCCAGCGCCTGCGCGCCTCCTTCGGCGGGGCGACCATACCGCCAGACATCGACTACCGGCAGGAGAAGGCCAGGACCCAGGTAGAGGAGATCGCCACCCAGGTCAACCAGGAGCCCAGGGAGGCCGACGTAAAGATATACGGCTCCGAGGTCGAGGTCTTAGAGAGCCGCGACGGGTACGAGCTGAACCCCGCGGCCACGATGACGAGCATCGACAACGCCATCGACGACATGAGCGGTAAGGTAGCCTTGCAGGGCGACGTGCTCGACCCCGCCGTCACGACGGCCGAGGCCGAGGCCGCGGCCAAAAAGGCCAGCGGGGCCCTCGCCGAGCCGATCGAGATCAAAGCCCAGAACGGCGATAACTGGACGATCACACCCGACAGGATAGGCACCGCCCTCGAGGTCACAAAGAAGGACGGCAACATAGAAGTAGGCATCGATCGCTCTCGTCTGGAAGGCGTCCTCACGGACGTCCACGACGACCTAACGGTCAAGACCATCGACGCCAGCTACGACTTCGACTCCGACGGCGACGTTTTCGTCAAGCCCGCCCACTTCGGCCGGAAGGTCGAGACCGAGAAGCTCCTCGACAACATCCAGGACGGCATCTTCGGCGGCAAGCGCGAGTACGAGGTGTCTACGGCCGTCGACATGCCCGAGTACACCACGGCGGAGCTCCGGGCCAAGAAGCCTACCGAGCTGCTCGGCTCCTACCACACCAACTACACCGCCACCTCCGACAAGAGCCAGGCGCGCGTGAACAACCTCGACACCGCCTCGCGCGCCGTAAGCGGCACGTTCCTGGCGCCAGGGGAGATCTACTCGATGAACGACACCGTCTCCGGCGCGAACTACGAGTCGGGCCACGTCATCGTGGACGGCGCGACGAGCAGCGCCCTCGGCGGCGGCCTGTGCCAGGTGACCTCGACGCTGTACAACGCGGTCCTCTACGCCGGGCTCGATATAGTGGAGCGCAACCCGCACGCCACCCAGCTTCCGTACATAAGGCCGGGGCGGGATGCCACGGTCTGGTTCGGGGACCAGTATGGCAACGGCGAGCTCGACATGAAGTTCAAGAACACCACCGACGGCTACATCCTCCTGCAGGAGTACGTCTCGAGCGACAACTACATCTACGCCGAGGTCTACGGCGTCCCCGACGACGTGAGCGTGAGGGTGTCCTCGGAACCGGTATACACGAACTACAGCGCCTCCATGTGGACCACCTACTACACGAAGAGGGAGAACGGCAAGGTCGTCGACAGGGAGCATTGGAATACCTCTTACGAGGCCCTTGTAGAAGACGGAAAGACGATCGCCACGTCAATAGTGCCCGTGGCGGAGGAAAACGGGGACTACTTCGGCCACGCGATCCCGGCAGCAGAATAGCACGCTCCGGCCTTCGGCCTGCGCTTGTCGGCACGGCGCCTTGTCAGCACGCTTCGCCTGGCTCCGCCGGGCTCGCTTTCAGCGCGCCTGCTTCGCAGGCTTTCGGGCTTCTTCTCCGTTTAGCGCCGGACGCCAAGAGAGGGCTTCCTGGCCTTGCAGGACGTCCTCGGGTCTGCCGCCGGGGCGTAGGAGGTGGGCTTCGCCGTGCCAGAGGAGTACCTCGGCGGGGGAGGGGTGGCTCAGGAAGCCCAGGTTCGAGGCGGAGTAGCCGTAGGCTCCGCTGTAGAACACCCCGATCAGGTCCCCCACCTCGGGGGCCGCGAGCGGGATGTTGTTGCCGAACATATCCAGCGGCGTGCAGCAGGGCCCGGCCACGGCGATGCCTTCATCCCCCGGCACCGCTTCCATGCGGGTCAGGTTGAGCAGCGGGTAGGCCTTCCTGAAGACCTGGCCCATGTTCCCCGTGGCCGTGAGGTGGTGGTTCATGCCACCGTCGGTGACCACGAAAGTCTTGCCCCTCGTCTCCTTCACGTCAACAGCCCGCGTCACGTAGACGCCGGCGTCGGCCACCAGGTAGCGCCCCAGCTCGAAGAGGAAGCGGCAACCCGAGAGGCGCACATCCTGGCGGTAGGAAGACAAGAGCTCGCGGAAGCCTGTGGCGAAGGTGTCGAGATCGAACTCTGTCATCTTCTCGAAGTAGGGGACGCCGAAGCCGCCGCCGAAGTCGATCATCTCCAGGGGATGACCCGCGAGGTCGGCGGCCTGAAGCGAGATCTCCAGAATGTTACGGCAGTGCTCCAGGAGCGGTTCGACCTCGAAGACCTGGGTGGCCGTGTACACGTGCACGCCTCGCAGCGTTAGCTCCGGATGCGAGAGCGTCTTCTGTACGGCCTGCCCCAACTCGGCCTGGTCCATGCCGAACTGGCCGACCGTGCCGCCCATGCGCATGCCGGAGCCCATCAGCTGCGCCTCCGGGTTCATCCTGAGCCCCACCCCGATGGTCTTGCCGGCCTCCCCTGCTATCGCGGCGAGGCGGTCGATCTCGCCCAGGGACTCGACGTTGACGGCGAAGATACCCTCGTCCACCGCGCGCCCGAGCTCGTCGCCGGTCTTGCCTGGCCCGGCGAAGACGATGTCCTCGGGCTCGAAGCCTGCGGCCCGCGCCACCGCGAGCTCCCCCGAGGAGGCCACCTCGGCCCCGGCCTCCCGCTGCGAAGCGATGAGCTGGCAGACGCCGAGGCTCGGGTTGGCCTTCACCGAGTAGGAGACCTCCGTGCCGAGGGCCTCGTGGACGCGGCGGACGCGGTCCGAGATCATCTCCCCGTGGTAGAGGTAGAAGGGCGTTTTAAAGTCTTCGGCTATGCGGGAGATGGGGATGCCCGAGGGGGCGAACTCGCCGCCCGCTTCCCCGCCGAAGCGCCCTGCCAGGTCCTTCGCCTTATCCGTTTGAGTAAGCATTGCTGATCCCCTTGCGGTCGATCTTGCCTGAGCCCGTCTTGGGCAGCTCGTCCCTGACGAGTATCTCTTTGGGTACCATATAGGGTGGACCGTTCTCGATGACGTACTCGCGGACTCTGTCCACGGTCCCGTCCTCGCCGCCATTCCGCGGGGAGATCACCGCTATAACGTCCTGCCCGACGGCGGGGTTCTCGACGCCGAAGGCGCAGGCCTCATGCACGAGCCCGGAGGCGAGGAGCAAATTCTCGACCTCCTCCGGGCTCAGGCGGTAGCCCTGGTTCTTGATCATGGCGTCCTCGCGCCCCAAAAAGTAGAGGTAGCCTTCCTCATCGCGCTTGACTGTGTCCCCCGAGTAGACTACCCGCTCCACGTCCAACAGCTCCGGCGGGGCGAGCGGGTTCGGGCGGTAGGCCTTCCGTGTGGCCTCCTCGTTGCCCCAGTAGCCCAAAGCCACCGTAGGTCCCCTGTGGACCAGCTCGCCCGGCTCGCCGGGAGCGGCCTCCTTGCCTTCTTTCGTGATCACCATGATGTCGGTGTTCGGGATCGCCTTTCCAATGCAGTTGCCCTGCTCGGGGGAGGAACGCCAGATCTCCTCCGGCGCTAGGTACGTCGAGCGGAAAGCCTCGGTCAGCCCGTACATCAGGAAGATCCTCGTTCCCGAGGGCTCCAGAAGATCCCTCAGCTCGTCCAGGTTGGCCTGGGGTATGCGCCCCCCGGTGTTGGCGAGGTAGCGCAGGTGCGTCAGCGGGTTCTCCCGCAGGGATTTGGCGCCCCGGATCAGGAGCGCCCAGAGGGGCGGCACGCCGGTGACGCCCGTGATCTCGTGCCTGCGCAAGGCCTTGAGGAGATCCCCAGGCAGCCTGGAGCGGAGCAAATATAGGGTGGCGCCGGCCCGAAGCGAGGTCGTGAACTGGCTCATCCCGGCGTCGAAGTTGAGGGGGAGCGCCGAAAGTATGCGGTCCTCGGGCACGTTCTCCAGGTAGGTGGAGACGATCTGGGCCCCAACAACCACGTTGCGCTGGCTCGTGGCCACGCCTTTGGGCATCCCCGTAGATCCTGAGGTGTAGAGGATGGTGGCGAGGTCCGACTCGGAGACGCGCCTGTCTTCGGCAAGCCCGTCGCCTGACATCGCCTCCGCGAGGTCGACGTAAGACTTTGCAGCGTGACCTTCGGGCTCTGCGCCCCGGTAGAAGGCGGTCTCGACGGTTTTGGGGGGCAGCTCGTCTAGCTTCTGGGAGTCCCCGATCATGACCCTAATGTCGCAGTCGCCGGCCAGGTACTCGACCTGGGGGGCCTTGAAGAGCGGGTTGACGTTGACGTAGGCGGCCCCGATGCGCGAGGCCGCGACCATCGCGACGATGGCCTCCCAGGACTTCTCGACGAGGACGCCGACCCTGTCGCCCCGCTCTACGCC
>JBKPSF010000256.1:0-16538 GCA_046734875.1 Actinomycetota bacterium | reverse complement strand
GAGTCCCCTGTAGTTCTTGCCGACGTTCTCGAAGTTCGGGATCTTGGACATGTCGAGCGGCTCCAGGATGTCGCTCTTTATCATGATCGAGACCATGTAGTCGGAAGGCACGATCACGTCGTAGCCCGTGCCGCCCGCCTGAAGCTTCGCCAGAAGTTCTTCGTTGGAGGAGAAAAAGTCCTGGGTGACCTTTATCCCGGTCTGTTTCTGGAAGTTGGGGATGGTACTCTTGGCCACGTAGTCCGACCAGTTGTAGAGGTTGAGCGCCTTCTCCTCCGGGCCGCTGCCGCCGCCACCGCTGCTCTGCGCCGTGGTGTTCGGCTGGCAGGCCAGCACCGATAGCGTGGAGCCGGCCACCACCCCCGCTCCTATCGTCCGCAGGAAGTCGCCCCGCGAGATCCTCTTCTGAATAACCAAACCTATCCTCCCAGTACCAGGCAGTTCCGGGCGTCCCACGACACCCTCGCCTCTTCGCCTATCTCGGGGTGACCCTCCTCGGTGGTGTTCTGCTGGTAGAGCACCAGCTTCTCCCCACCGGGTAGGTCGGCTATAAACTGGGTGCTGACGCCGAGGTAGACGATCTGGTGGATCCTTACGCTCAGCACGTTGTCGCCCTCGCCGCCGAACCTGACCTTCTCCGGCCTGACGGCGGCGTGCGCTGTTTCTCCGACCCCGACCTCGCCCGCGGTAGCCTCGATTTTTTCTCCCGACGTGGTAACGAGCGTTACCCTGCTACCATCGACGGCCTCGACCTTTCCGGAGAACACGTTGGTCTGGCCGATAAAGTCGGCTACGAAGCGGTTGTTCGGGCGCTCGTAGAGCGTGGGCGGGTCGGCGACCTGCTGGACCTTGCCCTCGTTTATCACCGCGATCCTGTCGCTCATGGTGAGCGCCTCTTCCTGGTCGTGGGTGACGTAGATAAAGGTTATGCCGACCTCGTGCTGCAGATCCTTGAGGTAGAGCTGCATCTCTTTCCTGAGCTTGAGGTCGAGCGCGCCCAGAGGCTCGTCCAGGAGCAGCACCTTGGGCCTGTTGACGAGCGCCCGCGCGAGCGCGACCCGCTGCTGCTGCCCGCCGGAGAGCATGTTAGGCTTGCGCTTCTCGAAGCCGGAGAGCTGCACCATCTCGCAGGCGTCGAGAACCCTGCTCCGTAGCTCCTCTCCCTTTACGCCAGCCCGACGTAGGCCGAAGGCCACGTTGTCGAAGACGTTGAGGTGGGGGAAGATGGCGTAGGACTGGAACACGGTGTTTACAGGCCTGTGGTAGGGGGGGACGCCACGCACCGGGTCCCCGGCGACGGAGATTCCGCCCTCCGTGGGCTCTTCGAAGCCGGCGATCATGCGCAGCGTGGTGGTCTTGCCGCACCCGCTCGGGCCCAGGAGCGAGAAGAACTCGCCCTCGAAGATGTCGAGCGTGAGGTCGTCCACAGCCACGAACTCCCCGAAGCGCTTTGTGACCCCGACCAGCTCAACGGCCACGTCCCTGCCCGTGTCCGCGCCCCTAGCCCCCGACGGATGTTCTGTTGTTCTGTCTTGCAACCCTTACCCCCTGTGCGTGTAACCCTGCGTAAACATCCCTCGTGGGAGATCGTCCCCGGAGAGATCCGAGAGCACCTCCCGCGCCACCCTCTCCCCTGACTCGACGGCCCCGTCCATGTACCCGGTCCATTCGGGGGCAGTCTCCGCCCCGGCCCAGTGGATACGCCCCACTGGTTCGGCCAGCGCGGGCCCGTAATCCAGAAGCATACCCGGAACGGGCACCCCCGCGTATCCGCCGCGCGAGTAGATTTCGGCCCCCCAATCCGTCTCCGCGTAGGCCAGAGGGCCGAGGGCCCTGTTTTGGGCTTCGATCACCATTACCGAAGCTCCCGCCGCGTCGAGCCTTCTTGCCGCCGTGAGCCCGGCAAGCCCCGCCCCGACGATCACCGCGTCGATCACGGTATCGCCTGGTGCCGGACCGCCGTTCATCCCTTCAGTGGCTTCCGAGTCGTTCGGCCAGGGTCTTGCCGGTCGGTGGTTCCCCGCTCTTCTCGGCGTGGTCGTCCACCTTCGCGAGGCCGCGCTGCACGTACCTGGCGCCGAGCCAGCGCAGGGGTTCGGGCTCCCAGGAGCGCGGCTCGTGGTTGGCGGAGGGCAGGCCGGTCACGGCGGTGTCCCGGCCGAGGATGAGATCCGCCAGGGTCTGGCCTGAGAGGTTCGCTGTCGCCACGCCCTGACCCGTGTAACCACGCGCGGACGCGACGCCCTGCGCAGGGTCGTAGGACATGGTCGGCATAAAGTCGCGGGGCATGGCCAGCGGACCCCCCCAGGCGTGGGTGAACCGCGCGCCTTTGAGGGCCGGAAACCACTCCCTCGCCGTGCGGCGCAGCATCTCGTGGGTGGCATCGTGGCGGTCGTACACGTCTTCTATGCGAGATCCGTAATGGTAGGGAGCCCCTCTGCCCCCGAAGAGTATCCTCCCGTCGGCCGTGCGCGAGAGGTAGTCCACGGTGTAGCGGTTGGACGCCACGCACTCGCGGCCTTCCCAGCCGATCTCGGCCCACTGCGCCTCTGATAGCGGCTCGGTCAGGACGATGAGGGAGTAGATGGGGAGCACCTGGCGGCGCAGCTTGCGCAGCCGCGCCAGATAGGCTTCTCCCGCGAGCACGACGGCGCCAGCCCGCACCTCGCCCACGTCCGTGATGAACCTCGGGTTGGTGCCCCCTTCAAAGTCGGTGACGTTGGTCCGCTCGAAGATCTCACCGCCCAGCCGCACGACGGCCCTGGCGAGTCCGCGCGCGAGCCGCGCCGGGTGGATGGTCGCGCAGTGCGGGTTGAAAAGCCCACCTTCGGCGCCGGTGATCCTGATGCGCTCAGCGGTCTCTCCCGCGTCGAGCAACCTGAGGTCTTCCTCGAGGCCGAGCTCCTTCGCTGCCCGGTAGGCCTCCTCGTTGGCAGGCACCTGGGCCGGCCCTCGGGCGACCCGGAGTTGCCCGCCGCGAAAGTACTGCGCGTCGATACCCTCGGCCTGGGCGACCCTGCCTACCTCGTCGACCGCGCCCCGCATCTCGAGCAGCAGGTCCCTGGTGGCCTCCTTGCCGAATCGCCGCGCGAGCTCGGCGGGGCTCACGGGAAAAGCCGAATTGCACCAGGCGCCGTTGCGCCCAGAGGCCCCGAAACCGGCGATCTCGGCTTCGAGCACAACCACGTGCAGGGAAGGGTCCTGCCGCAGCAGGTAGTAGGCCGTCCAGAGCCCCGTAAAGCCAGCGCCGAGGACGGCCACGTCGGTATCGATGGGACCCGGCAGCGAGGGCCTCGGCGTGAGATCCTCGCCTGCCGTCTCCAGCCAGAAGCTGTAAGACCGGTAGTCTTTACCTTCTGGCCCGGCTTGCTTCCGCAGGCTTGCGGTGCGGGTCAAGCGTCTACCCCTTTAGCTTCTGTAGCCGAGGGCTTTTTCGAGCTCGGTCAGGGCGCCATCGGTGATGTCCGCTATGCGGCTGAGGACCTCCCTGTCGGAGACGAGTGCCGGTGAGTACTGTATAACCGGATCGTCCTTGTCGTCGAAGCGACAGATGAGACCACCCTCTAACAGCTTCCTGGAGACGACGCCCTTGAAGTACTCGTGGTACTCGTCTTCCTCAAGCGGCGTGCCGTCCGGGCGCTCCGGCCTGACCTCGACGGCCCAGAAGAAGCCCATCCCGCGCACCTCTTTGACGATGGGATGGTCCGAGGCCATGCGCCTGAGCTCGCCACCGAAGTGGCCTTCTAGGTTATGGACGTTCTCGAGCAGCTTCTCACGCTCGATGATTCTTATGTTCTCCATCGCCACGGCGCTCGAGACGGGGTGCCCGCCGAAGGTCGATCCGTGCATGAACATCGGGAGCGAGTTGACGGAAGGCCCGCCAAAGCTCGAGCCGTGCTCGAAGGTATGGGCGCCACTGCGCAGCCCGGCGCTCACCTTCTCGTTGACGATTACGCCGCCCATCGGCGAGTAGCCGCTGGTAACGCCTTTGGCGAAGGTGCTCATGTCAGGGACCACATCGAAACGCTCGATGCCGAACCACTCGCCCAGCCGCCCGAAAGCGCATATGACCCCGTCAGATGCCAGCAAGACCCCGTGCTTGTCGCAGATCTCGCGCACCCGCTTCCAGTAATCCGGGGGCGGAACTAGGCACCCGCCCGCGTTCTGCACCGGCTCCAGCACCACCGCCGCCACCGTCTCCGGCGGCCCGAACTCTATGGCCTCCTCGATGGCGTCCGCCGCTCCTTCGGGGTCCTGCTGGGTGTTGTTGACGTGCATGAAACCCTGCAATAGAGGCTCGAAAGGTGCCTTGAAGTACGGGATTCCCGTCACGGAGAGGGCACCCATGGTGGTCCCGTGGTACGCGATTTTGCGCGAGATCACCTTGTGGCGTTGCCCCTCGCCCATGGAGTAATGGTACTGCCGTGCCAGCTTGATAACCGTCTCCACAGCTTCTGATCCAGAGGAGACGAAGAAGGTACTGGAGAGGTCGCCGGGCGCTATCTCGGCCAGCTTCTTCGCCAGTTCGAGAGAACGCGGGTGCTGGAAACTCCAGTTCGGGAAGAACCCGAGCTCCTTCATCTGCTTGTGCGCCGCGTCCGCCAGCTCCGTCCTGCCGTGCCCAACTTGCGTCGTAAAGAGCCCCGCAAGACCATCTATAAATGTTCTGCCCTCGTTGTCGGTGACGTAGGAGCCTTCCCCGGAGACGATAACCGGCAGCTTCGACCAGTCCTCGGCATACGGTGTGAAGTGCAGCATCAGGTTCTCGACACCCGCGAGCGAGGTCGAGTCCCCACGCTCCCCTAGACCTCTCATGACATCCATCTGTTACCTCCGTAAGACAGGGCCACGCAACCCCCCTCGTTTTGCACAAATCCTACACAGTTACTGTAACGTGGTCAAGATCACAGGCGTAAAGGTCACTTCTGCGCGACAGGACACAAGATCACCCATTTGTATGATGCGGGCCGGGACGCCCGGTGCTACCCTCTCCGTGGAGGATCTAGCAACAACTATGTCTAGAACACGTACAAGGGGTACGAGCAAGCGCGGGGAAGCCGCCGATCGTTCCGGGAGCGACCTGCGGGCTGCGTCGGGACAGGGGGACGCGTTCAGGAGCAGGCTACCGCTCATGCTCACGAGCTTCGTGGGACGGGAGCGGGAAATCTCCGAGGTCGAAGGGGCTTTGACCGGGGCCAGGTTGGTAACGCTCACGGGGCCGGGTGGAAGCGGCAAGACGAGGTTGGCCCTGCGGGTGGCGGTGGGCCGGGAGGAATCGGACTTCGGGGACGGGGTATGGTGGGTGGGGCTATCTTCGCTCTTTGATCCAAACCTCGTTCCTGGCGCTGTCGCTTCATCTCTGGGCGTGCGCGAGACGCCGGACCGCGGGCTGACCGAGGCCCTCTCCGATCAACTCAGGTCGGCGAGGATGCTGCTGGTGCTGGACAACTGCGAGCACCTTGTCGAGGCGTGCGCCGAACTGGCCGACGCCCTGCTCAAGGGCTGTCCCGGGCTCAAGATACTGGCGACGAGCCGCGAGCCCCTTGGCGTCGCGGGAGAGGTCTCGTGGCCGGTTCCCCCGCTATCCATGCCCCACGCGGAGCGGGAAGCTGACGACCTTCTCCGCTTCGGGGCGACGCGTCTCTTCGTCGAGCGCGCCCGAACGGCCTCTCCCGGCTTCGACCTTACAGAAGAGAATTATCTGGCGGTGGCGCGGCTGTGCACGGGGCTTGACGGGATGCCGCTGGCCATAGAGCTCGCCGCCGCTAGGACGCGGGCGCTCTCACCGGCCCAGATCCTCGAAAGACTCGACGACCGCTTCAGGCTCTTGAGGGGGGACAGGACGGTCCTGCCCCGCCACAGGACGCTTGGGACCACCGTCGATTGGAGCCATGAACTCCTCTGCGAACAGGAGAAGATCCTGTTCCGCAGGCTCTCTGTGTTCTCGGGCGGATGGGCTCTTGCGGCGGCAGAGGAGATCTGCCAGGGGGATGGGATCGGGCGGGATGAGGTGCTCGGGTTGCTCTCTTACCTGGTGGACAAATCCCTGGTCACCGTGTCGCACGGCGTCTCCGCGGGAGACGGGACGCGGTACAGGATGCTGAAGACGATCCGGCAGTACGCGGCGGAGAGGCTGCGTGATTCCGGGGAGGTCACGGCCGTGGGCGGACGTCACGCGGACTACTTCTGTGCACTTGCCGGGCGGGCGGAGCCGGCGATGGCCGGTCCCGAGCAGGCGGCCTGGCTCGAGCTGCTGGAAGAAGAGCACGATAACCTCAGGTCCGCCTTGAGCTGGCTGGAGGGGGAGGGAGAGACGGAGCGCGGCCTGCGGCTCGCGGCGGGGCTGCTTCGCTTCTGGTGGTTCAGGGGACACCTCATCGAGGGAAGGGCGCATCTGGAGAGGCTGCTCCATTCCGGCGTGGGCGTCGGGGACGAGGTTCGGGCCGGTGCGCTCTACGCCCTGGCCGTCTTGATCTACCGCCAGGCCGACTACGCCGAGGGTGATTGGGAGGTAGCCCGCTCTCTCCTGGACGAGAGCCTGACGGTCTTCAGGCGCCTCGGGGACGAAAAGCGCACGGTCGCGGTCCTCCAGGACCTGGGGAAGGTCAACACCGAGTTCGGTGAATGGGATGAGGCGCACTCTTTCCTGGAGGAGAGCATAGAGATAGGGCGCCGGTCGGAAGACGAGCCCGGTATCGCCCTATCCACCTTCTACCTGGGGCTGCTGCATCTTGTCAGGGACGATTACCCGCCGGCGCGCGCCCGCTTCGAGGCGAGCTTCGACGCCTTCCGGCGGTTGGACGACAAGTTCTGGATCGCCGCCTGCCTGGTCCACCTTGGCTACGTCGAATGTGAGGAGGGGTACCTCCAAGCAGCCCGTTCTCGCTTCTTGCAGATGGACGAGACGCTGTCCCTGCTTCACTTTCCCTGGGGAGCCACCTACACGCTGGAGGGTTTCGCGCGGGTAGCCGCCGCGGAGGGAAGGCCTGATCTCGCCCTGCGCCTGGCCGGCGCGACGGCCGCGCTGCGACGGACCTTCGGTGTGTCGATAGGTCCCATCAGGCAGGCCGGTTTCGTTCGCGCACTGGAGCTAGCGTGGGACGCCCTGGACGAGGAAGCAGGCAAGTCGGCGTTCAGAGCAGGCGGGGCGATGACGCTCGAGGAGGCCCTCGCCCTCGCCTACGCGGAGCCAGGGGCGAAGTCGGACCGTACTTCCGAAAGCCCACTCAGCGCCCGCGAGCTAGAAGTCCTCACCCTCGTCGCCAGGGGGATCACGGACGCCGAAGTGGCCGAGAATCTTTACCTGAGCACCCGCACCGTGAGCGGCCATCTGAGAGGCGCCTACCGGAAGCTTGGGGTCAAGAGCAGGACCGCAGCCGTCAAAAAGGCTGGGGAGCTCGGCCTGATCTAAGGGCGCGCACCGGGTTATTTTGCGCGCTTTGCGCGTCCCCGCAGGTACTGGTAATTCTACCGATGCTCGCAACCTCCGGCTGGGATAACGTCGCTTTGGAAGCGACCACAAGACCCGCAGGAGGCGAGCGAGCATGACCGGCAAGACCTACGACGTTGCGGTGGTTGGGGCGAGCATCGCTGGCTGCACGGCGGCGACTTTGCTGGCGCGGGGGTGGCGAGCGTGGCCCTGATCGAACGCCACTCCGACCCCGACGCCTACAAGGTGCTTTGCACCCACTTCATCCAGCCCTCCGCCGTGCCGACCATGGAGAGGCTCGGCCTATTGCCCCTGATCAAAGAAGCCGGGGCGGTGCCGAACGAGATAGACATGTGGACCCGCTGGGGCTGCATCCGTGCCCCAGAGGGCATCCCCCACGGCTACAACATACGACGTGAGATCCTGGATCCCATGCTTCGTCGCCTCGCCGCCGGGACCCCCGACGTAGACTTCATGCCTGGCCAGAGCGCCCGCCTTCTCCGCGGCAGGCCCATACAACCCCATCGAGCGGCTCATGTTCTCGGCGGGGGCCAGGGACGAGCAGACCGCGAAGCACTTCCACGCCTTCGGCTCCCGCCGCGCCGGGATGCGTGAGTTCCTCGTCCCGAGGGCGGTCGCCCGCGCCCTGTTCGTCAACGCACGGCACGCCGCCCGGCGCCGCAACGGCCGGCGAACAGAGCGGTCCGAAGAAGCGCTCACCGCCCGCGTCGGCTAGGCACAAAACGTCCCTTCGACATGAGTAGAAACCCGAAAGCCCCGAAACCCGGACGCACGCAAAAAAGGGCCGGGATGTTGAATCCCGGCCCTTCTCTTTGCTTTTACTTTGCCTCTACTACGAAGCCCTCAGCTTGCTGTCGAAGCGCTCGATCAGGCTCTGGCGGTTCTTGTGGGCCTTCTCGTAACTCCTGAGGTGCCGGATCTGCTCGTCGCTCAAACTATCGAGCCGCGCGGAGATCTCATCGACGTTCTTCTCGTCGTAGTTGGCGATCGGGAACGTGGCGGTCTCGATGACCTCCTCGGTGTTCCTAGTGCCGCTCTCGACGAGCCTCATGCCCTGCCTCTGGAAGGGGAACATGAAGTCGTTGGCCATACCCGCGAACGGGAAGCGCATCGTGGGAACGTTGCCCCACTGCCCAAAGAACGAACGATACACATCGGCCTGCTCCTCAGCCTTGCCGAAAAGCGCCTGGGCCGCCTCCTGGGATAGCTCGGTCTGCTTCCTCAACCCGTCTATCCAGGTCTCTACCGCGCTCCGCGCGAGCTGCGTGTTGAGTTCCTGCGCTTTCACCGTGTAGTCGGTGAAGATCCTGGCCGACTCCTGCTGAGTCCTGACCATCGTCTGCGCCGTCTCGCCCATCCTGTCGAAGGTTCTGGTCTCGTGCGCCACTGTCGTGCCTCCATTTCGTAGCTTTCTCTATCCTTCTGCACCTATGTGTACCCAGCACATATAGGGTTTAAACATCCGAGGGCAAAATTCTCGGGTACCGGGTCATGGCTTCGGCGGTGATTCTGGTCAGGAGGGCTTATCGAAGGCTTTTTGGAAGAAGGTGGCGAGGCAAGGGTAGAGGATTTTGAGGTTTTCGGGACGGGCGATGCCGTGGCCTTCGTCTTCGAAGGTGAGGAGTTCGTAGGGGACGTTCTCGCGGTGAAGGGCTTCTGTTACGGCGTGGACGTTGTCGGGGGTGACGTTGGGGTCTTTGAGGCCCTGGACGATCAAGAGTTTGCCGCGTATGTTCTTTACGAACTGTATCGGGGACCTTGAGCGGTAGATGTCGGGGATCTCTTCGGGGGAGCCGCCCATCATCTCCTCGCTGTAGGGCCTCAGGTCGGGGCGAGTAGCGTAGTAGTCGACGACGAGGTCGGTCATGCCGCAGATCGGGGCTGAGGCGGCGACGGTTTCCGGCTCGAAATGAGTGATCGCCCACCACGCCGAGTAACCGCCGTAGGAGGTGCCCGTCACGCCGATACGTCCGGGCTGCGCGATGCCGGCCTCTATGAGAGCTTCGATCCCGCGCCTGATGTCTTCCTGTTCGCGGCCGCCCCAGCCGTCCTCCTTGATGGCCTCCTGGAAGGGAAGGCCGAAGCCCGTGCTGCCCCTGTAGTTGGGGACCAGCACGTCGAAGCCGAGCGACACGAAATACTGGATCTCGGCGTTGAACCGGTCTTCGGCGTGGCTTGTGGGGCCGCCGTGGATCAGGACTATAGTTCCGAGGCTCCCGCCGGACGTTCTGTACAGCCAGCCATGCACCTCCAGGCCGTCGACGGAGAGCCAGCGGAAATCTTCGGCAGCGGCGAGCGGTTGCACGCCTGCGGGCGTGAGATCGGGCAGGCCGGTGATGCTGGACGGTTCGGCGTCGACTTCGCCGTAGCGTACGAGGTCTACGGGATGGCTGGCGTCGTAGTAGGTGCAGACCCAGCGCTCGTCGTCAGTCGGGGCCAGCGGGACGAGGTTGCCGCTCTTGTGTTCGAGTCTGGTCTCGACGCCCGTCTCGATATCCAGCAGGGAAGCCTTCACCCGTCCATCGTCCGCCCCTATTACGACCGCAGGACCCCCGTTCGGCGGGGCGTAAGCGTAGCCGATATTGCGCGTGGGATCGTCTATGAGCCAGCGCACGGTGCCGGCGTCCCACAGGCCCAGCCGCCTGTAGGATCCCGCCTCGGCCACGAAGATCACCCGTTGTCCGTCGGGTAGCCAGGAGGCCGTCACCTTCGTCCGCGCGCCGAAGTTGAGGATCTCGCGGTCTTCGAGGCCTTCGATGTCCACCAGCCAGACCTGCTCGCCGGACGGGTCCAGATCGTTGCGCGAGTAGAGCACGTGGGTGCCCTGCCGGTTCATCGAAGACGGGCCGATGTTTCGCTCCGGGCGTACCAGCAACTTCTTCTCGCCCGTCTCCAGGTCTTGCCGGTAGATGCAGCTCTGCTCTATTTCCTCGCCTGTCTCAGGATCGAAGTTGGCGTCGTAGAACAGCCACCGCCCGTCGGGATGGAGCTGACCTCCCCACAAGAAGTAGTCTGGCTCGGGCTCTGTCAACGGCTGCATCACGCCTGGCTCTTTGAGCCCGATGCGGAAGAGACGCACGCGTTCGTCCCCGTCCCGGTCTTGCGAGACAAGCACGGATCTACCGTCAGGGGTCCAGGAGATGACCATCGTGTCCCCTTCCGCGGTCTCTGTGAGTCGAAGGGGAGGGCGCGAGCCGTCGGTTGGCGCGGCGAAAACGTCGGCGGCGGGCCCGAGGCGCGACCAGCTCCATGCCACCCAACTCCCGTCTGGGGATACCAGCGCCCCGAAGAGCGCGGGGATGGAGAGGAAGGCGTCGAGCCGGTTGTCTCTATTCAACGCGCTAGAAGGTTGGCGGGGTATTCACGTAGACGGCCTCGACGGGTTCGTCTTCGGCCCACCAGCGGTGCGGGGTGGTAGACGGGAAGTAGAGCGTGTCGCCAGAGGTTACCTTGAACGTGCCCTGATCTTTCAGCTCCACGAAGAGGCGGCCGGAGATCACGTAGATAAACTCTTCGCCGTTGTGGGAGTAGAAGCCCTCGCTCCCCGCGCCAGGCGGCACCCTGATAAAGGAAGGGTCCATCACCTTCTCGCCCGAGGCCATCTCCTCGAAGCGCACGCCGTTGTCCCACTGCATCACGGGCCGCTCGGCGCTGCGCACCATTGGGGAGCTCTGCTCCAGGTCGGCGCCGAAGACCTCGCGCATGTTCACCCCGTAGGCGCCCGCCAGCAGGCGCAGGGAGGCCACGGAAGCCCCGGAACCCCCGCGTTCGAGGGCCGAGATAAAAGAGATCGAAAGCCCCGTGGCCGCAGAGACCTCCTTCAGCGTCTTGTGGGCCCTGATCCTGAGCCGCCGCAACCGCTCCCCCGGCGCCTCCGACGAATCCTCCGAAGCCGAACCGTTGGGGCTGGCCGCCTCCGGAGCGTCGCCGAGCTGCTTGCGGATAGCGGCGAAGTTCAGGCCTTCGACCTTCCTGAGCTGTTTGATCTCGCGCAGGCGCTCTACGTCGGGCTCCGTGTAGACCCTGTACCCGCGGTCCGTCCTGCGGGGTTTGATCAGGCGCTCCCTCTCCCACAACCTGAGGGTCTGCGGCGCAAGCCCCACCGCCTGTGAGACCTCGCCTATGGAGAACCCCATCGAACCGCTCTTCTTCGCCAATGCATCTCCCGTCTTGCCAGCATTGCTCTTCCCTATGCGCTTGAACCATTATTGTAATGTTTGCCTTACAAAAGCAAGCATCTACCACGAACCGCTGAAGGTACGCCTTTATAGATTCTCGCTCGTAACGGTTGCCGTAACGGTTGGCAGACGCTCGCCCGCTAGAGTAGCGAGGCAGAAGTGCGCTTCGGGTACGCGGGAAGGGAGATAGAGATGATCGAGGCTTCGGCAGAAGGGTCAGGCGTCAAGCTGATAGCGATCTGTGCCTACGCGGCCGGATCCATCGGCGTTCTCGCCAACGTCTTTTTCATCATCCTGTACATCCAGCTCGGCCTGCAGGCCGGGGGTTCCGAGGACGGGACTGTGCTCGGCCCCGTCGGTGAGCTGGCCGGTTCGGCCAACGATCTGCTGGGGTCCCTCTCGGCCGCGTTCATGATCCCCGTAGCGCTCTTTGTTGCCTCGCGCCTGCCACGACGACGAGTAGCTCGCATCACGCAGGCGGCCGGCCTCATAGCCATGGCGCTACTGGCCGTCGGCGGCCCGCTGCTCGTGTTCGGGGTGCTCGCCTTCGATGTCGCGACGCTGAACGCGGTGGCATCCTACCTCGTCCTCTGTATATGGCTGTTCCTGACCAACAGGTGGTTGGAATCGTCTGATGACCCCGGAACTCGGGTGACGCGGTTCGGGAAGTTTGTCGGTGCCGGCTACCCTGTTGGGTTCCTGATCTTCGGCCTCGGGCTTCTGCTACCCTGGATGTCGTGGCCGCAACTCGTGGTGTTCGGCGTTGGCATATTCGTCGGGCTGCCCGCCTGGCTGTGCATCCCGGTGTGGTTCCTGGTGCTGGGCCGACACCTTAGGGGGTCGTGAACATTCTTCAGAAACGCACGGTTATGGAGTCGGTAGAGTGAGTGGCCGCGCCCCCGCGTGGCTGGCATGGTCGCTGGCGACGTTGTCCCTGGCCCTGCTTCTCTGTGGGCTCTTGTTGTCCTACGCGGCGGGATCTGGCGCTCGGGAGCTTCCATCAGGCAGGGAGGCGGAGTTCATTGGGGCGGTGATTACCCTGGCTATATTGCTCCCTTTCCCTGTCGTAGGCGCCATTATCGCTTCCCGCCATCCCCGCAACACCATAGGCTGGCTCTTCTGCAGCACGGGTTTGATGGATGGCCTCAACTCCCTTGCGGGGGCCTACGCCACGTTCTCGCTCACAAGCGGTTCCGGCGTAGGGAGTCTTGCTCGGACGGCGGCGTGGTTCGCCTCGTGGTCGTGGATTCCTCTGGTATTCGTCCCCACAACCTTCCTGCTGCTGTTGTTCCCGGACGGAAGGCTGCCTTCTCCCCGCTGGCGGTTCGTGGCGTGGTGCGCAGGGCTTGGGATCACCGGCTTCGCGGCAGGCTACGCGCTGGAGGTCGGTCCGCTCGAAGACTATCCACAGATCGTGAACCCTTTCGGCGTCACCAGCCCGATTTTGGGGGTGGTAGGGGTTGCAGGCGCCATCACGGCAGGGGGCTCGATGGTGGCGTCAGCCGGCTCGCTCATCGTCAGGATGCACCGCGCGGGAAGCGAGGAGCGCCAGCAGATCAAGTGGCTCGCCTACGGGGGCACGGTGGTCGTCGGCACCATCTTCGCGAGCGGGTTCGTCAGCATCTGGAACGTACCGGGAAGCATCTTAACCATCGCTGTGGCCCTGCTAGGGTTGCCGGTTTTCACGGGCATAGCCATCGTGAAGCACCGCCTCTACGACATAGACGTGGTCATAAACCGAACCCTCGTCTACGGTTCGCTTACGGCCACGCTCGCGCTGGTCTACTTTGGCGGTGTCGTGACTATCCAGGCGCTCTTCCGCTCCGTTACCGGCCAGGAACGGCTTCCCCAACTCGCCGTGGTCGTCTCCACCCTGGCTATCGCCGCCCTGTTCGATCCGCTGAGAAGGCGCATCCAGTCCTTCATCGACCGGCGCTTCTACCGCGGCAAATACGACGCGAGGAAGACGCTGGAAGCGTTTTCGCTGAAGCTCAGAGACGAGACGGATCTCGACGCCTTGAACTCCGATCTGCTGGAGGTTGTCAGCGAAACGATGCAACCGGCGCACGTCTCGATGTGGCTGCGTCCCGAGCCGACAGCCGACGAGCAAGTAGCTTGGCGACCGTGATGTATACCGAAGCGTGCGAAGAGATTGCGTAGGGTGGTGTCGTAACGGTGGAGACATCGCAACGGGATAGAGCGATTCCACGCAGGCGCTGGCTTCTCCCAGCCAGGGTAGCGTGGGTGGCGATCGCCGTGGCCACGCTGGGGGTAGCATTCGCGAGCAGCGTCCCTGCTCGTTATGCCGAACTTGCCCATCCTTCCGAAAACGTAAGCGATGCGCTCGCGGAACTCGGGCTCTCCGCAAACGCATACGCCCTCTACAACGTCGCCCTGGACACGATCTTCGTCTCCGTCTTTGCCGTAATCGCCACCGTCATCTTCTGGCGCCGCTCCGACGATCCTATAGCGTTGCTCGTCGCGACGATGCTGGTGGTGTGGGGTCCACTGAACGGCCTGTTCGTTCTGACCCCGAGCGCAACAGAAGGAAACTACGGTCTCCTGCAGGCGGCGTCAGGCTCGGTACTGACGTACGTCGGCTACATAACGTGGATGCTCTTTTTCTACCTCTTCCCGAGCGGTCGCTTCGTGCCCCGCTGGACGCGCTGGCTGGCGTTGATCTACGGCGTTTTCTTCTTCGGTCTCTGGACCTTTACGCCCTTCGGCCCGGAGAGCTGGCCGCCACTCCTCTTCAACGCGGCCGTACTGGCGGTGTGGGGCAGCTTCCCGATAGCCCAGATCTACCGCTACGCTCGCATCTCCGGGCCGGTAGAGCGCCAGCAGACCAAGTGGGTCGTCTTCGGGGTGGCAATCGCCGTGGCGGGCACCCTGGCGACCATTTTTACCATAGGGGCAGCGGTAGACCTCCCGCCGCAGGACGTAGGACCGCGGATGTTGAGCCTGCTGCTGATGGACGCCTCAGCGTTGATGATCCCGCTCTCCATAGGCATAGCGATGCTGCGCTCGCGCCTGTTCGACATAGACGTGGTTATCAATCGCACCCTCGTCTACGGCTCCCTGACAGCGATGCTGGTCGTCCTCTACATCGGCGGGGTGGCATCGGCCCAGGCGATCTTTCAGGCCCTCACCGGCCGGGAGCAACAGCCACAGCTCGCCGTCGTCGTCTCCACGCTCGTGATCGCTGCCCTGTTCAACCCCCTGCGCCGACGCATCCAGAACGTGGTAGACCGTCGCTTCTACAGACGTAAATACGACGCCGCAAGGACGCTTGGCACCTTCTCCGCCCGCCTGCGCGAGGAAACGGACCTCACCACCCTGAGCGACGAACTGGTCTCGGTGGTGAACAGGACAATGCAGCCCGAGCACGTCACCCTGTGGCTGCGTCCCGACGAGGACGCCGGCGGCCGGCGGGCAAAACCGTAGCCTCTACCAGCATCCTTGCACGTCTATAGTAGCCTTGCTATAAGGTATGGAGGTTCACGCGGGCAGCGAGGGAAAGGAAGGGTCGCGGTGGCGGTTGTAGGGGTACCGAAAGAGATCAAGGACATGGAAGGCCGGGTCTCCATGCAGCCCGACGGGGTTGCCGAGCTGATACACCACGGCCACGAGGTGGTTGTGCAGGCCGGCGCCGGGGGCGGCGCAGGCTTCACCGATGGAGAGTACGAAGAGGTGGGCGCGCGGCTCGTCGACGGGCCCGATGAGGTGTTCGAGGACGCGGAGTTGATCGTGAAGGTCAAAGAGCCCGTCCCCGAGGAGTACGACCGCTTCAAAGAGGGCCAGCAGCTCTTTACTTATTTGCACCTCGCGGCGGACAAAGGCCTCACGGAGTTTTTGATGGAGCGTAAGATCAACTCCATCGCCTACGAGACGGTTGAGACCCCGGACGGGCTCCTGCCGCTCCTTACGCCCATGAGCGAGGTCGCCGGCAGGATGTCCGTACAGGCCGCGGCACACCACCTCGAAAGCCCGCAGGGCGGGGCCGGGCTCTTGCTTGGGGGCGTGCCGGGTACGCCGGCGGCGAAGGTGACCATCATCGGGGGCGGCGTGGTCGGCACCGAGGCTGCCAAGATAGCCCTTGGCATGCGGGCGTTGGTCAGCGTGCTCGACATCAGCCCCAAGCGGCTCGCCTATCTCTCTGACATCTTCGAAGGAAGAGCCGACCTCGTTATACCCAACCGGGCCAGGACGGCCGCCTACGTCAAGCAGGCCGACGTGGTCATAGGGGCCGTGCTCGTGCACGGGGCCAAGGCGCCCAAGCTAGTTTCCCGCGAGATGGTCGCCAGCATGCGGCCGGGGAGCGTCGTCGCCGACGTCGCCATCGACCAGGGCGGGTGCATCGAGACGGCGAGGCCGACGACGCATTCCGATCCCACCTACATCGAGGAGGGCGTCGTCCACTACTGCGTCGCCAACATACCCGGGGCCGTGGCAAGGACCTCCACGCTAGCTTTGACCAGCGCGACTTTGCCTTACCTGATCCGGATAGCAGAGAAGGGCATAGAGGGAGCGGCGGCCGACGACGAGGATCTCGCCAAAGGCCTCTCTACCCTGCGCGGGGACCTCGTCTCCGAGCCGGTCGCCGAGGCCCACGACCTCTCCTACACCGACCCGAGCAAGATCCTCGGTTGAAGTAGCTACGAAACGTATCTTGGCAGGCCCAATAGCGTTGCGGGCCGCCGTCCACTTTCCTCCCGAAGAATCGGCCGATTCTTCGGGAGGTTTTCTGTGCTCGGCCCCTCGAGTTGAATTTGGTTTAGCGGGGGCTCCTAGCGGGAAACAGACCGGCACCAGGGGTGTTGTAAACGGGCGTGCTTAACATGTAAGCTGCGCGCAGAGGGATCGATTCCAGGGAAGGGGCATGCATGGCTGAGGCGGGGGCGGAGCAAGGG
>JBKPSF010000255.1:0-16207 GCA_046734875.1 Actinomycetota bacterium | reverse complement strand
GCCACGGGAGGACCTGCGGGTGATCGCCGCCGACAGGCCCTTCCTCGATTGCCTCCCCAACACCTCGCGCCACCTCCTGACCGTCGCTGAGATACCGGCGGGGCGTTCCGGCGTCGTGAGGGCGGCGGCCAGGCACCTGCGAGGCGGTGGCGCCATGCTGACGTTCCCGGGAGGCAGGATCGAACCCGACCCCACGGTACTGCCCGGCGCCGTGGAGGCGCTCCGCAGGTGGTCGTCGAGCGCCGACCTCTTCGCGCGCCTCGCGCCCGGTCTCGCGGTCGTCCCCGTCGTGGTGAGCGGTGTGATCTCCCCTAGAGCCCTGCGCGTTCCCCTGACCCGACTGCGCCGGCGCAGACGCGACCGCGAGTGGCTCGCGGCCACGCTCCAGATGCTCACCCCGGCCCTGCGCGACGTGGACGCCAGGGTCGAGTTCGGACGACCCATCTACGCCGGAGCAAGGGGCAACATCGGCGAAGCGGTGATCGAAGAGACCCGCCGCCTCATGGAGAACGCGCAGACCGCGTAAGCCAGCCCGTCAGGCTTCTTGTTCGCGCTAGGCCGTGGCGTACTCGATATCGTAGGCGCGGCTGAACACGATCCCCCTGACCCGCTCTTCTACCAGTGGCGCGGCGGGATGGTTGTGCCTGAGATGTTCGAGGGCCACCTCAACGAGCCTCTCGTCGCCCTCGGCCCTCAGAGTGTGTCGGCAGTTGCATAGGGAGGCGCACAGCACCGCTCGCATCGTGGCCCCTCCTTCCTGCACGGCCCGCATATCCATCTCCTCCTCGATCTCAAGGCGGATAGCCCGCCTTTCATCACATCGGAAAAGTAGCTTAGATCCCCACAGAACAGAACGCATCACGCAAATGAGTGATATTTGGGAGATCTTAGGCCAAAAAAATCTGGAAAGCCGCCTCAGCCGTGAACTTTGGCTAGTTTCGGACCTTGCCCAGCTCGCGCAGGGCAGGGCTGAGGAGCGAGAGGAACCCGACCGCCAGGTAGCAGGCGGAGATGCCCGCGAGGGTCGGGCGCAGGCCGAAAATCTCCAGGGCGTAACCGCATAGCACCATCCCCGCCGGAGCGCCGATCATCGAGAGCGAGACGCCGGCGCCGAGCACGCGGCCCAGCATCCGCGGCGGGGTACGCTCCTGCAGCACGCTAAAGATCAGGGGATTGGGCGGACCGAGGGCGTAGCCCGCGACGAAGAGCACCCCGATGGCGGCCCCGAGCGGCGGGACAGCGACCAGAACCCAGAACGGCAGGCCCAGAAACAGGATCGCCGACACCAGAGTCGCCCGGCGCGGAAGCCGATGGCCGAAGATCCCGTAGAGTACGGTACCGGCCAAAGCGCCGCTGCCGAACCCCCCTAGCATCAACCCGAGGTCCACCGCGCTGCCGTAAACCTCTTTGGCATAGAAGGGCAGAACCACCGCGAAGAGGGGCAGGGCGAGCGAGTTGGCGACGACCCCGATGCCGAACATCCAGACGACGAGTCGGTCCCGCCGGATAAACTCCACTCCCTCGACGAGATCGGCGAAATACCGCCCGGCGCGACGAACCCCGGCCGTGCCGGACCGCGGGACGAGGCGGGGGACCAGTGCGGCGACCAGGGCCGCCGAGAAGACGAAGGTCGCCGCGTCTATCCAGAGCACGCCTTCGGGCGCGAACGAGGCGATAAGGAGGCCCGCGAGCGGCGGGCCGAAGAGGAACGAGGCGTGCTGGATGGCCTGGAACGCCGAGTTGGCGCGTTCGATCCCCATCCCCGCCCTCCAGGCGAGGTCGGGGACGAGGCTCTGGCGGGCCGTGTGCCCCGGCGCGTCGAGGAAACCGCCGAGGAAGACCAGCACCAGGAGCTGCCAGAAAAGCAGCCCGACCGTGTGGTAGAGCAACGGGATCGAGGCCACCGTCACCGCGCCCGCGAGATCCGCGACGATGCTCGCCCGCCTGAAACCCGCGCGGTCAACGACCGGACCGCCGAAGATGCCGGCCACAACGGCGGCGAGCAGGAAGACTGCGCCTGCCAACCCCGTCCTGGCCGCGCTGCCCGTTGTCTGCAAGACGAACCACGGTATCGCCACGAACGCTAACACGTTGCCCGTCTCCGAGACCGCGTTGGCCCCGAGCAGGGCAAACAGGGGAATACGGTTCGTCCGTCCGGCAGCGCGAGGATCGTTCACTGGTCCTCACCGTACCACTCTCTCGAAAGCCAAGGAAGATTCACGGCTACGCCCCCGTTTGCGCGGGGTCCCGACGACGTCAAGGGCATCGAGCGTGAAATGCTCTAAGCCACCCAGCGCCAGGTGGCGAACAGGAGGGTGAGCGCGACGCCGAGGCCGGCACCGAGCACGAGGTAGGAGATCAGGGCCAGCCTGCTGCGCGACAGCAGATAACCGAGCACGAGAAATACCGGGAACGTTCCGAGCACGAAGCGGGGCAGGCTCATGAGCGGGAACTGGGGAGCAGGCGTTAGCACAGGCAACAACACGATGAGCAGGGCATAGACGGAGAGTTCCGGTGGCAGCACGACGAGGCCGACGAGCATGACGAGCACGAAGAAGGCCAGGAACACCAGGTTGAGGGTGTTGGAGGCCTCGAGCGTAGGACCGGCCGGGGAGCCAAGAAAGAGCGCCTGGGGGTCCAGGACGTACCTCATCCCGTTGGCCGCGTCGTGCCAGGCCCTCCCGAGCGTCGTCAGGGGAGGTGTCAACTCGCGATCCCAGTAGGCGCTCTGTTGGCGGGCGAAGACGAGCGGGTCCCCGAAACGACTCCACAGAAAGGCAGCGTACGCGACGAGCCCGGCGGGGACTAGTACCAGGCCGGCGAGCACCCGTGCGCCGAGTTCCCGTCTCTGGCGCGCCCACTCGAAGGAGAGCGGTATCAGGAGGAGCACCCCGAGGTTCCTCGTGGCCGCGGCAAGGGCGCCGAGCACCCCGGCGAGCAAGAAGTTGCTACGCACGCGGGCCGCCCACACTGCGCCGGCGGTGAGCGCCAGGAAGAGCGCCTCGGTGTAGACGGCGTTCAGGAAGAAAGCCGTCGGGAAGAAAGCCAGGGCCAGCGTGGACGCACGGGCGGCGCGGACGCCGTAAAGGTTCTCGGAGATCCGGTAGACGAAGAACAGCGCGAAGGCCGTGCATAGTAAGGAGATCGAGACGCCCCACGCCGCAGGCCCACCAGCAATAGAACTCCCGAACCTCACCATTAAAGGATAGAGCGGGAAGAAGGCTGTGGATTCGGGGGCGCGTGCCCCGTAACCCCCTGTGGCAATCTCCGTGTACCAGGCCCCGTCCCAGTGGGCCCAGTAGTTCAAAAACCCCGGCGGCTGCAGGGGATCTCCCGCTGGATCTGCGCCTGGGAGATAGGCGGCCGCCAACGCCCCGGCGGGCAGAAAAAGCCACCGCGATACGGCGAGAACGCCGAGGACAAAGATCCAGGCTTCGGCGGCCGGGGAGGGTCTAGTAGCGGAGGTTCGGGCCACGGCTTATGGCCCACCAGGCGCCGCCGAAGCAGATCGCGGCGATGAGGCAGACCATGCCCAAAGTCGGGTAGGGGTTCAGGTCGGAGACGCCCAGCGTCACGTAGCGGGCAGCGTCGACGGTGTAGAAGATCGGGTTTAAGAACGTCACCACCCTGAGCACCTCCGGCAGCATCCCGACGGAGTAGAACACGCCGCCCAGAAAGGCCAGAGGCTGGATGATGACGCTCGTGATCAGGGAGATGTGCTCGATGCGCGTCGCCAAAGCCCCTACCATCGTGCCGAAAGAGGAGAAGGCGAAGGAGGCGAGGAGCCCGATCACCACTAGCATCAAGGGGTGTTTGATGTGCACGCCGACGAAGGGCACCCCGACCACGAAGACCCCCGCCCCCATCACCACGCCGCGCAGCATGCCGCCCAAAGAGTAAGCCAGTGCTATCTGCAGGTTGCTCATGGGGCTGATCAGGACTTCTTCAATGTAGCGCTCCCGCTTGGCGTCGAAGACCGACCAGGAGGAGTTCATCTGGGAGTTGGTGATCAGGCTCATCAAAGCGATGCCTGGCAGAATGTAGTCGAGATACGGGATACCCTCTATCTGCTTGATACGGCCGCCGAGCGCGATGCCGAAGACCACGAGGTAGAGGAGCGAGGTCAAGAGCTGCGGGACGATAGTCTGCATCCAGACGCGGGTGAAGCGCAGGACCTCGCGCTGCAGGAGCGTCTGGAAAGTACGGTCAGCGAAGATCATGGCCTATCACCTTCATGTAGACCTCCTCGACGTTTCTCGCTTCGTAAGAGTTCTTGAGATCCTCGCTGCTCCCCTGGGCCACGACGTTGCCGCCGTTGATGAGCGCGATCTCCTCGCACAACGCCTCGGCCTCCTCCAGGTAGTGCGTCGTGAGCAGGATGGTCATCCCACCACGGTTCAACTCCCTGATATATCCCCAGAGCTTGTAGCGCAACTCCACGTCCACGCCGGCCGTGGGCTCATCCAGAAATAAGACCTTCGGGTCGTGCATGAGGGCCCTCGCGAAGAGCACGCGCCGCTTCATGCCGCCAGAGAGCGTGTTCGTCCGCTGGTCGCGCTTGCCGACGAGCCCGAACCGCTCCAGCAACTCCTCGGCCCTCTCGCGGGCCTTGTTTTTCGACACACCGTAGTAACCAGCGTGGAAGATGAGCGTCTCCTCGACGGTCAGGAACCTGTCAAGGTTCACTTCCTGAGGAGAGACCCCGATCATGCGCCGCGCCTCCCTGAACTCCCTGTAGGCATCCTTGCCGAAGACCTCCACCGAACCGGAGTCTGGCCTGACGAGGCTGACTACGCTGTTAATGAGCGTCGTCTTCCCGGCGCCGTTCGGCCCGAGCAGGCCGAAAAACGTGCCGGCCTCCACCTCGAGAGAAACCCCGTCGAGCGCGAGCAACCCGTTGGAATAGGTCTTCCTAAGATCCCCGATCCTGAGCGCCGGAACGCCGTTAATCCCGCTCAAGCGAGCACCGCCTCAGCGGCCTTCTCCCCCGAGAGCATGGAGCCGTTTATGGAAGCATCCTCGGTGTACTCACCAGCAAGCACAAGCCCCGGCGTCTGCGTCCTGTTCTCCAGCAGCTTCTCGTGGATACCGGGAGGCTGGGCAAACTGCCCGTACGGGATGCGGTACACAGCAAGTGGCCTGAAGTCGGCGCCGGGATATGTGCGGCTCAAATCCTCTATGCCCCTGCGGTAGAGCTCTTCGTCGGGCAGGTCCAGGCCGGTAAGCGCCACGGCGGAAAGCAGGTGGCGACCCACTGGCGCGTACTTCTCCGAGACGTTGCTTATCTCCACCGAGTTGTTCACGAAAGCCCCATCTTCGGCGTTCAAGAGGATCTTCTTCCCGCTCCCGAGCCCGTCCGTTTCGTAGTAGATGCACGCCTCGCCCACGGCCCCCTCGGGCACCGCCTCGCCGGTGAGCTTCCCCGCCGCGGGCGCCTCGGTCGCCACGACGACGGCGTCGGCCTCATGCTCGGATTCCCCGGCCCTGACACCAACAACGCGTTCCCCGTCGCGCAAGAGCGAGCCTACGGGGCTATTGAGTCGAACCGCTTCTTCCGGCAGCCGTGAGGCGAGCTGGCGCGGTATCTCGCCCATACCCTGGGCGGGCACGACCGTGCGGCCGGTGGCCAGCATCCCGAGGGTGAAGCGGAGGACGCGGGCGCTGGTGGTCAGCCTGCGGTTCAGGAAGATGCCGCCGTAAAAAGGCCTGAAGAACGAGTCTATGTACCGTTCCGAGAGGCCCGACGCACGCAGGTACTCCAACGCCGAGGCGTCTAAATCGCCGCCCTCAGCCCCAGCGCTGATCTCTCCGCGAACCGATCTCGCCGCCAGATCCAACGTTCGGAGCTTGTCACCGAGGGTTGCAGCATCGGACAGCAAGGACGGGACGAGCGCCTTCGGGTCGCGGAGGGGGTCGGAGAGGACGCTCTTCTGTGGTCCCCTGCAGACGATCGCACCGGGATCGAACTCCCTGAGCTCGAGCACGCCGTAATCGAGGTGCCTCCTCGAGACCGGATAGGACGTGAAGTACACCTGGAAGCCCCTGTCGAGCAGGAACCCGTCGTGCTCGTCGGTGCGCACACGACCGCCGATGTCGTCCGACGCCTCGAAGACGGCGACCTCGGCTCCCCGCTCTCTCAGTACTTTTGCGCAGGTGAGGCCAGCCAGCCCGGCCCCGACGATAGCAATTCTCATACCCGCGAGAGTGTAACGCACAATGGCAGAGATCAAGTAACCGCTTTGACGCGCTGTGGGGTTAGGGCCCCAGCGGTGCCTCGTCAACCCTGGTAAAGGTCCGCGCCCTGTTCCCGGGATCGCGGGGCGGCGAGGTATCCGGCTGCGATCACCGCCACGAGCACCACGATGAGGGCTCCTGCGAGGGCGAGCGCGGGTACGAACAGGCCAACGAAGCCGACCGCGACGCAGGCGAGCGTCCCGAGTGCCTTCGACATGTACCACGAACCCGTCAACCTGTGGGCGAAGAGCGTGTGGGCCAGCAGGTACACGGCGGGACCGGCAGCCACGGCGGCGACCTCGTAGGGAGGCAGGATCTCGAGCGGGTGCGCGATCACCAGCTCGTCCCCCACCGCGGATAAAATGATCCCCGCAATGAACACGACGTGCAAATACGTATAGGCGTCCCTGGCGAGTGTGGTCCTGCTGTCGGCGACCTCGAGGTAATGCTCCCCGAGCGCCGCCACGGACGTGAAATACAGCCACCAGATCGCGACGCTCGCCAGAAAGGCCATGACGAAGGCCAGGATCGTCTTCACATCCAGCTCGCCCTCGGAGGTAGTCGCACCGGTTATGACGATGGACTCGCCCAGAGCCAGAATGATGAACAGCCCGAAGCGCTCGGCGAAGTGCTCCGTTCCCACGTTCCAGGTCTCGGGTGCGAGGCGCCGCCTTCCCGGCACCCAGTACGTCACGAGCGGCGCAGAGTAGTCGAGCGCGAGCGCTACAAGCCAGAGTACATAACGACCAATACCTTCGACTAGCGCGCCGGCGATCCACAATACTCCTACTACTACGAACCAGGTGAGGATACGTCCGGCCCGCTCGCGCTCTATCGTCCCGCTCTCGGCCGCAACGAAGGTCAGAAAGAAGTGCCTCCCGATCTGGATAGCGACGTAAGATCCGGCAAACAGCAGCGCGTGGTCCGTGAATGCTTGCGGTATCGCCACCGACATGAGCAGGCTTACGAGCATCAGGCCAAGGAGGAGCAGTCGAACCGATGCGGTCTCCGTGTCCAGCTCGTTGGTGGTCCAGGTCGTGTAGTTCCACGACCAGTACACCGCGAATAGTACTATGAGGGACTGCAGCACGCCCGTCCACGAAAGGTGCGCCAACAGCAGGTGGGAGACCTGCGTGATCGCGAAAACGAACACGAGGTCGTAGAAGAGCTCCAGGGACGACGCCCTCTGGCTCACCCCGTCCGTCCCCCGCCGTCTCACCCGCCCCATGGCATCAGTCTAGTCGCGTTCGAGATGGACTGCACCCGTGCTTTTCGGACACGATCCGTGTCCTTGGCGAGGCCAGCTACGCCGCTCTACCTACGCGCGTTTTCGAACTCCAGGCGCACCTTGTGTTCGCCGTCGAGCTTTAGGGCGGCGGAGTAGGGTTTGCCGGCCTTGCTCTTGAAGCCTTTCATCTGTCCGGTGCGGCCTTTCGTGAGGAGCTGTTTGGCCTGGCCTTCGCTCAGGCGTTTGCCTGAGACCTGTTTCCAGATCACAAAGTCGCAACCCGACTTTTTCCACGCCGAGCATCCATAGGCTTTTCTGGTTTCGACGACGGGGGCACCGCACCTGGGGCAGGCCCCGAGCGGCTCCCGGTTGCGGGAGGGGGCCTCCAGCTTCTCGCCCTCCATGACGCGGACCTGTTCGACGAGCTCCGTTGCGAAACCGTTTATGTCGGCCATGAAGGCAGGACGTCGCTCCGCGCCCTTCTCCATCTTCGCGAGGCGCTCCTCCCAGCGGGCCGTGAGCTCGGCGGAGGTGAGCGGGCTCTCCCCGAGTAGCCCGATGAGGGCCCTTCCTTTCTCGGTCGGGACGAGGACCTTCTTCTCGCGTTCGATGTAGCCGACCTTTATGAGGCGCTCGATGGTGGCTGCCCTGGTTGCCGGCGTCCCCAGGCCGGAGTCCTTCATCTGCTGCCTGAGCTCCTCGTCCTCGACGAGCTTGCCCGCCGTCTCCATGGCCCCGAGCAACGCCGACTCCGAATAACGCGGCGGCGGCTTGGTCTCCCCCTCCTTGACCCCGACCTTGATGACGTCCCACTCCTGTCCCACCTCGATGGGCGGCAACACGGGCGGCTCTTTTTTTCTCCGTCCGCCGACCCCGTCCGGATACAGCGCCCGCCACCCCGCCTCGAGCACGACTCGCCCGCGCGAGAGGAACGTCTCCTCCCTCACCTCCGTAACAACGGTCGTGTTCTCGAAGCGGGCCGCCGGGAAGAACACGGCGAGGAAACGCCTGGCCACCAGGTCGTAGACCTTCGCCTCTTCAGAGGGCAGTCGTTCCGAGGGCTTCTTGTTGGTGGGGACGATGGCGTGGTGGTCGGTGACCTTCGAGTCGTCCACTATTCGCTTGCTGATCGGGAGCTTCTGCTTCTCCAGCAGCTTCTCGGCGAAAGACGAGAGCCCGGGTAGCGCCCCCGCGGCCTCGACGCGCTTCTTCAGGCCGCCGACCATGTCCCTGGAGAGGTAGCGGCTGGAGGTGCGGGGGTAGGTGATGAGCTTCTTTTCCTCGTAGAGCGCCTGGGCCGCGCGCAGGGTGCGCTCCGCGGTGAAGCCGTAGCGGGCGTTGGCGTTGCGCTGGAGCTCGGTCAGGTCGTAGAGGAGCGGCGGCTTCTCCGTCGCCGTCTTTTTCTGCGCCTTGCGGACGGTTCCCGTCCCGCCATGGATCTTCTGTGCTATGCGGTCTGCGGTCTCCTTCCCGGAGAGGCGGTTCTGTTTGTTCTTGAACCAGACGCCATCGTACGTGGTCGCCTCGCGGGAGAAGCGGGCGTGGACGGTCCAGAACTTCTCGGGCTCAAAATCTTGTATCTCCCGTTCGCGGTCGACCAGGAGCTTCAGGGTTGGGGTCTGGACGCGGCCGACGGAGAGGACGTTGCCGGGGCTTCCGAAGCGGACCGAGTAGGCGCGGGTAGCGTTCATGCCAACGATCCAATCGGCCTCCCCCCGGCTACGCGCCGCGTCCTCGAGCGGCTTCATGCTCTGCCCGTCGCGCAAAGAGCCGAACCCTTCCCTAATGGCCTCGTGGGTGAGGGAGGAGATCCAGAGCCGCAACACCGGCTTGCGGCAACCGGAGAGACCATAGAGGTAGGCGAAGATCAGCTCCCCCTCCCTCCCCGCGTCGCAGGCGTTGACCACCTCCGTCACAGAAGGGTCCTTCATCAAACCCCTCACCACGTCGAACTGCTCGCGCGTCTTGCTGCTCACCCTGACCTTGAAGCGCTCAGGCAAAATGGGCAAGCTCTCCAACCGCCACTTCTTGTATTCCTCGCCGTACGCATCAGGCGGCGCCAGCTCAGCCAGATGCCCAAGAGCCCACGTAACCGTCCAGCCATTACCAGCCAGGGAGCCCTTCCCCTTACTATGCCTCCCCAGAGCACCCGCTATATCCCGCCCGACGGACGGCTTCTCCGCAACGATCAACCTCATGCCACGAGTATACGGACACCGCAGCCGATATCTATAAGCTTTCAGCACGCCTGCTTCGCAGGCTTGTCAGCACGCTCGGGCTCCGCCCTCGCTTGTCGGCACGCTTCGGCCTGCGGCCTCGCTTTCAGGAAGTCGTCCCGGGGCGCCGCTCTAAGCGTCGGACGTGGCTGCCGCGGGTGGCGGTTCGTCGTGCGCAGCCGGGTGAGGCCGTAGCTGGAAAAGCTGACAAGCCTGCGAAGCAGGCGTGCTGACGAGCGAAGGCGAAGCCTGAGCGTGCTGACGAGGCGTGAAGCGCCGTGCTGACAAGCGGAGCCCGAAGGGCGTAGCGTGCTCGAAGAGTCCGGGGGGGCGAAGATGCGATGGGAAAAGTAGGGAAAGGAGGAGACGCCCTCGCCCGGACCCTATAATGGTCGACCACCGGCGACGGTGACACGATATTCGGGTAATGATCACCGCCCGTAGCCCACTCTTCAGGATTGTATACACCGCTCGTGAAAGGGGGATGAAACGGGGATGAATTTTCTTTCATCTTGAAGTTTTCCGGTAGGGGCCCTAGAAGTTCTGGGCTGGATCGAAGCGGTAGCCGGCGCCGCGGATGGTCTGGATCGAGGACGGCCCGTCTGGGGGGTCAACCTTGTTGCGCAGGTGGCGCACGTAAACGTCCACGACGTTAGAGGAGGGTTCGAAGTCGTAGTCCCAGATGGCGGAGAGGATCTGCTGCCTGGAGAGGACCTGGCCGGAGTGGCGCATGAAGTACTCCAGTAGCGCAAATTCCCTGCTGGAGAGCTCTATCTTCTCGTCCTTGCGCCAGGCGCGGCGCGAGAGCAGATCTATCGTGAGGTCGTCGGTCTGTATCTGGGCAGACGCGGGCTGTCCCGTGCGGCGGGTCAGGGCGCGCACGCGAGCCAGCAGCTCCTCGAACACGAACGGCTTGGTCAGGTAGTCGTCGGCCCCGGCGTCCAGGGCGCCGACCTTGTTGCGGGTGTCGTCGCGGGCCGTGAGCATCAGGACAGGGAGGTCGGGACGCCGCAGACGGATCCGCCGAAGGACCTCGCGGCCGTCCAGCCTCGGCAAAGAGATGTCCAGCAGGACCAGGTCTACCGGTTCTTCTACGGCCAGGCGAGTCCCCTCCGCCCCGTCGTAGGCGCATAGGACCCTGTGGCCCTGGGCGTTCAGGCCGCGCTCCAGGAAGCGCGCGATCGCGGCTTCGTCTTCGACTATCAGGATCAGCATCTTATGCCCTCTCTTCCCGAACACAAGTATAATCCATCTCGATACGACCGATCCAGGCGTCTTTCGGAGGGCCGTGAACTCTAACGTCGTGCTCCGCCAGGTTCGTCGCCTCGCCGTGGCCGGCGCCCTGGCCGGCCTGGCCTACGGGGCCCTGAAGGCATTGAGAACCGCAGAGTCGGAGGGTAGGGACCATTCGGACGACGAGCGGTTCAGGCTCTACGCGGACAACGCGAGGGACCTCGTCTACCGGTACCGCATACTGCCGACGCCCGGGTTCGAGTACATCAGCCCGTCGGCGACCCGGATGACGGGCTTCACCCCGGAGGAGCACTACGCCGATCCCGAGCTGGGCATCAGGCGGGTTCACCCCGAAGACAGGCACTTGCTTGAGGGTCTCCGGCGATTCTCCGAGGAGCCGCTCGTGCTGCGCTGGTACCGAAAGGACGGTGCCCTGATCTGGACCGAGCAGCACAACAAGCCCATCCACGACGGGGCTGGGAACGTCGTCGCCTTCGAGGGCATAGCGCGGGATGTCACGGAGCACAAGCGGGCTGAGGAGGCGCTCAGGCAGAGCGAGGAGCGGTTTCGGGCCGCCTTCGGGTCGGCGGCGGTCGGCATGGCCATCGGGGCCCCGGACGGGCGGTGGTTGCAGGTCAACCCTTCGGTGTGCGAGATCACCGGCTACACCGAGAAAGAGCTGCTCGCCACGGATTTCCAGAGCATCACCCATCCCGACGATCTCGAAGAGGACGCCGAGGGCTTGAGGAGGATGCTCGCAGGGGAGATCCAGTACTTCAACACGGAGAAGCGCTACGTACACAAGAGCGGACGAACGGTCTGGGTCTTTCTCAGCACCTCCCTTGTGCGCGACGCCGAAGACATGCCACTCTACATCGTGGCCCAGATACAGGACATAACGGAGACGAAGCGGTACAAGGAAAATTTGGAGCGAGTGATCCGGCAGAACCAGTCGATCTTGACCTCCGTGGGCGAGGGCATCTACGGTCTCGACCTCGACGAGAAGACCTCCTTCGTGAACCCGGCGGCGGAGCGGATGCTGGGCTACGGGCCGGGCGAGCTCGCCGGGCGCCACCAGCACGACATCGTCACCCACATCAACGCCGACGGCGTGCCCTACCCCGAGGGCGATTGCCCGGTCTACGCGGCGTTGAGGGACGGGGACGTCCATGCCTCCGGCGACGAGGTCTTCAGGCGCAAGGACGGCAGCACCTTCCCCGTGGAGTACACGAGCACCCCGATCCAGGAAGGCAGCGAGGTCGTCGGGGCGGTCGTCAGCTTCAGGGACATCACCCAGCGCAAGGGGGCCGAAGAGGCACTACGGAAGAGCGAAGCCCGCTTCCGTCTGCTCGCCGAGAAGATGAGCGACCTCGTGTGCCTGCACGAGCCCGACGGACGTTACTTGTATATCAGCCCCTCGTGCCGGCGCCTGCTCGGCTACGAGCCCGAAGAACTACTGGGCACCGACCCCTACGAACTCTTCCATCCCGGAGACCTTCAACGCATCCGCACAGAGGCCCACGAGAAGGCGCTCGAAGGGCAGGGCGCCGTCTCCGTCATCTACCGCATCCGGAAGAAGTCCGGGGAGTACACCTGGTTCGAGACCCTCACGGAGCCCATACTCGATAGAAGTGGCGAGGTCGTCCGGCTCCAGACCTCCTCTCGCGACGTCAGCAAGCGCAAACGCGTTGAGCGTGTGCTCGCCGATGCCGCCCGCGCCAAGGCCGAGTTTCTGGCCGAGGTCTCCCACGAGCTCAGGACGCCCCTCACCGTGATCCGGGGCAACGCGGAGATCGGGCTGGAGTTCGACGGTGACTGCGAGCACGAGGAGCTCTTGCGGGAGATCGTCAGGGAGTCTTCGACGATGTCGAGGATGGTGGAAGACCTGTTGTTTTTGGCCCGCTCGGAGTCGGTGGCACCGCCCTTCCGCATGGAGCCCGTCGAGACGGGCGTTTTGGTCGAAGATCTCGCGCGCAGGGCAGGATCCCTGGCCTCTGAGCACGGCGCGACCCTCGAAACCACGCTCTCGGAGAGCGGCCTCGTCAGGGTAGACCCCGCGCGCGTGGAACAGGCTATCCTCGCCCTCGTGGACAACGCTATAAAGTACGGCCCGGAAGGCCAGAGGATAACCCTGAGAACCAGCTCCGCAGGCGGCGAGCTGCGCGTCGAGGTCGGAGACCACGGTCCGGGCATACCCGAAACGGAGCTTGCGCACGTCTTCGAGCGCTTCTACCGGCTGGACGGCGTCGATGAACCGGGCAGCGGACTCGGCCTCTCCATCGCCCAGACCATCGCCGAGGCCCACGGCGGACGCATCGAGGCCGACAGCAGGCCAGGAGCGGGGACCCGCATGACCCTCGTCCTCCCCCTGCTGCCCGACGAGAGCCGGGCACGTTAGGACACTTCGGGAAAAGCGCTCTGCGGCTCCTGTAGCCTGATGCCTGGCTCTACGGAGCTACACTCAGAGCTCGTGCAGCTCGCCGGAGAGCATCTTCTTGTCGCCGGCTCGGGGGTCTTTATCGTGTTCGTAGGTTATGCCCACCGTGGGGTAGGAACCCGCGAAATCGGGGACGTTCGTGTTCACATCGACCTTCCCGCTCGGGCCGACGGTGAAGCTTCCGGCGCTGACGCGTTCCCCGCCCTCGACGAGCCACAGCTCGTAGTACCGGTCGTCCTCGCAAGGGGGAAGCCCCCACGCCTCGAGGCGCACCTTCATGTTGGTCCCCGCGTCCCTGATGGTCACCTCGCCGCCCGCGTCGGGTGCGAGGTGCGTCGGGGCCAGGGTCGCCGAGGCGAGGGCCCGTCCGCCGGAGAGGTCGGGGACGAAGATCGCCGCCAGAACTGCGAGCACGAAGATCGCCGCCACCGCTGCCACCCACGAGGGGAGACGGCGCCGACCTTGACGTCGCAGTATGGCGTCCACGACGCGTTCTTCGAGATCCGGAGGCGGCTCCTCCGTAGCATACGCGAGGTCGAGGAGACGCTCGTGGACGATCCGTAGTTCTCGTTCCTCCTCCCTGCAGGAGACGCATTCTCGCAAATGGTCCACAACCTCCTGCTCCTCGCGCGGCTGAAGGGCGCCCATCACGTAGGGGCCGAGGAGGTTCCGGGGGTCGGGGTGTTCGCTCATCCTGGGCCCATGGTCTCGCGCAAGGCGCGTAGCGCCGCCGTGGTGCGGCTCTTTACCGTACCCAAAGGCGTGTTCGTGTGCTCGGAGATCTCACGCTGCGAGAGGCCTCGGAAGTAGGCGAGAACGAGGAGCTCCCTGTGGACCGGGGACAGTCGCGAGAGCGCGGCGGCCACGTCGAAGTTGCGCGAGAGGGCGCCCGAGGGGTCGGTCTCCCCGGGCTCGAGGAACGGTTCGTTTCCTATGGTCCTAACGCGCGCGTTGCGGCGGCGGATCAGGTCCGTCGCCCTGTTGCGGCTGATGCGGTAGAGCCACGTGGCGAAGCTGGCCCGCGCCGGGTCGAAGCCCGCCACGTTCTTCCACACCGAGGTGAACACGTCCTGGACCAGCTCCTCGGCCACCCCCCTGTCCCCCAGGTAGCGCATCCCCGTCCCGTAGACCAGCCCGGAGTAGCGGTCGTAGAGCTCCGAGAGGGCGCGCTCGTCCCCCGAGGCCACCCTCCTCACCAGAACCTCGTCCTCTACACGGTCCATCCAGACCCTTCCCCGGCCGCCGACGAAGTCCCCGACACCACCGGAGCAGATGGTATCGCAGATGGCATCGCGCCAGGTACCCGGCGCGAGACACACGGCGCTCCCCGATACTAACCCCTTCATACAGAGATTTATACGACCGTCCGGGCCCACCGGATTATCTCTTTGCCGGACCAGAACCGGGATCGCGGGTAAAATAAGGCCCGTTACGAGAAGGGAGGTACCGGTGGCGTCCGACACGGCCGGCACGAAGCTCGGGGGGGTGGCACGCCGCCCCGCGCGCGGGTCGCTAAAGAACTTTCTGGGGGATCTCAGGGACCTCCTGCGCTACGGGACGCTAAAGGCGACCGTGCAGGAGTTCGTGCGCGACGACGCCCTCGGCCTCGCCGCGCAGCTCGCCTTCTACCTCATACTCGCGATATTCCCCTTCATCCTGTTCTGCGTCGCGATCCTCGACGCCTTCTCCAGCTCGGACCCGCAGTTCGTAACTGACCTCTTCGACTACCTCAGGCGTCTCCTGCCGGCGCAGGTCTACGCCCTGATCCACACCTACACGGAGAACACCTTGCGCAACGGGGATACGGCCCCCGGCCTCCTCTCCATCGGTATCCTCGGCACCATCTGGGCCGCATCAGGCGCCTTCGCCGCCCTCATAAACGCCCTCAACCGCGCCTACGACGTGCAGGAGACGCGCCCGTTCTGGAAGGTTAGGGGCATCGCGATCCTGATGACGTTCGGCCTCTCGGCGCTCCTGCTTACGGGCGTGCTCCTCCTGGTCGCGGGCCCCTCCATCGGGCAGACCATCGCCGAGATCTTCACTTTAGGCGACGAGTTCATGGTCGCCTGGAACATAGTTCGCTGGCCGGCGGCCCTGCTCTTCATGGTCATCACAGTGGCGCTGCTCTTCTACTTCGCCCCCGACGCCAACCAGCCTTTCCGTTGGATCACACCCGGCGGCGTCATAGGCATCCTGCTCTGGGTGCTGGCCAGCGTCGCATTCAACCTGTACCTGAGCAGCAACTTCAACACCTACGACAAGACCTACGGCTCCATCGGTACCGTAATAGTCCTCCTCCTCTACCTCTACATCTCCTCCCTGACCATCCTGTTCGGCGCCACCCTGAACGCCACGCTAGTCAGGATAAAAGAAGAGGTCTCAGGAGAGCAGATCCTCGACGCCGAACCCGCAAACGCGAAACCGGAGGTAGTAGACGATGAGACAATACAAGAGACCAAAGAACCAGAAGGCTAAAGGACTCCACGCGAACACCTCAGACGACTTTGATATACTCCTGCAACTGGAGGAGTGGCCGAGTGGTTGAAGGCGGCACCCTGCTAAGGTGTTATACCTCTCAACGGGGTATCGAGGGTTCGAATCCCTCCTCCTCCGCTTCGAGAGTCGCCCATTTGCAGCATAAACGGGAGGCTCAGGATAGGGGCCGGAACTCGTTCCGGCGCTTACTACACCAACAGGTACACCAACGCAGGCTGAAAAGCCACATCCGTGGCCACAAACACCCCATTCGTAACCGTGAATTTGTATCCACAGCCACCAGAAGTTGTGGTCGCCTTCGCGGCGCATCCCGTCCTCGCTCGACCAAAAACGGCCTCTATGTCTCCTCATATACAGGATTCT